>JAPOYU010000059.1 GCA_026706395.1 Chloroflexota bacterium
CCGGATACACCGCCCCCTTAGACCATGACGAGCAGCTCGTCAAACGCATCGACGGGTTATTCACGCAGCGCGACCGCCTTGACCCTGTGGTCAGCGTCTCACTCGTAAACTCGGAGCCGATTAATGATGGCAGTCTGCTGCTTTCCGATCACATCGGCGTGATGGCAACATTGGATCTCGCCTAAATTACAGCTACAGCTATTCGATACCGACGATGGTATTGACGCTGGCCATATCTGATCTCGCCGGTCGGATTGAATAAGGAAAACTGAATTATCACGCCGGCCCTTCCGGGCTGGCCTGCTCACACATCGGCGGACGGAGATCCAAGCCGACGGTTTCGCCTAGACTTTGCCCGGCTAGGTCTTTGACGGTCGCCTGCTGGAGATCGCCCGGCCACTATATGAAGCCGCTGCGCAAACGGGACAGACGCCATGGGAGCAGTTGTGCATGATTGTCGCGGATTCCGGATTGCCGGTTTGGGGAGAAGACTATTGCTCAAGCAAGGTGATCTGGGCCGTGCCAATAGCCTATGCCAACTAGAACATCGCTGAATTCATACGGAGCGAGATCGTTTGCGAGATGACTTCAGCATAGTGCCTCAGTTTCACCTAATGACTTGTTTGCTTCACAGAAGGGCTATTCTGCAATACATCCCGTTACGTCTTCGTTTGCACGGAAATCACCTGCTGTTAGCTTAGTCAGTAAAGCTTGCAATGCGTACAACCGTATTGCGGCAAGCATTTGACAAAGAATCCATCACAAGATAAACTCGGTTCTGAGATATCATATATCTGAAATCGCCTCTCATATATGGAGTTGCAGTGATAAAGTCTCCTCTAAATCGAACTGTGAATCGAAAGTTGCGTGGACCGTTACTGAGCGTTGTCCTGCAAGATCACATTAAAGATTACATCATCGAATACAACCTCAAGCCGGGCGACCCCCTGCCCCCTGAGGGAGAATTCGCCAGAGAATTAGGCGTTAGTCGCGGTCCGGTGCGAGAAGCGGTGAAGTCCTTAGAATCGCTCGGCATTATTGAAGTACGCCACGGTGAGGGCTTATTTCTTCGAGAGTGGAATTTCGACCCGGTGCTGGCAACGCTGCAATTCGGAATGCGAGTTAGCCCGGAAACTTTGGTGGAGCTGTATCAGATTCGGAAATGGCTGGAAATCGCCGTGATCGGAGACGCCGTCAAAAGAATCTCAGATGATGAACTCCTGCAACTTGATATCCTGATGTTGCAGTGGGAACGCGCCATGAAGCTCGGCGAAGATTACATTCAATTTGATGAAGAATTCCATCGCATAATTTTAGGTACGCTGCAGAATCAGACGCTCATGAAGCTATTCAGTTCCTTTTGGTTGGCATTCTACAATCACGAGAGTGGAGAACTCTATTCTCCCGATCGCGACTGGGTCATCAGCGCGCATCGCAATGTTCTGGAGGCCATCAAACAACGTGACCCGGAGTTGGCGCGCCAGGCGCTGCAGCAGCAGTTTTTGGGATTTCAGGAGCGCATCAAACGAATTGTCAGCGGGGAAAAACAGTCAGCGGATACAGGGAATGGCGCGCCGTAGATAAGGAGGTGTTTGACGCTTTGCGCCGATACCAATTCTCAGCCGCTAAAGAGAATCATAGTACAAGATTTAGGAGGCAAGCAAATGACACAGCGAAAGAAAGAATTTAAGACATAGGCTGAGCCGTCGCGATTTCTTAAAGGCAACTGCAGGCGTCGCTGGTGGTGAAGCAGCCAGCTCGTTGCTACCCGCCTCTCTGGTGGCAGCGCAAAACACCGTCACACTTGATTATTGGTCAGTCGCCTGGGGCGGCGCAGCCGAGGTTGCCAACAGCTTCGCCGAGGCCTACCAAACCGCTGGTGGACGTTCCGATGTGACGGTGAACTTCTCGCAGTTTCCCGGCGACCGTCTGCCCGAGCGCATTTTGCTCGCGCTGCTGGCCAATGGTGGACCCCATTTCTTCAACCAAAACGATGTTGAATGGACGAAGTACACCTATACTGGCGCGGCAGGCAGGCGGCGATGTCTTGAGCGCGGATGGCAAAGAAGCCATCTTCACCTCGCACGAAGCTGTCGCCGGCTTCCAACAGTATGTCGACTTCTTCAAGAAATACAAATCGATCACACCGGGCTTCGTCACCAATCCCTTCGGTGATTTCGAGGCCGGTCGCATCGTCTCGCTGCTCAGCTTCCCCGCCTTCTATGCCACCATGAAGAACAAGGATCTGCCTTTCGAGGTCGGCGTCGCGCCTTGGCCGGTAGTCGCCGGCGGCAATCGTATTACTGCCGGTTCATTTGCCGGCTGGATCGTGAACCCCAACAAGCCGGACGATGAAAGAGCGGAGACCTGGAAGTTCCTGGCGTGGATGCTCATGAATCCGAATGACGCCATGGGCGTTGAAGTTGGCAAATACGGAACGGCTATCACCTGGCCCAACCAGTGGCACGATGACTTTATCGCGTCAGATGACAATTGGAGGCCATTCTACGAAACACAGCAATTTGCTGTTCCGGCCTTGCTGCATCCGAGAGCGCTCGAGGTCAAGGACCAAGTGATGTCTGCCATTTCCAGAATGATCCTGGAAGACGTTTCCGTGGCCGACGCGCTGGCAGGGGCCAAAGAAAAGGCTGACGCCATTCTCGCTCAGCCAGGCATCTAGTATCTAGCGCTCAGGCCTGAGCCAGGAGATTGGTCAGCATCGTTCATGCAAGGCGCCAGCGTGATCTAGTGCCTGCTGGCGCCTCCATTTCGGCAAGTGGACAGGGCCTATTCACAGCCCAATTCGCATCAGTTTTTCAGCCGCAAAGGAAACGAGGTAATCATGGGAACTGGACTGAAAGTCTACATTCATTTTGATATGGAAGGAGTTGCCGGGGTCAATTTCCCCACTGACCCTGTTAGCAAGTCGCCCCTCAATACCTGGCATACGCTATGGCAGCGCAAGATCAGCACTGGCGAGGTTAAAGCGGCTGTCGCCGGCGCGCTGGAAGCGGGCGCCGACACGATCTGGATCAATGACAAGCATTTCACTGGATTCAACTTGAATTACGAGGAGTTCGAGCCGCCCGTGGAACTGATTCAAGGCCGTGGAGCTCGGGGACCTACCTTTATGCCCGGCCTCGACGAGACCTGGGACGCGATCGTATTCGTCGGCGCTTTCTGCAAGGGCGGCACCTGGGGCGATGTCGGCACGCATCAACTCTGGTACATAGAAAGTATCGACCAGAATGACGAAGCGACAGAGCGAATCGAGGTCGGCATCTTTGGCGTCGTAGCTACCGGCGATGGCTATTATGACGTTCCGGTCGTTTTTGTAAGCGGTGACGACTACGTCTGTCGTGAAGCCGAGGACTTGGTTCCGGGCATTGAACCGGGCGTCGTCAAGGTTGCGCACGGTCATTGGATGGCGCGCAGTCTCAGCCACAAAGCCTCCCGCGAAGTCATCCGCAAGGGCACAAAAGCCGGGATTGAGCGGCGCAAGGACATCAAACCCGTAAAGCTATCGGGACCTCGCTATCGTATCACCGTCGGCCCAAACCCCGAAGATATGTGGTTCGATCAATCCGTCGTCGGCGATGATTTGCTCAAAACCTGGGAGGCGGCGCAGAACGTCCTGTGGGCTGATTTTGGCAACTACCACGAAGACAATTATGCCTGGCCGGATCGCATCGGCGTCGGCGACGACGGCAAACACACCACTGCCAAACGCGCCGAATACGACGAAGAAGCACAGGCCTAGTCGCTGCCTGGATAACTGATCGCGGCCAAGCAGCCGGGATTCCACACGCCTATCTCGCCACTATAGGCGAGCACTCAGTGTAACAGACGTAGGACTTCACATGACTGACACCGTTGACGAAGCGCCGGATCAACTAAAGCGCTTTTATCAGGCCAAACTGTCCGATCCCTACCCGGTATACCATCAGCTGCGTTCCGAGGATCCCGTGCATTCTAGCGATCACATCGGCGCGTGGATCCTCACCCGCTATGATGATGTCAAGGCAGCCGCCAATGATCCTCGTTTTTCTTCGGTGCGCGCGCATTACTTTATGAATCAGTTGCCGGAGACAGCTCAGGAGCGCCTGCGCCCATTAGGCCATCAGCTAGCGCTATGGCTCATTCACATGGATCCACCTGACCATACACGGGTTCGGGCCTTGGTGCATAAAGCCTTTGTTCCTCAAGTGGTCGAGGGATTGCGAGAAGCCGTACAGCAAATTGTGAACGACTTGCTTGACGAGGTTGCTGAGGCCGGCGCGATGGACGTCATGGCTGACTTCGCCTATCCATTGACGGCAAGTGTCATAGCCGAGCTCCTCGGCATCCCAGCTGAAGATCGCGTTCGATTCGCAAACTGGTCAGACAGTATCAATGGATTCGTCGGCGCCGCCCAGGTTACGACGCGAAGAGCTGACTTGGCTCAGCAAAGTATGCTGGAGTTGATGGAGTACCTTCATGACCTGCTCGACCAACGCCGGCAGTCGCCCAGGGATGATTTTATGAGCGGGCTCATCGCGGTCGAAGAGGAAGGTGACAGGCTCAATGAAGAAGAGCTATTGGCACTCTGTGTTCTGCTGCTTTTCGCTGGACACGAGACGACGGCCAACCAAATCGGCAACGCGCTGCTTGCGCTCCTGCGGAATCCAGATCAACTGCGAAAGCTGCGGCGCGAACCAACCATGATCAGCGACGCTGTTGAGGAGCTGGTCCGTTACGATTCTTCGGTACAACGCCTGGTCCGGGTGGCGACGCAAGACATTGAGGTCTGTGGACAAGGGATTCGACGGGGAGAGTTTATCGCCGCGATGCTGGGGGCGGCAAACCGAGATCCAGCCCATTCTGCCGAGCCCGACAAGCTTGACATTGAACGCGACCAGAACAGCCACCTCTCGTTTGGCTACGGAAAGCACTACTGTATTGGCGCGCCACTGGCTCGGCTGGAGCTTCAGATCGCCATCAGTACGATTCTGTCGCGCTATCCCTCGCTGCGGCTGAAGAATGACGAGGTGCAATGGTACGACAATTTTGGCCAGCGATTCTTGCGATCGCTGCCGGTCGTCTTTTGATCCTGCAAGTCTGTGTGCATCGCGCCTAATGGCATTTGCCCAAATGATACTTGTACCGGCTTTCCATTTGCATCCGGAGCAGGCAACGCCTTTGACCGGCTCGTCATGCCCGCAGTGGCGATATCTTTGGCCCAGATCGGGAGATGGTTGAACGAACAGAATTGAGCGTGGTGTGCCAGTGCAGATTGACCGATTGCGCATGTTTTGAGGACAGCCAAATGACCACAATACTGTTCTTTGATGACTGGGAGTTGGAGACGCGCCACAATATCGCTAGAAAAATGGGCAAGCCCAGCCATTTCCAGAGGCTACTCTGCTGGATAACTTTACCAAAGGCATATACAACTTCCCCACGGTGTACCGAGATCCTGATACGAAAAAATGGTTGCATTCTATCAAGGGGTGGTGGGTGTGACGGATGGAGTTGGCTTCAGTGCCTGCGGACATCCCTGTACTGATGCTGGCGGAAAGCGACGACGGTCTGCAGTGGACCAAACCTGATCTGACAGGAGTCCTGGAACAATCGCACAGAATAGCGCCGAACCAAGTGCTCAAACACGACGACCATTTACGATCGTGGACCGATATTCTTCGATCCCCATCCATTGGACGTCCGGCAGCGCTTGAAAGCTATGAGTCTGTATGAGAGTGCTGGGTCCGATGGCAAGCGCGTGTTCACGCAGCGGCTGACGCATTCACCCGACGGGATTCACTGGTCGGTGGAAGACCGCGTCTGGAACAACCATTTCTGCTCGGATTCGCCATATCCGATCTTTTGGGAACGAGGGACGCGGCGTCTACTCAATCATGACAAGACCGCAGCAAGCCGAGCGGCGCATCGTGCGCATTGATACGGAAGATTTCAAGACATATTCTGGTCCAGAAAACGTGCTTTCACCCGACCCCTTGGATCCGCCCCTGGTCCAGTTTTATGGCATGCCAACGTTTCCAGATGAAGGTATATCCATCGGCCTGCTCTGGCTGATGTATGGCGATCCGCTCGAGGTCGGCCTGCTGAAACGAAATGGACCCATTGACTCACAGCTGACATACAGCTATGACGGCGTCGCCTTCAACCGCTGTTTCCGCACGCCATTTGTAGAGCGTAATGCCCGGGGCGAGGAAGGAGGCGGCTGCAGCTACCCTACATCCATGAATGTTGATGACTACGGAGATATCCTCATTTATTCCGGCGGTTCGCGCGGAGTACACTACAAAGACACGGACGAGCTCGCGGCAGCGCTCCTGGTTCACAAGCTCAGATGCGACGGTTTCATGTACCGCGAATCCGCCAGCTACACTGGCCGGCTAATGACACGATGCCTCCACCTGTCAGAGCCAATTGATCTCAAACTGAACGTACGCGCCCCCTTTGGCTGGGTACGCGTACAACTCTCTGACGTGACTGGGCAATCGCTGCCGGGTAACACCTTCGATGATTGCCAGGCATTTCGAGGCGTCGAGTACCGCTGGGCGCCAACTTGGAAAGGTGTGAAGGAACCCATCAAAGAACCTTGAGGACTAAATGAAGTTGAGCTGACCAATGCCGAGCTGTATGCCATACGTGGAAATATTGAGCGGATGACCACGCCAGTCGTGCGTAATTTCCGTCCACATGAGAGCCAGACTGCTGCAGTCGATGCCTGGAGGAAAGGCGGCTTCAGCGCTTAGAGTACCAAACCTTATGGCG
>JAPOYU010000163.1 GCA_026706395.1 Chloroflexota bacterium
GGATGCCACCCTTTCAAGGTGGAGACACGGGTTCGAGTCCCGTAGGGGCTACTGCGGACTAGAATCGAGTCAGCCCTTCACGGCGCCGGTGGAGGGCTTTTGCATTTATTGAGCAAGCGGCCGTCATAAGGCATGTCGCCAGTTTTTTTGACAGACAAAGAGACTAGGTTATACTCTTAAATCGCAAAAACGCTTAGTTCTCAGTAGATCAGTAGATGAAAGGACGATTTGTCATGCAAAAGAAAAGACTGGTTTTGCTCATATTGTTGACGTTGGCGGCGGCGCTTATCGCCGGCGCGTCAATGGCGCAAGATAACAAAGTGACCGTTTGGGCGGCTGATGACGAAACGGGCAGTTGCTGGGCGCGCCTGCTTGTGGAGACCTTCCCGCGCGATGACATCGAAATTGAAGTCGTGCTGCAGCCGGGCAGCAGCCTGGTGGACGCGCAGCGCACCGCCCTGCAGGGTGGCGCTGGTCCCGACATCACCTTCTCGCACGGGCCATCATTTATGCTGGAGTTGGCGAACGCTGGCCTGCTGCTCTCGCTGGATCATTATGCCGACGAGTACGGCTGGAACGAACGTTTTGCGCCCTGGGCGCTGGATCTCGGCCGCGTCGAGGGCTCGCTTTACAGCTTGTCCGAGGAGCTTGAGACCGTCATTCTTTACTACAACAAGACGGTATTCGAGCAGCAGGGCTGGGAGATTCCCAAGACCATGGATGAGCTCTACGCCCTGGCGGATGCCATTCGCGAAGCGGGCTTGGTGGTCATGGGTCCGGCTTTCGGCGAATGCGCGCCCTGCTACGAATGGGCGGTGAGCGTGTTCTTCACTCACCACGCGGGGCCGGAAAAGACATACGAGGCTTTGACGGGACAACGCCCCTGGACCGACCCGGCTTTCGTCGAAGCGATCACCGCCTTGAAGGATATCGTGCAAGACGGCTGGTACATGGGCGGCATTGATCTCTTCTTCTCCGATACTTTCCAGCAGGCGCATTCACTCTTCGGCGCCGGCGAGATCGCCATGAGCTTTGAAGGCACCTGGATGCTGGACAATTACCAGCGCGATTACTTTGGCGAGCCCGGCGGCAACGAGAATGAATGGGATTGGTTCGCCTTCCCCACGACCTTCTCCGAAGAGCCGCACTTCGTCATCGGCGTCGGTTCGAGCTGGGGCATCAGTCAATCGGCGCCAAACCCGGACGCGGCGGCGGCTGTGCTCGATTTCTATTACAGCACGAGCTACCAGGCTGAATCGCACGGGCTCTGCGGCAACGCGCCGGCGCCCCTGCTGTATGAGGGCGATGTCTTTGCCAATGCCGACCCGCGAGAAGCGCGGCTGTATCAGGAATTCGGCCAGGCTTCGGCCGCTGGCAACTATGGCTATACCAGTTGGAGCTTCTGGCCAGCCCGCACGAACGTCTGGCTCTGGGAGCAAATCACGCGCGTCTACGACGACCAGCTTTCGGTGGAGGATTATCTCGCCGGAATGCAGAGGGAATTTGAAGAGGAATTCGCCGACGGGTTGATTCCGCCGATTCCGCCGCGCTAGATTAAAGTCAGCTCGGTGTTCCGGCGCTAAGCCGTCTGGAACACCGGCTGTTCTCGCAAGCGAGATCTTGAGCTTGCCTTCAATTTGACTGGTTCAACCCGATTCCCCATCAAGACAGCGCAATCGAGGTGAATCTTTATGGCGCGGGATATGGCCATGCCCGAAGACAGGCAGTATACAGGGGCGCGCAGAAAGGCGAAGCGGCGGCGCAAGAAATGGACGCGCTATCGTCTCATGCGCTATTACATTGTGCCCTGGCTTTTTCTGATCCCGATTCTGGGTTTGCACGCCTTTGTGGTTGTGGTTCCAGCGATGCAGGGCGTTTATTATTCTTTCACTGATTGGTCCGGCATTGGCGAAGCCAAATTCATCGGCTTGCGCAATTTCGAGGAGATGTTCTTCGAAGATCAGAGTTACATTGACGCATTGTCGAGAAACGTCCAGTGGATGATTTTTCGGATGATCGTTCCCTTTACCTTTGCCCTGTTCGGCGCCAGCCTGTTGGCGAAGGTCAAGCGCGGGGCGATGTTCTATCGGACGGCGCTCTTCATGCCTTTCATTCTGCCCAGTATCGTGACGGCGACGATTTGGCGTTATCTGTATAATCCGCGATTTGGTCTGCCAACCTTGGTTGGCTACGACAAGGCGCTGCTTGGCCAGTCCGATACGGCGCTCTGGGCGATCGCCTTCGCTGACAATTGGCAATTTTGGGGATTTCTGATGGTGCTCTTCCTCACCGCCATGCAAGGGATCGATCCAGTGCTGTATGACGCGGCCAAGGTTGACGGCGCCAACCGCTGGCAGGAATTCTGGCATGTGACTCTGCCGGGCATCCGGCCTGTTGTCCTCTTCATGATGATGATGGTGATGATCTGGGCTTTCCTCGTCTTTGATTATGTCTTCATTCTGACGGGAGGCGGTCCCGCGGGCGCCACCGAGGTAATCGCAATTGACATCTACAAGAACGCCTTCCAGCGCTTTGAAGCCGGTTACGCTGCCGCGCAAGGCATGACAATTTGCCTCTTCGCCAGTATGGTCGTCTGCGCCTTCGTCTTTCTGCGCAAGAGAGGGTGGGATATATGATCGCCAAGCGCGAGTTTTTCCTCTTCCGCAAGCAGCGCGAGAGCACAGCGTTCAATCACATTTTCTTGTCCATTTTGGTGGTATTCTCGCTGGGTCCGGTGGTCCTGCTCGCCGTCAACTCGTTCAAGTCCAATGCTGAAATGGGCTTGAATCCGCTCGGCCTGCCGCAAGAATGGCGCTTGGATAATTTCGGCAGAGCTTGGGAACAGGGTGAATTTGAACGCACCTTCAAAAACAGCGTCATATACGTCGTTGGCACTGTCTCATTGGCGCTGGTCTTGTGCGGCTTGGCCGCCTACAGTCTGGCGCGGAAGAACCCGCCCGGCGCCAATTTTGTCATGATATATTTGTTGGTGGCTTCCACGGTGCCAGTCTGGCTATACCTCGTGCCATTATTCTTTTTGTGGCGACAGTTGGAATTCCTGAATACTTATCACGGTCTCATTCTTATTTATACGGCCTTCAACGCGCCCTTCTCAATTTTCTTGCTGCGCTCGTTTCTCATTAGCTTGCCCGTTGAACTGGAAGACGCGGCTCGCGTCGATGGCGCCAATGAGCTGCAGGTGCTGCTGAAGGTTATCGTGCCGCTGGCATGGCCCGGCTTCTTGACCGTCGGCTTGGTTGTCGGCTTGGGCGTCTGGAGCGAGTTCCAGGTGGCTGTGATTTTCACGCACAATCCGGAAATGTTCCCGGTGACGACGAGTTACTTCAAGTTCACCGACCGCTTCGGCCGTGACTGGGCGCTGACCAACGCGGGCGCCTTCATGATGATCGCGCCCGTGCTGGTGCTGTTCCTCGCGCTGCAGCGGCGCTTTGTCGAGGGCTTGACGCAGGGCGGCGTCAAGTTCTAGACGCTCGGCTATTGGCGCAAGTCGACTGCAAATTTGATCAGGTCGTCTGGTCCTTCCATGATGTGCTGGAATACTCCCGTCGCATCGTCCAGCCCCTCGTAGACGCGGTTGATGACGCCGCGCGCTTTCAGCCGATCCTGGCGCATCATGGACAAGATGGTATCGCCGACGCGACGGTTGTTCCAATGCGGATAACCCCGCGTTTCGTGCCAGCCGCCGCAGCCATTCGGCACGATCATTGTCAGATTATTCATGTGCCATTCTCGACCCAGGAAGAGGGAGTGCGCCTCGCCTTGATAGAAGCCGGCCGAGCAGATCGTCCCGTTGAATCGCGCGCTGGAAATGGCGGCGCTTAAGCCCGGGTAGACGCCAGTCAACTCGATGCAGACATCGACGCCCATGTCCCCGGTCAAATCACGGATGGCCAAGGCGACATCGCCGGCGCCTGGGTCGAGGCTATGGTCAGCGCCAAATTCCTCAGCCAGCTCCCGCCGTTTGGGCAGGAAGTCGACGGCGACCAAGGTCTCCGCGCCCGCCGCTTTGGCGATGCTGACCGCCAGCAGCCCCAGCGCGCCCAGCCCGATGACGGCGACGCGGTCGCCATAGCGGATGTTGGAATCGCGGACGCAGTGAATGGACACTTGAGCCGGCTCCATGCACAGCGCGATCAAAGGGTCGAGCTCGCCTGGGTCCCAGAGCCAGTCTTCATGTACTACATTCGTTTCGCGGATATCCATCAGCCCGACCACTGTATCGCCGACGGCGAAGCGCGTTACGCCCGCGCCGACGGCTTCTACTAAGCCATAGCCGCTGGTGCCCGTCCCCCAAGGGTTTTCGGGGCTGGGGCGGCGCCCCCAGCCATCGTCATCGGAGTCTATAAATAGCCTGCGTTCGCTGTCATAGCGCTTGCCTTCGAAATTGCGTCCATCAAACATGGCGAAGGTAGTGCCGTGCTTGCCGGAGGCGATCTCCGTACGCACCAGCACATCATTCTCGCCCAGCGCGCCATCCTCATATTCGAGAACGCTGGCTTCATGCATTCCAGTTACCGCAAGACGACGGGGCATGACAGTTTTCCTTTCGCGGACCTTGCCGCAGCGAGATTCGGTTGCGGCGACAGGGCGCCACTCTTGCCCGCGATTATAGACACGCGATTGCGATTTGACAAAAACTGTGATGCAAAGCCGCGCGGATTGAAATCATCGCCGTCCCAGCGGGTTGTATCCGAAGGCGCAGCTGCTCCCCACTTGCTAGATTTGGGCATCATCATACAGTTTGCTATATTAGCGCTAACGCATCGCCGCTGCCCTAATTCAATGTTGTAGCGAACGAACTGGTGGCGTCCAAGGCCATCCTGGGCAGCGTGATGCGCTGTTGACGCATTGCGCAGTTGGAGGTTGCGAATGGAATCCAATCCGCGGGGGCGTCATAAGCCGATCCCGCTAAACAGGGTCGAAATCAGCAGCGGTTTCTGGGGCGAGAGGCAAGCTGTCAACCGCGAGGCGACGATCCCCGCCATCTATCGAAAGTTGGAAGAGACGGGACGAGTGGCCTCTTGGGCGATGGGGGGACCGGCGTCGCCCCCGCCGTCACACGAGCGAATCGGCGTGCGCGTGTTCTGGGACTCGGATTCGGGCAAATGGCTGGAGTCAGCCGCCTACAGCCTGGCCACTCATCCGGACAGGGAGCTGGAGGCGACCGCTGACGCGCTGATTGAGGCGATCGCGAAGGCTCAATTTGATGATGGCTACTTGAACACCTATTTCCCAGTGCATTTCCCCGAAGGCCAGTGGGCTAATCTGCGCGACAACCACGAGATGTACAACGCCGGGCACCTGATGGAAGCGGCCGTCGCCTACCATCAAGCGACTGGAAAGCGCAAACTGCTTGATGCGCTTGCGCGCTTCTCCGATCATATCGCAGCTAACTTCGGCGCCAAAGAGGGCAAGCGGCGCGGTTACCCGGGCCACCCCGAGATTGAGCTGGCGCTGGTCAAGATGTTCCGTGAAACGGGTGAAAAGCGCTTTTTGGATCTGGCGTCGTATTTCGTGGACGAACGCGGACAGGCGCCGCACTATTATGATCAAGAGGCGCATGATCGCGGCGAAAGCCCGGACAACTACTGGGCGCGGACTTACCGTTATTGCCAGGCGCATTTGCCCCTGCGCGAGCATACCGAGGCCAACGGCCACTCAGTGCGCGCCTGTTATCTTTACGCCGGCATCGCCGACGTAGCGCTGGAGACGGGCGACGAAGAGTTGCTGCGGCTGTCGCGGCTGCTCTGGGACGATTTGACGCGGCATCAGATGTACGTGCATGGCGGTGTGGGTCCGTCGCATCATAACGAAGGCTTCACCTTCGCTTATGATATGCCGACTGAGACCGCCTATTGCGAGACCTGCGCCGCCATCGCGCTGGCTTTCTGGGCGCATCGCATGTTCCATCTCGATCCTGACAGCCGCTACATTGATGTCATGGAGCTCGCCATTTACAACTCTTCCTTGAGCGGGCTTTCGCATTCCGGCGACGAGTTCTTTTACGCCAATCCGCTGGCGGCTTACCCGGGGGTCAACCCGCAGGGGCGCTGGCATGATGAGATGGAAAACGGGCATCATCGCCGTGTGCCCTGGTTTCACTGCCCCTGCTGCCCGCCCAATATCTCGCGCTTGATCGCGAGCATCGGCGAATACGCTTATTCGCAGGCGGGCGATCGTGTCTACGTGCAGATGTATCACGACAACACTGTCGCTTTGGATGTCGGCGGCGGCGAGATGCGGCTTGTACAAGAGACGAAGTATCCCTGGGACGGGTCAGTGCGAATAGCGGTGAATGCGGCGCAGCCTGTTGAGTTCGAATTGGCGCTGCGCATCCCCGACTGGTGCTACGATTATCAGCTGTCGGTCAATGGCGAGGCGCAGACGGCGGCGCCTGAGCGAGGCTACGCTGTCTTGTCGCGCGAGTGGTCCGATGGCGACACGGTGGAATTGACGCTGGCGATGCCGGTCGAGCGCGTCATGCCGCATCCGAGCATCCGGCAGACGGCTGGTCAGATCGCCTTGCAGCGCGGACCCTTGGTGTACTGTCTCGAAGAAGTCGACAATGGTCCGCGCCTGGCGAATATCTGCATTCCAGAGGCTTCCGAGTTGAACGTGTCGCTGGACAGCGAGCTGTTTGGCGGTGTCTCGGTGATTTCCGGAAAAGCGCTGCGTATTGAGCCGGCGGAAGAAAGTTCGGCGCTCTATCGCCATCACAGTCGCGCGTCCTACGCTGAATC
>JAPOYU010000097.1 GCA_026706395.1 Chloroflexota bacterium
GGGGGGGTGAGGGGAGGGTCGCGGGTTCTTTTGCGGCGATTGCTGGCACATTTGTTCCAAGTGCTGCTACAATATAGTTGGCCTTTCTAAACCGTCCGCAATTGAGAGATTTGCTGGATGATCACCAAGACTCAACTGCATGAAATCAAGGAAAACAACATTGGTGCTGTATATGAGCATTTGCAGTCATGCTCTTCATCTTTGGAAGCAAGAGTGATTTTGGAGAATCTTGGAAGGTTGCCCAAGGATTTTGATGGCAAAGTCCTTATTCCGTTCGTGAGTGACGACATACGCGACACCCGATATTGGGCGGTCAAGAATCTGGGCAAACTGCAGGACATAAAATATCTTCACGAATTAAGTGAAGTGGCTCTAAACGACAAAAGCTCCGTTGTCAGACGTGAAGCGGTATCCGCCATCGGACGGATGCGGAATAAACGCGCGATTCCGACCTTGGTGCGATTCTTGCAGGACGATGATCCCAATGTCCTATTGCAAGCGATAAGAGGGCTTTTGATCTTTAAGAATCATAAGCGAGTCAGAGAGTGTTTGCAGCCTCTTGAGGACCATCCTAACGAGCAGATTCAGTACGTGCTTCAATCTGAATTCGAGGCGCAACCGGCAATCACTGACTATGGTATGCACTACGAGTCGCCCGACTATCTGAAGAACGTTGTTGTCGAAGGAGATACGCGTGAAGTCATGCAGCTGCTGCCGGATGGATGTGTTCATCTAACATTTACATCGCCGCCGTATTACAACGCCCGCGACTATTCAATATACAAGAGCTATCAGCAATACTTGGACTTCTTAGGAGAAGTATTTGAGTCTGTACACCGAATAACAAAAGAGGGCAGGTTTTTGCTCATTAATACCTCACCAGTGATAGTGCCTAGGTTCAGCCGAAAACACGCCAGCAAGCGCTATCCAATCCCATTTGACATACACAACATCGTTTCTGAATTGGGCTGGGAATTCATAGACGATATTGTTTGGGCGAAGCCTGAAGCATCTGCTAAGAACCGCGTTGGCGGATTTCAGCAACATCGGAAGCCTCTAGGTTACAAGCCGAACATGATTACAGAATATGTGATGGTATATCGAAAGAAATCGTCGAGACTGATTGATTGGAATATGAGGCAATATCCAAAGTCAATCATTGAGGAAAGCAAGGTCACTGACGAATTTGAGACGACGAATCTCTGGGAAATCGATCCTATGAGTGATGCCGTGCATACCGCTGTTTTTCCGCATGAATTATGTGACAGAGTGGCAAAATATTATTCATACAAGGGAGACCTGTTATTCGATCCATTTGCCGGAAGCGGGACGTTTGGACTTTCGGCCAAACGACTAGACAGGAAGTTTTTTCTGACTGAGCAAGAACCGGACTATGTTGCCAGAATGAAGGATATGATGTCGCAAAATCAGACAGCCGATCCGCCTGCGACATTCGTTACTTCCGATGAATTCAAGCTGTTGGTAGAGGAGAATCGTGAATAATGCCTCTCACCGATTCAGCACTTCAAAATGTCCTACGGATGATTCTTAAAGGCGAGCATTATCGCAAAGCTGTGATTCTCCAAATTAGCGAAGACTTCTTGCGATTCTCCGTGCAGTTCTTTAAGGACATCGTGTACGCCAAACTTGCTGGAATTGGAATTGACGAAGACTGGTATGAGGCGCAATTCCTAAAGGGTAAGTTCTCGGCAAAGGAGACAGCGATATATGCTGGATTGAACGCAAAATCGGTTTTCAACATCTATGGTAGTTCCACCCGCGAAGTTATCATGGAAGTGGCTCCCGCTTTCTATGATGAACTACTACAGCGAGTAGAGACGCTTATCGAAAGTGATTTTCACAGTCTCAATCTGCACTTGACCATCAACTATCAAGATGTCAGCGTTAATCTAACGCTCCAAGAAACTCTCATCGTCGTCAACACGCTTGCGGCCAAGCACGCCGAAATCCGCGGCGGCGCCTGGAGCGGCCTCGGCAAGCGCCTCGAACTTCCGCTCATGCTGACACTGGCAAAGCTATACCAAGTCCCGTCAAGCCACTATGCGGGAAAAGGCTTAACGGGCGAAGCGCGAGAAATTGATTTCCACTTCTTGAGCAATTCCGGCGATCAGTTCTTTTGTGAAGTGAAACTGATGGGCAAGGGCAATCCGGAGAGCGCCGACAGCACCATAGCGCGCAGGTCGAACATCTTCATCGCGCAGACCTTGTCCGCCAAGAACAAGAGCCAACTCACCAATCGCGGGCATCATTGGGTGGAATTGGGCGCGCCCGACGGCTACAAGCGGATGTTCACCGTCTTCACCTACCTAGATGTGCCTTGCGTCGAGTTCAACGGCGACCTGGATGCGGCGCTGGATACAATCATCCCGCAAGTCTTTGAGGAAATCGCGTAGCCCACCCAAATTCGCCATCTACCTCCCAACCCGCTATACTCTGACCAGCTTCAAAGCGGCGCACTTTGCGCGGCTGCATCTCGACTCGTCAGCCTGGGGAGGTGATTATCGGCGTCCATACTTGCGGCATCACTCTTACGATTGTGTTCAACTACTTGAAGAAACGAGGTACGCAAAATGAAGAAAGCAATGTTATGCCTGTTCATTCTGGCGCTGCTGCCGCTGGGCGCGCTGGCGCAGGATATGCCCCATGCGGGCGTCGAAGTGGTGACCAACTTCATGCAGTCGGGCACCTATGATGTTGGCGCCGAGCAGTTGGAGCCGGGCTTCGAAGAAGAGACCGGCATTGAACTCGAGATTGTCGCGTCGCCCTTTGTGGTATTGGTGCAGAATAACATCACGGACTTGAGCACAGGCACGGGCGAGTTTGACGTCATCTCGGGCGACTTTTGGATCGGCAGCGTCTGGAACCATATGCACCCGCTGGACGACTTGATCGAGCGCGATATGTGGGGCGGCTCCTTCATCGAGGGCTTGATGAAGCAGGGACCGTCCGCGTTCTTTGACGGCAAGCGGATTGGCATCCCCTACAGCGCCGATGCCTATGGGTTGATCTACCGCACCGATATCTTCGAGGAAGCCGGCATTTCGGCCGATTGGGAGACTTGGGACGAGTTTTTCGAGGCGCTGGACGCTCTGGAAATGCATCTGGAAGGCAGTGATATCGCGCCGAACGTATTCGCCTTTGGCGCCTACGAACAGACGCCGGCCATCTTCCTGGGCATGTATGATGGCTATCTGGTGGATGCCGAGGGCAATTACGCGCTGGATCACGACAAGGCGGTCGCCGCTTTGAACCAGATGAAGAGCCTGCTGGATTACAATCCCGAGGGCGCCACCAGCTTGAGCATTGACGAAGCCAATTCGGTGTTCCTCACGGGCAAAGCGGCGACGATGATTTGCTGGGTCAGCTTTGTGCGGGCGGCCGCGCAAGACCCCGATGCGTCGCTAGTGGTTGATAACTGGGCGACAGCGCCCTTCCCGGGACCGGGCTTCCCCTTCCTCTCGGCTTGGAATCTCTTCATTTCCGGCTTCAGCGAAAATCCCGATGCGGCTTGGGAATGGATCAAGTACTACATCAACGAGGAAGAGGCGAAGCGCCGCTTCGTCGAGCTAGGTGTGGGCTCGCCATTCCTGAGCACCTATGAGGACGAGGAGCTGATCGAGAAGTACAGCCACGACTTCCCGAACATGGTTGCCAACTTGAACCGCGCGGAATCTGTGCCCTGGATATTCGCCGCTTTCGAGATCTTCTTCCGCCACATGGGCGAATTCGTCATTGGCGCGGTCGATGTTGAAACGATGCTGGAGAATACGCTGGCTGATTGGTCGGAGCTGGAGGTGCCGGAGGGTCTGATTCAGTCGGCTGCCGCTCAAGGGCAGCTGCAAGAAGGCTAGCGCGTTATGAGGCGGGGGTTGCGGCTTCCGCCTCTTTCTTGTCAATCAACCCCTCCCCCAGCCTCTCCCCAAAGCATCCGAAGCAGAGGGAGTGTATTTTACATTGGTAACCAGTAGCGAGCCGAAAGCCAGCAAACTCATGCGAATTCGCATCACCGATCCTTGTTATTGCCCGCGCGCAATACGATGAGTTCATCGGCTGATACCAAAGCAAACAGCGCGAAGTCGGATTGGCATCGCTGGCACGATTTGCCTTGGCTGGTCGTCTTTGTAATTCCGGCCTTTGTCATCGTGGTGGCGGTGCAGGTCTATCCGCTTGCCTACTCCGCTGTTTTGTCGGTGCAAGATTGGGTCTTGACCGAGTCACAAACGCCGAAGGGCTTCGTCGGGTTGGAGAATTTCGCTAAGGAACTGTCGGATGAGACCTTCAGGCGTTCCATTCGCAACAGCGTCTTCATCACCGGCGGCGCTTTGGCGCTGCAGATGACGCTGGGCATTAGCCTGGCGTATTTGACTATGGGATCGAGTTGGCGCATGCGGGCGATCCGCACGCTGCTCATTCTACCCATGGTGATCGCGCCGGTTGCCGCCGGCACGCTCTGGCGCATCCTGCTTAACTCGCGGGCCGGGCTGGTCAATCATCTGCTGAGCCAGATCGGCGTTAAGGGACCGGAATGGCTGGCGCACCCGGATTGGGCGATGGTGTCGGTGATATTGTTGGATACCTGGCAGTGGACGCCATTCGTCCTGCTGGTCGCCAGCGCGGCGATCGCCAGCATCCCGGAGGATCTGTTGGAAGTGGCGGCGATTGATGGCGCGTCTCGCTGGCAGACTTTCCTCTATGTCGAGTTGCCGCTGCTGATGCCGCTGCTGCTGCTGACGCTGGTATTTCGCATGTTGGAATCGCTCTTGTCGCTGGATTCAATTTATTCGCTGACCTTCGGCGGACCTGGATACAGCACATACACCTTGACCTATTACATTTACACGCAGGGCTTGCGGAATTTCAATTTCGGCGCGGCCGCCGCTTCGTCCTGGATATTCATGGTCTTCGCCAGCCTTTGCATCGGGCTTGTTTTCTGGTTCCAGCGGCGCGAGCGCTAAGGCGCCAACCACAGGGCGGTCGGGTACATAGAAGGCAGCTGATGAAGATACTGGGCCTCGGCATAGATATACCCGATACGCGCGTCGACGGTCGCCGTCAAGTTTTGATTGACGAGCTTTCGCGGGCGCAGACGGCTGGCTTCGCGTCCGCGGAGCTGTCGATTCCCAGCTTGAACGTGATCATGGCGGGCGAGTTGATATCTCAGCGCGTCGAGGCGATCCGGCAGGCTATCGCGCCCTTCGACCTGCGCTATTCGGTTCACGCGCCGGGGCGGACCAATCTGGCATTTGGCCGCGATCTCGATATGGAGTTTCGTGTGCTGGAAGCGAGCCTGCGCTTCACCGGCGCGATTGGCGGGCGGGTGCTGGTTTATCACAGCGGCTTGCAGGCGTTGGATGCCGCGCGGACGGGGACGGCGCCCTTGCCCAGCCACGATGAGTTGGCGCGGGGAGCGGAGCGCGAGGCGGCCGCGCTGGCCAAATTGGCGCCGATCGCCGCCGATCTGGGCGTGATCATCGGCATGGAGAATGGCGACCCCCATTTATGGGAATACGCCGTGCTGCTGCGGGCGGGAATGGCGCGGGAAGAACTCGCCAAGTATCATGCGCGGCTGCGGCCCGCGGCGCTGGTCGCGCAAGTCGAGGCGGCCAACCACCCCAGCGTCCGGATCACGCTCGATTTGGGGCATCTGCATTTGGCGACGCAGGCGCTGGGCGAAGATTATCTGGCGGCGGTCTCGGCGGCGGCGCCTTGGGTCAGTCATCTGCATATCAACGACAACTTTGGCCTGCTGGATACGGGTCAAGATTATGAAGGCTATCGTCTGCCCTATGGCGAAGCCGACCTTCATCTGCCGCCGGGCTGGGGGGCGATTCCATTTGCCGAGGCTTTCGCGCGTTTGAACGATTATGAGGGCGACATCGTGCTGGAGATCAAAGAACGATATCGCGACCATCTCGGCGAGGCGCTCGCCAACACGCGCAAGATTCTGCTTGAGAACGGACATGAGGTATATGAAGCGGAGTAGTTCTCGCAAGCGGCGGCTACTGGCGCTTGCTCATGGTTTGCTGCTTTTGATCGCCTGCCTGGTTGTGATTGTGCCGCTGGCGTATTTGATCATCAACAGCATCAAGTTGCCGCGCGAATTCTTGACCGTTCCGCCGACGATCCTGCCGACTGAAGTGACCTTTCAGCACTATCAGGAATTGATCGATGATGCCAAGACGATACGCTTCTTCCGCAACAGCCTGACGGTCGCGCTCTGGACGACGGCGATCACGATTGTCGCGGGGACGCTGGCCGCTTACGGGCTGGCGCGCATGAGACTGGCCGCGAAGTTATTGGCCGCCATCACCTTCATTTTTCTCTTCATCCGCTTTTATCCGCGTGTGACCACGGTGATCCCCTACTTTCTGGTGATGCGCGAGCTTGACCTGTTGGATTCGGTTTGGGCGATTATCATCGGCCACTTGGGCATCACGATACCCTTCGTCACCTGGCTGATGCTGGTGGTTTTCCAGGACTTGCCGGAGGAAATCGAAGAAGCGGCGATTGTGGACGGCGCCAGCGTGCCCCAGCGCTTTTGGCGGGTGGTCTTGCCGATTGTGATGCCGAGCGTCTCGGCGGCGGCTATCTTGACGGCTTTCTTGTCCTGGAATGAATTCCTGATCGCCTCGAGCGTGGCGCGGCGCAAGGCCAGTGTTTTGTCGATTGCGGTGGCCAGCTTCGTCAGCGACAAGGGCATTCAATGGGGACCGATGGCGGCGATGAGCGTGG
>JAPOYU010000072.1 GCA_026706395.1 Chloroflexota bacterium
ATTCAAGAGGTTGAGCAGCACTTGGCGGATGCGCACCTGGTCGATCAAGATGACCGGCAATTCCAGCGGGTAATGCATTTCAAAGTCGGCGGGATGATTGTCGAACAGATCAATGCTGGACAGGCGAAAATCCTCCAGGAAAAGTAAGAGATCGGTCGTCTCAAGCTGGAGCGTGAACTCGGTCTGCTCGATATGCGACAGGTCCAGGATGTCATCTACCAGCTCCAGCAGATAGCGGCTGTTTTGGTAGATTTGGGAAATATCGCGACGTAACGTCAGTGGCAGCGCCGCCTCAGCATATACCTCCGGCGAAAGGTGAATCACTTCGCTGAAGCCCATGATGATGTTCAGCGGCGTGCGCAACTCATGACTGATATTGGCGGCAAAGCGTTCTTTGAGCTGCCGCGCTTCAACCGCCTGTTGCCGCGCTTCGATCAGTTCCTCTTGGATACGCTGCTGCACGTTGTAGGCGTTCCTCAGGGACTCCAAAGCATTTCTTAGTTCAGCCCGGTTTCGCTGCGTCTCGCGCAAGAGCTGTTCCACGCGTTCATTCATTGAACTGTACCAATGCAAAGTGGTGTACAGCCGGTCCACAATGACCTGCGCAACGGCGATAGTGAGGGTCAGCGCAAAGTAGACTTCTACCGGATAGTCGCGAAACCCGGAGTAGGACATAACCGCCATGGCTGCTAAAAGCACTATCTAGAGTGCCGTTCCCAGGCGTGCGTGAATCAGGATTGCTACGAAGGTGAGCAGGATCGCGAAAAATGGAAGCCATGGCGTTGTCAGAGTTACGCAGCCGACAAACAGACTTTGATACATGACGATAATGAACGGTTTGCTGGCCAGCACGGAAGAAGCCTGCGACAGCCATCTGATTATGAATATGCATAGGATGACGATGAGCCACAGGAAGAGTATTGGTAAGGATATCGGTTTGTGATTCACCGCAAACCACAAGGCGACGACTGATGAGGTGGCAAAGATTGTCAATATCGGGAACACGATGTTCTGGCTATCGTCGCTTAAGCTATCGTTCAACATCATTGTGCTTTCCTCCGCTCGGACAGCAGGTGGCTCCGGACTGGTGTCAGTACGCTGGCGCACAATGCTTGCCTGCCCGAGTGCGCCAGCGTAATCTGCTGTGGCCCATAACGTACTAGAATTGTACGCCATCTATCAGCCACGCCTCGCTGCTCGCTGTTCCTGTGTGAGTTAATCCTGCTGAGACATCACAGATCCGGTTGGCATCACGCTAGCGGCGATGGTGGGGACAGGTCACTGTTTCAAGATAGAGTATGCGGGCGCAGCGGGCTGGATCAGCGCAAATTGCGTCTCAATGGACAGAGATTGCGCCGCCAGTTAGGCGCTAGTGGAGGGCCATTTCTGAAAGGGGAGGCGAGAATCAGCCGGCGGATTGTTGCGGCTGATAGCTCGGGTTGGCTGCTAGCCAGTCTTCGCGCAGGCTCAGCACGGAGTATTCGGTGCCTTGGACAATAAGGTCGTTGAAGAAAGTGGCTATCTGGCTGACGCTGTAGGTATCCATGTTTTGCAGGTACATCACTAGCAAGTCGTAGAAGGCTTCGACCATGTGCCTGACGGCGACTTCCAGAGGCACGCGGTTGGGATTCTGCGCCTCGTAGCGTTCGATGATGAGATTGGAAGCGGCGATGTGCACCATTTCTCGGGCGGGATGCTCGACGGGCAGCGTGACATAGACGCGGTATAGATCGGCATGGTCGCGGACGTAGGTCCAGAGGGCGATAGCTTCGTTGATGGGCGAGTTCTCTTGGACCATGAGTCGGAAGGACTCCTGGATGACATTCTCGAAGATATCGACGGTCAGTGCGTCAATGCTTTGTAATGGCGATAAAAGGTTGTATAGCCGACATTGGCCTTGTCGGTGAGCGCCTGGACGCTGACGTTTTCGTAACTGCGCTCCAAGGCTAGAGAGACGAGGGCGTCAGCCAGTTTTTGTCGAGAACGGGCGACGCGCGGGTGCAGCGCATCCATAGCTATATATGAAAACGGAGATGAGCGGGTGCCGGAAATGGCAGTCTGCTCTGGGTTGTAGGCTAGCGGCTCGACGAGCCAGCCCTGGCGCAGTTTGACGGCGGCGCTGGTGGCGCCCTTAACGACGAGATCAACGTGCATAGCGGCCACTTGCTCGGGCGTGTACTGGTGGAGGTTATCCAGGTAGGTGAGCATGAGCAGCTGGCAGGTTTGGAAGATGTACTTGAGGGCGATTTTGAAGGGCACCGTTGTGTCCGTGCGCGGTTCGCAACGCGCTTCAATAAGCCGGCTACATTTGGCGCTGATATATTCGGCGGCGGCATGAGTGGCCGGCAACTCGAAATAGAGGCGGTGGAGATCGGCGTTGTCTCTGACGAAGGTATACAGCATGACGGCTTCGTCGTAGATGGTTGGCTGTTGCGCGACCAGCTCGCTGAGCGCAGTAAAGTGGCTGGCCAAAATATCGAGCAGTAGGTCGTCGAGGCTTTTGTAATGACGGAAGAAGGTGGTATAGCCGACGCCCGAGAGGCGGGTCACGGCGACGATGGAGACGTTCTCATAACCGTGCTCCAGGGCAAGCGCGATGATAGCATCGGCCAGCTTCTGGCGCGACCGGGCGATACGCGGATGCAGTTCTGGCATAGACGCATAGGATAGCTGATGCCCTGTTTCTGGTCAAATGAGGGTTAGCTGAGTTTATTGAAGAAGCTCTCGAAGACGGCGCAGGGGTGGATTTCCTACGAGGACTTGCGGAACGGCTGATTCGGTGGGCCGCAGACGTGCAGCAGGTGCTGGACAGCGTAACCTGTGCCGGGCGACCATAGGCGCCGCCGTCTACGTGGTCACAGGTGTCATCACCATGACGCACGTCACTATCGTGAAGAACTCAGCCACCAATAGCGGCGGTATAGACAGGGTGGCTCAAGACTATGGGAAGCTGAAACTGCGTAACAGCATCGTTGCCTGCAATACCGGCGGCCTCGAATGCGGCAACTCATTGGAACAGAATGAAAGCAACTTCATCTACGATGATAGCTGTTCGCCGGCGCTGAGCAGTGATGACGGGTCGCTCAATCTGGGCGGCTTGACCGGATCACCGGCGTATTATCCGCTTTTGAACGGGAGCGTGGCGATAGACGCCGGCGACAGCAGTTATTGCAACAGCACCGATCAGGCTGGGAGTACACGACCGTATCCGGACGGGGGGTCTTGTGACCTGGGCGCGTTTGAGCGCCAGACGGCGTCGGCTACGTACTCGGTTACACCAATCGTCATCCCCACGAGCGTACCAACGCCGACCATCACGCCAACACCGACGCCTGCAAATCCAATCACTGATCTCACGGCGACGGTCGGTTCGGATGGACTGACGATCACTTGGACTGCGCCAGGCACGGGGATAGAAAGCTACCTCTTTACGCGCTCGCCTGGTTGGCCCCTCGACGAAAATCCCAGCCTCTCCGATAGCATCCGCGGAGAGACGACCAGCAGATACATTGCTGGAAGCGAAGTCTGCTATCTAGATACGGACATCACGACCGCAGGAGACTACCACTATCGCATCCGGGTGCAACGGCCCACGATCAGTGGCTGGTCAGGCCGTCTCTCGGTTGAAATCACAGAAACGGATCTCGCAACCATTAGTGGCGAGGCCACGACCACAACGCCGACGAATACGCCGGAACCCATGACCTGCGTTCTGTACTATGAAGATGTCTATCTAAACTTCCCGGCAAGCAACTACTTGTCGGGTTCGGTCTCGACTTACACCGAGGGCACCTGTGACAACTCGATTGCTGGCTTCACGTCGGTTGCGGGCTTGGTGTATTCCACGGAAGGGCAGAGCAGCGCTGAGGACATCTGTGACGCGCAAATCGAAGATGACCCCGGGTATTCGGCGAGAAACCCGGTACTGGCCACCAATACCGACGTCTGGGAGTGCTACTTGGCGGCTTTGCCGACAGCCACCTCGACACTCACCGCTACCAAAACGCCGATGGCGACAGACACAGCGACAGTCGAGGTTGCAACTGAGACATGTGTCCAAGTAGGCGATGGAAAATGGTATTTGTTCTACGAGGACAATTTCTTGAGCGATCTGGTCACGATATATCCGAACGAGTCCTGCTTTGCTGCCGAGATCACGCAAGAGGACATCGGCGCGAACGGATATGTGCATACCACTGACAGAGAGGATGAAGCAGCGGCGCTTTCTACAGCAGGTCATGATAACGGCTCGACCTGGTGCGTCGTAGAGCATAGTTACAACGATAATGTCTGGGTGTGCGAGGGTTCGGCGACCAGTATACCGACCGCCACTGAGACGCCTATCGCTCCGGCAACCGACACGCCGACCGCAACCAACACGCCAGCGGCAACTGCGACAAACACGCCTCAGACGCCGGAACGGTGCAAGACACTTATGGACGGCTTCACTTTCCTGTTCCTCGAGAGATATTTCTTGAGCGGTAGCGCGGAATACAGCGTGGAGGTATCGGTACTGAACGCGAACTTCTGGACTTGCAATCGTGTGACAAGTACGGCGACTGCGACTGCGATGAATACGCCAACTGCCACGAACACCGCGGTGCCGTCAGCAAGTAGCCAAGACGTTTATGGTCTCGATGCGGTGAGCAACCGCGCGGGCGAGCTGACAGTCTCGTGGAATGCGCCATCAGATACACCGGTGGATTATCGGATAGCTTGGGCGCGGGCCAGCGAAAACTACAAGACTTGGAGCGACGGCAGTGGCAACGCCTTCCCGACCAGTCCCTCATACACAATCACGGATCTGGATCACGGGACGCCTTACAAGGTGCAGGTACGCGCCCGCTACAACGGGTCCTCCGGTCCCTGGACGGGTTCGGTAGAAGCGTTGGTGATGGACGCCACGACGGAACACATCCATCAAGTTCAAGAGGAACGAGAAGTCATTGTAGCGCCATCGGATACGCCAACGGCGACGGCCACGGCTGTGCCGCCGACGGCCACGCCTACGCCGACGAGTACGCCCGTGCCGCCGACAGCGATACCGACGGCAACAAATACACCGGTGCCGCCTTCGGCCGCCAACACACCTGTGCCCACGGCCACCAATACGCCAGAGCCGGCTGGCCGGACGATCAGCAATGTCAGGCTTTCAAGCAGCCCAGCCAGTGTGCTGGAGGTGATTAGGGATGCGCCTGACGAATCGCGCAAGGACTACCGCGTCAATTGGGCGAAAGTTGCTGACGAGTTCCCCACCTGGACCGATCTCATCGGCAACGCCTTCCCGACGAGCAACTCCTGCACAATCACTGGATTGGATGCTGGCGCCCTCTACAAAGTGCGCGTCCGCGCCCGCTATCACAGCGGCGGTTCGGGTACCTGCCATGATGTCGTTGAGGGAGATGTGGCGGGCTAGTGCGTCGACAAGGAGTCAGTAGTGAGATCGCCGGGGTGCTGGAGCGCCTCGGCGATTATTTGTTTTGTGGGGCGCTCACTCTGTCCAGTGGCACTAGCCATGAACAAAACAATAAAGGAAGAATCATTCTATTGATTGCACATATTGAGCGATAGTGGCATACGCCTTTGCTTACAATGCCATTTATGAGAGTTTCGTGAGTGGGAGATTAGAGCATTGAGCGGACTGGCGGAGCAGGTGCAGCAACAGCGAGACGCGATTGTAGCGTTGGCGAGCGAGCATCATGTACGGGAGATCGCCTTTTGCGGCTCGCTATCGGGTTTTGCCTTCTTTTTGCTGGAAGTCGAGCCGAGTTACAAGGTGCGCAATCGGGTGCGCCTGGCAGGGGAGCTGTCGGAGCTGCCCGATACGCCGGTGGTGTTGTACGACGGTGTCGAACATCTCGATGGGTGGAGCGAGTTACTGCGCGAGTGAGCGGTAGCGCTTTAGTGGTGTATCTGCCGCTGTTGAGAGGAAAGAGGAAGCTAGTACAGAGACGAGAGCTGGATGACGCAGAGCGCCGGCAGATTTTGCAGCTGACGGCAAAGTATCACGTCAGAAAGATCAGTTACTGCGGGCACTTGTCCGGCCTGCTGTTTTTTTAATACCGCGCAAGGATTACAAGCTGAAGTTTCACATGAGCTTGACGCGCGAGTTATGCCATCTGCTGGAGGAGCCGGTGGTAGTGATGGAGCGGGGCAAGCTGGAGGGCGACCTTGGCTTGCAGTCGCTCAACTCCGCGCGGCAGCTTTAATTCCATATATTTGTCTTTCTATCGAGTAATTCCAGGATATGCATTGCCCAAAGGCGCGAATAAAGCGAAACCTAACCGGTTCAGTAAGGGACATTTTGGGCAAAAAAGCTTTGCATGCCGACCCGCGCTGTTTTCACGCTTCGCTGGCAACCGGCGTAATGTGAGATCCTGCACACACGTTACTCATCGTGCTGAGGACAATGTCAAGGCGGACTGGTCAAAAGGTCAGCGCACGATGTCCGCGTCTGGCTGATCCAGCAGGTCTTCCAATTCACTACGCGCGATGTACACGGTGTCGCCATAATGCGTGAGGCAAAGCGCGGCAGTTAGAACGCCGTATCGCAAGCCCTTGAATAGATCGCCCTGCAGCCAGCCGTGCAAGACGCCAGCGACCATCGCGTCACCCGCTCCGATTCGGTCGATAACCTGGATATTTTTAGCCGGCTCGATATGAAAGCATCTGCGATCC
>JAPOYU010000129.1 GCA_026706395.1 Chloroflexota bacterium
TTGCTACAAATATACCCAGTTCGCTTCACAGAAGGGGGCTTTCCTGAAGGAAACCCCTTGTCTAATCTAACAGGTGACTGCCCCGATACGCGGACTGGTCGCAGCCCGCGCCTGGATCGAATCTTGCTTGACTTTGTTTGAACTTGTCAAAACCAGGTGACCTGCTTCGGGCCAATATCGGTCGCTAATGCAAGTGCGTCAAAGCTGAGTTGCATTAGCCTGACTTTTGTCTCAGTCAAGGCCGGTTCCTCCCACAAATTGTTAAATTCGTCCGGGTCAGTTTCCAGGTCGAAGAGTTCGCCAAGACCGTGCCCATGATAGACGACCAGCTTATAGCGCTCGTCACGGATCATTGTCGCGAAGGTCCCCTTATAGTTATCCCTCATGCCCGGGTTGATGGCGCGGTAGTATTCGCAGCGTACAAAATCTCGATGATGATCTTGCGCCTCGTCGTCGACGAGAAGATTGCGCAAAGTCATGCCTTGCATGCGCTCGGGTATTGGCAAACCCGCCAAGTCAAGCAGCGTAGGCGCGATATCCAGCAGCTCCACCAGGGATTGTCGCCTTGTACCTTCGAGCACACGACCTGGCCAAGATATTATGAGCGGGACCCGCGCCAAGCCTTCATAAAACCGGCAGCCCTTCAGCAACAGGCCGTGGTCGCCGAGCGCCTCGCCATGATCGCTCATGAAGATGACGATCGTACTGTCGCGCTGGCCTGTGCGTTCCAATGCATCGAGCATCCTTCCGACGTTATCATCAATGAGTTCGATCATGGCGTAATACGCTGCCTGAATCCACTTGGCGTTGAATTCTTCGGGCCGGCGCGCCGGATGCTGGAAGTCGATCACACTTAGTTTCGCTTGCGCCGCCAAGTCAGAATCACGGAATTTCGGACCGGACAGGGATACCACATCAAAGCGGTCCAAGTATTGCTGTGGCGGATCAAAGGGCTCGTGGGGATCAAAGATATTGACGCTCATTAGCCAGGGCTTGCCGCCGTGGTCAGCTTCCATGAAGTCGATTGCGCGGTCGCTGCACCAGGTCGTCTGATGCAACTCAGGCGGGATAGCGTGTGGATTCTTGCGCATCTCGCCAAGGTCGTAACCCATTGATGCAAGCCAGTCGGCGTAGGCGTGCCCGGCCTCCCACTGATCTTCCGGGTCGTGGCTCCAGTGAAAGAGCCGATAGCCATCATGTTTCGGGCGCGGCTCAATGCGGCCGTAGGCGCCAGCCAAATGAAACTTGCCAGCCAGCGCGCAGTCGTAACCGGCATCCGCCAGCAGCGCCGTGACCAGGGGAGCGGCTTCCGCCCAATATTCGTTGCCGTTGCCGCAGGCATGAACGCTGCTGGGATACATACCGGTCAAGAAGCTGGCGCGGCTTGGCGTGCAGATCGGGCTTTGGCAGTAGGCGCGCTCGAAGGCGACGCCAGTTGCGACAAGCTTGTCAATATTCGGCGTGTTCAATTGCGTGTTGTTAAGGGCGCTTATCGTGTCGAAGCGCTGCTGATCGGTGCAGATCCAAAGAATATTAGGCGGATTCGTATTCATGACATTTCCTGTTACTAGCTAGATACTTTGTCGCAAATTTCCTCAGCCCTTAACGGCGCCCGCGGTTAAGCCAGTAATCATATAACGCTGAATTAGAAATCCAAACACGACAACGGGCAGCATGATGACGACGGCGGCCGCCGAAATCTTGCCCCATTCGTAGCCTTCGTAACCCATGTAGTGCGTGATGATAACGGGCAGGGTCACCGTCTTTTTGCGTGTGATGACCAGGGCGAACAGAAACTCGTTCCAGGCGAAAATGAAGGCGACGATCCCGGAAGCGATTATGCCGATGCGAACCAGCGGCAGTTCTATCAGATAGAGAATCTGCCACAAACTGGCGCCGTCAATCATGCCGGCCTCGCGCAATTCGAGCGGCACTGCGCCCCAAACCGGCGTCAGCGTCCATATAATCAGCGGTACGCAGAAAATGAGATAGATGATGATCAGGCCGATATGCGTATCAAGCAGGTCGATCCGAGAATAGAAGACGAAGTAGGGCAGCAAGTAAATCATCCCCGGCACCATGCGGATGAGGAGGATGGTCAATAGCGAATTTCGCCGCGCCCGGCCCCGCATAATTGTAATGGCGAAGGTCGCCGGTATCGCGAAAAGCATCGCAAGCCCGACGGACCCGGTCGCGATTATGACGCTGTTGGCGAAGGCCAGACGAAACTCCGGATCCTGGAAGATGGCGCTGAAATGCTCAAACGTGGGCTCAAAAATGAACAGCGGCGGATAGGCAAAGGCATCCAAGGCGTTCTTGAGCGCGAGCAGCAGTAGCCATAGAAGCGGAACGAGGATCGCCAGCCCATAAATGATACCGACTGCGTAAAGGCCAAACGTTGTTACTTTCGATCGGCGTTGCATGAGCTAGGAATCCACTTGGAAATTGCGCAGCAGGAAACGCGTCATCGGTCCAATGATCAGCAGCAGCATAAAGAAGAAAACGACGATTATCGCCGAAGCGTAACCGACTTTGAGATAGCTGAATCCGCTAACGTAGGCGTAAAAGTTGACGGTTTCGGTCGCCGCGGCTGGCCCGCCGGCGGTCACAATATAGATGATCGGGAAAATACCCAGCGCCTCCATCGTGCGCAGGATGCCGATAAACGTAAACGTCGGCTTCAGCAATGGCAGAGTCACGTGCCTGACGGATTGGACCCAGGTTGCGCCATCAATCACCGCTGCTTCGTATAGCTCATCGGGGAAGGACTGCATCGCGGCCAAAAACATAAGCGCGACAAAGGGCGTCCAGCCCCAAACGGCAACGATGATGATCGCCGCAAGCGCCCAATTGGCATCGGTCAACCAACTAGGACCATCAATCCCCACAAGGCTCAAGAAGTGATTGACGCTGCCCAACTTGGGCGTGAACATGACGCGCCAGGTCAAGCCGGTCACGATGGGCGGAATCACCATCGGCGCCACCAGGACATAGCGCAACCATCTCATGCCGGGCAGCCATTCGTTCATGATGACGGCGACAATGAAACCGAGAATCAGTTGTAGGACAACCGGCGCGACGATGAAAAGCGCGCTCACCGGAATGCTCTGCAGAAATCGCGCATCGTCCAGCAGCCGGCTGTAGTTGCGCAAGCCGATGAATCGTTCCGGTCTCGGGCTGGCGAAAGAGAGGGACGATGTACTCAAATACAGCGTGAATAGCACGGGCAGCACGGTAAGCAGAAGCAACACGATGATCGACGGCGAGAGATATTTGAAATATGCCCGTTGCGGTATCGGTTCATACGCTGCCATGCCGCGCCTCTTGACCCTTGCTTCGTTTCAGTTGAAGATGTCTTTAAGGGAATCCAGGAAAACCTGGCGATAACGCCGAAAACAGTAAGACGGATGGCTCCCGAGTTACTTTATTCAACCCGAGAGCCATCATCGGGATTACCGTTTTATGGCAGGTATCCCTCGTCTTCGAGCATCTGCGTGATCAGCTCGTTGGCGTGGTTAAGTGCGTCTTCCGGCGTCCGCGCCCCGATTTCAGCCTCTTGCACCGCTTGGCCCAAGATATCACCCATCAGGGGCCAGCCAGCGAAGGCCGGGTAATAGTCAGCCGGCGCGGCCGCCAAGCTATCCTGAAAAGCCTTAAGGAAGGAGCCGGCGCCGAAATCGTAGTCGTATTTTGCGATAAAGTCCGGATCTTCCCAAAGGCTGTCTCGCGTCACCGCAATCTGTGGCAGCGCCAAGGAGATTTTCTTCATCGTGTCGAAGCTAAGCGCCCACTCGACGAAGGTGTAGGCTGCTTCTTGATGCGCTGAATCGGCGGTTACGCAAATCCCATGCGCCGCAAATGACGGTTTGGGACCGGCGGCGCCGCCGGGCACGACAGCGAAACCGAGATTGCCCGACACTTTCGACTCCTCCGGATCCAAGATGCGTCCCGCTAGTGGCGCACCCTCCATGACCATCACCACTGTGCCCTGCTGCATCGCGCGCGTGACATCAGGGTATTGATAAGCGGCGACGCCCTCAGGCCCGTAATTGTTCTTCAGCGTAACGAAGTTAGTGAGCGCCCGAATGGCTTCCGGCGAATTGACAGTAGGCGTCAAATCATTTGGGAAGTCGACGAAAAACTTGGCGCCTTCGCCGTGGAAGAAAGAATTGAAGTGCCAGATGTTGCCATGCGCGGCCGGCGGATTCCCTCTTAGGGCGATTAAGGGCACCTCATCGGTGTGCAGCAGCGGGGCAATTTCCAGCAGTTCGTCATAGGTTGTCGGTGGACTTTCGATACCGGCCGCTTCGAAAATGTCGATCTGATAGTACATAATGATCGTCGCCGCAAAGAAGGGCAGGCACTGCTGAACGCCGTCCCATGCCATCGCGTTCATTGTCGAAGCAATTAGGTCGTCGTGTTCCAGCGCCTCGGGGTCGGAAACATCAGTACCCCAGAAGGTTTCAACCGGCGTCACCCAGCCGTTCTCGGCGTAGAGCGGAATATTGCCGCTTTGAATGCCAACCACGTCATAGTTGCCCGCGCCACTCGCCAATTCAAGCTGCGTCTTGCGCACGGAACCTTCTTCGTCCAGCAGCTCGAATTCAACGCTGATGCCGGTCAGCTCTTCAAATTCCGGTTCGAGCTCCTTAAGACCGTTGGTAAAGGCGGTGGCCAAGTAAAGAAAGTTCAGGCTTGTCCCTTCGTAAGGTTTGTCATCGCTCTGGCTCATGACAGGGATTACGAGCAGCGTACAAAGAAGTAGGGCTAGTATTCTGTAAATCATGATATTGCTCCTTATCGCAAGAACTTGTCTGACAGTATAGATTGCCCAACTCGCCTCCTTTCTATCAGCTTAATATTCGACATTCGGCAATGATTGCGCTTTAACGCGAATGCGAGCTGGGGTGGGGAAAATTTGGCGGAATTGACAGGCGATACTGTACGGAACTATAGCGTAACACCATATAGTTTGTCAAAGTCGCCAGGCATAATCTCGCAGCACTTGAGGCGCCTCGCGCGCCAAACTGCTCCGACTCTCGCGCCTAAAATGCAGAGCCTTCGCCAAGATGAGCGGGCATGTGGTAAAGTTCTAGTAGGCAAGCGTTTTCGATCGTGGATCGATTTCACCAATCGCAAGCTTAGAATAAATGAACTTCAACACCTTGGTCTGGCAAGAGAGAGAATTATGTCTGACGAAATCAAAGAACTGCGTGTTTCAAACGACGCCCAGAACGATCCCGACGAACTGCAGCGGCGAATCGCCGATGACGGTTACCTGTTTTTCAAGCGACTGATTGATCCTCAACGCATGCGGGAGTTGCGCCGCGAAATGATGGGTGCGCTGCAGCGTGTCGGATGGCTGGTGGCTGGCACGAACCCGATGGATGGCATCGCCGATATCAATATGCGTTTCACCGAAGGCGACAACGAATACAGCGCCGGCTATTCCGAAGTCTACCGGTTAGAAAACTTTCATCGCTCTGCCCACTGGCCCGAGTATGTGGAAATCGTCGAGAGAATGACGGGCGCGCCAATCATGCCGCATCCGCAAAAGGTCGCCCGCGTCTGGTTCCCCAAATACACCGAACACACCACGCCCAAGCATCAGGACTTCGTACACTTTCAAGGCAGTTTCGACAATATCACTTGCTGGGCGCCGATTGGCGATTGCCCGATTGAGCTGGGCGGCCTGGCGGTGATTCCGGAATCGCACAAGGTCAATCGTGTGCTCGATCATCACTTCTCGCTGGGCGCTGGCGCCCTGATCGTTGACGAAACTGAGCACGAAGAGATTACTCCGGTTTGGCATTCCACCGATTATGAAGCCGGCGACGCGCTCTTCTTCCCCATGCTGACGATCCATCAGGCGCTGCCGAACTATACCGCAGACAGGCTGCGACTCTCGCTGGACAATCGCTATATGATCGTGGGCGACAATGTCGCCGATCATATGCTGACGCCGCATAATCCCAGCCAACTCACCTGGGAAGACATCTACCCGGACTGGCAGCACGACGATCTCAAATATTATTGGAAAGCCTACGACAATCCAGTTGTCGCGCAAGATATGAGCTACCGCGAAAAAGGCGTGTTGGAAGCGATAGAGCTGGCCAGAGCCGGCAATGAAGACGCCATTTTCGCTCTGCAGCGCAGCGCCAAGAACGAGCCGGACACCGTGGCTCCCGAAGTGCTCACCGTGCTGGATGAATTGGGCGTCGGGGTCGAGCACTGAGCGCGGATTAACCCAAGATTAGGTTGAGCCTGCCCCGCTGTAGGCCGTTGCCTGCTCAAGAGTGCATTCGTTAGTCGCGTAAGGGCGATCACTTACCGATCACGCTGTCGGAGGGCCACGCCTTTCTCGCGGCGCTTCCTACGAGAGACCTGCTGGTCTTTCGAGTTGCTTCGACCGTATTACCAGGTCACCGCGCATCTTTGCATGTCACCAATTGCAGGCTCGCCCTGTCTGCTTCACAGGAGGAAGCTTCCGAAAAGCGAACTGCGCTACGGTCTATGGGATACTCATGCAAAACAAAATTCACAGACGCAAGATAACATCATT
>JAPOYU010000161.1 GCA_026706395.1 Chloroflexota bacterium
GCGTCGAGGGCTGGATCAGCGGCGATTATGTCTACAGCCACGGGGATTGCGGCGCTTGAAGCCGGAGCCGGGCAACCAAAAAAATCCAGCCATGCCTTTTTGGCAGACCTGTGTATAATACTAGGCGCCAGGATTTTTGAATCATTGCGGGAGTACAAGTGCCGTGTCACAGACAAGTCGTCTCAAGGAGCTGCGGGACCAGATTGACCCGATCAATCTGCAGATTCTGGAATTGCTGAACCAGCGCGCCGAAATCGCGCTTGAGATCGGCAAAGTGCAGCAGGAGCTGGGCACGCGATTTTACGACCCGCAGCGCGAAGCCGAAATGCTGACCGCGCTGCAACTCGCCAACGAAGGTCCTTTCAGCAACGAAACCATCTCCAAACTCTTCCATGAAATTTTCCGCGCCACGCTTCATTTGGAGGAGCGGGACGCGCAGGAGAAGATCCTCGTTCAACGGAAGAACCCCGATCAGCACACGATCATTGAATTCGCCAATGGCTTGCAATTGGGCAACGAGACCTTTGAGTTGATTGCCGGTCCCTGCGCGGTCGAGAGCTACGAGCAGATGGATGCCGTCGGCGCTGTATTGGCCGAGCGCGGCGTGAAGATGATCCGCGGCATGGGTTACAAACCGCGCACCTCGCCCTATGACTTCCAGGGCATGGGCGAAGAAGGTCTGAAGATCGCCCGTCAAGTCGCCGACAAGTATGGCTTGGTCGTCATCAGCGAAGTACTGGATCTATCGCTGATTCCGATGATGGATGAATATGTGGACGCCTTCTGGGTGGGCGCGCGCAATATGCAGAACAGCTTCCTGCTGCGGGCGCTGGGCAAGCAGAAGAAACCGGTGCTGCTCAAGCGCAGCTTCGGCGCGACCCTGAAAGAATACATCTACGCCGCGGAATACATCATGGCGAGCGGCAACCAGCAGGTCATCTTGATGGAGCGCGGCATCCGCACCTTCAGCGAGTGGACGCGCAATACGCTGGATATCAGCGCCGTGCCCTTGCTCAAACAAGAGACGCATTTGCCGGTCATCGTCGATATTTCGCATTCGGCGGGCCGCCGCGATATCGCCAATCCGCTGGGGCGCGTCGCGCGGGTCAGCGGCGCCGACGGGTTGATGGTGGAAGTGCATCCCAACCCGGATGTGGCCATGTCCGATGCCAAGCAGCAGTTGAATCTGGAGCAGTTCAATCAATTGATGGACGAGATCGAGTCGATCGGCGAACGTTACCAGCAGCCAGTATGAGCGCCAAACGCGCGAAATAAGCAATATTCAGAAGCGCCTCGTATAATTCAAACGGGGCGCTTTTCCTTTGCCCGGCGGGTATAAGCGACTTCACTGGTATCGTCAAAAGGACGAAGCGAGCGAGCTTGAATGTGGCATCGATTGGAGAGACATAAACTTCCGCTCGTCATCGTCATCGCCATCACAGTTCGCATCGCCGCGCTGATTGTCTTCCGGCCGCACTTCGCCTTCAGCGAGCCCGGCGGCGTGATCCACGGCTCGGTCGCTTACGACGAATATGCGCTCAATCTGCTGGGGACGGGCGTTTACGGTCGGGTGGCGGGCAGGCCCGATGCGGATCTGCCGCCGCTTTATAGCGCTGTCCTGGCGCTGGTCTATGGCCTCTTCGGGCGGCATTACTTGGCGGTCGCCGCGCTGCAGATCGTCTTCGACGCCCTTTCGATCGCGCTCTTGTACGACATTTGCCGACGCCTGTTGCCGCGCCGAGATCAAGGCGGCGATTGGATCGGCGCGCTTGCCGGTCTATTATTCGCGCTCTATCCCTATCTGATTTTTCAGAATCTGACGCTCAACGATACGGCGCTTTGGATACTCTTGCTGCAGCTCTTCGTCTGGCTGCTGATCCGACTGCGCCAGCGAGCGACCCACGACCGCGGCGTACTGGCGCTTGCCATAGCGGCCGGGCTTGTGCTGGGCGTGTCGGTATTGGCGCGCGGGCTGCTGCCGCCGCTGGCGCTGTTGGCAGTCCCCTGGTTTCTGCTGAAGCTGGGTTGGCGCGAAACGCTCAGACGCCTGCTGCCGGTCGCGGCGCTGGGCTTGCTGGTCCCGCTGCCCTGGATCATCCGCTCCAGCGCCATTTATGAGGGCTTCGTGCCGATCGCCCTCAACAGCGGCGAGAACATCTATCAAGGCAACAACCCGTATGCGGCCGCTGTCTTTCGCGCCGGCTATGATGCGCAATGGCTAACGCCGCCGCTGGACGCGCCGCCCAAGTCCGAAAAGCTGCGCCGCAACGCCTTTCTGGCACAGGCCGGCTGGCGCTACCTGCGCGATAATCCAGCAGACGCGCTCGATCTGATGCTGGTGAAGCTGCTCGTCTATTGGAACCCGCAGGTGACGCCGCGGCGCAACCTGCGCGCAGGCGAGAAGCTGAGCGTGGATGACGACGGCGGAGTCGTCATTCTCACGGACGCCGGCTCGCATGTTGGCGTGAGCGCCGCCAACGCCGCTTATCAAGAGGAGGGGCTTTTCAACGTCGTCGGGCGCCGCCTGCATCTCGTCTACTTCGGGCTCGCCTGGCTGCTGGCGGTCGCGGGCGCCTGGCTGAGCCGGCGCGATTGGCGCATGCTGAGTCTGCTCGTCATCGCGCAGGTCAGCCAGACGCTTGTTTATCTCGTGTTTCACCCCTCGACACGCTATCGCTCGCCGACTGATCCGCTGCTATTTGTATTCTCGTCGTACTCGCTCCTGTGGCTTGTGACTTGGTGGCGGGCGCGCCGCGTTAGCCAGTCGAACTGAGCCAGCCGCGCTGCTTCCGCTCGTATCGCAGCCGCAGACTAGACTCGCGCTTCAACCTTGCCTCCGTCGCGCAATGGGTAAACAAATTTGCCAGTTATGGATTTTATAAGCCGCACTGATTGTTTCTTAGAAGAGTGATACTGTCTTCCAGCAGGAAGACAGTACATTTTATGTTATAGTCCCACGTATCTAATCCTGCACAGAGAGGAGAATCAATATGAGAGGATTCGCTGTTTTCTTGTTAACGTTGCTCTTGGCTGTGCCAAGTTTTGCGCAGGCCGGCGTCGACAACTGTTGCCAGACTGGTCGCGCCTGCGCCACGGAAGCTGATTGGGTGCAAGGCTGGTTCGACTACCAAGCGGGCCAATGCGCCGCGCCCGCGCCAGCAGCCACTTCATCGACTATCGATAACTGCTGTCAAGCGGGCCGCGCCTGCGCCACGGAAGCCGATTGGATCCAAGGCTGGTTCGACTATCAAGCGGGCCAATGCCCGGCATCAGCGCCGGCTGCTTCGTCGCCCGCCGCCACCACATCAACGGCTATCGACAACTGCTGCCAGGCGGGCCGCGCCTGCGCCAGCGAAGCCGATTGGGTCCAGGGCTGGGTTGATTATCAGAACGGTCAATGCGCGGCGCCAGCGAGAAATATCCCGGCGGCGCAAGACGGCTACCACTTCAGCGGTCAGAATCGCGTACGAATCGGACCCTTTACGCTAACGCGCGGCAAGTGGGAGTTTAATCCCAACCTCGGGCGCAATGCCGAAAGCTTCCTGTATCAGTTAGACAGCGCCGGCAACATCATTTCCAGCGGCGAATGCCTGACGTTCCCGACGAATTTCCATTTCTACGGCGAGACGGGAACCGGGCTGCGGCTGCGCGCTGAGCGGCACGAATTCGCGGTTCGTTCTACCTGCCAGGTTCAACTCTATCTCTATCCCGAATTGTCGTTCAATGAAGTCAGAGGCCAGAGCTGGAGCGTCTCCCTGCGCAAGACGGACGGCAATATCTAAGCCCGAAGCGATAAATGCGGCAGAGCGCGGGCGCGTCCTTGACTCGCCCGCTTTCTTTTTTTCCGCCAGTAGCGATCCGGCGCTTAATGTGTTTGCGGGGGCTGTCAAGGTAGCGGCGGGGATGGGCTACGTGTCAACACCACGGTAACGGGCTCACAGCTTTTGGAGAAACCCCACGGCGCTTCCTTTCGATTGGAATGCGCCCTTTATCTCATCACCATTAGAATATCTTATTACAACCTCATATCGAACAAAACTAGATGCCAGCGATGCCTCGTCGTGAGAAGATATAAATTCCACGGCCTGTAAAATCGTGTCGAAACACTCCGGCGCACCATAAAGAGTTAGAACAACAATCTCCCGAATGCTCCGTTGAAGAGACGCGCGCAGAGCATTGAAAAATGGACTAAACTCGCTCTCGCCTACCGCGAGAATTTCTAGCGGAATTCGATTCCGTTCCGCAACGCTCATCCGTTCGAACGCATCTACTTTCATTTGCAATTCAACTTCGCTTGTTTCCTCGTCAAATGCAATGTCAAGTCCTGTTTTCCGGAAAGCATTGACGACGGCACCATACGGAAAATAAGCCACTTGGAAACCAAGCGACTTGAGCTGACTAATCGCTCCTTCTGTGAAAACGCCAGCAAGTGCCGCACCAAAAAAGGGAGAGAGATAGTGGTATCTCTCTGTTAACGGTAGCACTGCGCCTTGGATTTCCTGTGCCTTGTTTCTAGAATGTTTCGTGTATCTACGCCATGCAGTTTCGATAAACGCTCGCGGATGGCCGATGGCACTATCAGTTCCACCCTCTTCTAACACGTAGTCCATGTCATGTACGTTACCATGCAGATCTTTCCAGGATACCTTCTTCCTTCGTTCGCGAACCTGCCTCGGATGAGTAAAGTCCAAATAGAGCCCAAATTCGTCAGCAATACTTTCGAGTGGGCGTCGAATTGCGGCTTCAAATTGATCACCAATAATCTGCCCCAGTTTATGAGCGGGCGATGCAGCCATAGTTATCCACTTACCCAGAGCCGACCTTCAGAAAGTGGGACTCTATGCTTGCGATTCTTCCATTTAACGTTGCGATCTCGAATCTTCTCGAAGCTAAAGCTACTAAATCCAGCATTCAGGGCGAGTTTGCCGAGCCATTCATATACTGGAACATAAACACCGTACGGTGCTGAATCTCCTATAACAAAACATACTTTAGAAGGAGACTTGCAGACCCGCCTCAGTGATTCCCAAACCTTTGCTAGGTCGAGAAAATAACATGCAACCATGTTATGGTATGTCTTCTTTCCTCCACGTGATAGTCGAATCCGACCTAGCTCGTTACAAACATGATTGATTTCATCCCGAATTGGTGTTAATTCTTTGTGGTCAATTACGGCCTCCAAGTCAATAGATTTCTCGGGCACATGCTGAGAACATGAGCGTAAAAGATACTTACGAGTATGCTTTTGCAAGTCACCCCATGTATAGATTTCCTGCAAAAAAGACTGCTCTAGTCTAGTGGCGTCAGCATAATCATAGTTATTGGGATATGGAGGCGAAGTAACTACAAGATCGATAATATTGGAAGGTACTGACTTGCAAGAACGAGCATCATCTAGCGCGAAAACAGATGCCGGACCCGAGATATCAGCGGACATCATATCTTGGTGAATGATGTGTGCTTTCTCATGATATGCCGCAAATGGTTCGGTTACTATTTTCTTGCGCCGTTTGGGCAACAGGTACTGCCAACTAGCAGTGCCTACATGAGACACGGACCGAAGTATTGCGACTAGCGTAAGCCACGTCAGTCTGCTTGAAGGCCGGCCCTGAGGCATATCCTCCACTGCCTGCCGCAAACAATCGAGAGCACGCAAGTAATCATCGGTAAAGCAGCGCCGAATCACGTGAGGGTAAAGACTGATGTTAGGAGTACGTCGGCTGGCATCTTTTAAGACTTCTACAGTACGACGTTCGAAATCCATTGGGGACGAACGATATGCGAGTTTGGCTTGAGCAATTCTTGCAACAAATGGATGCGAGTCAATCCCCCACGAATCAACACCACAGTGTTCAGCCGCGATGAGAGTTGTGCCACATCCCACAAAAGGGTCAAAAACAGTTATCGACTGATCATTCGCCTCTCTCTGTATCAGATCTTTGGCCCATGCACCACTGTAACCAGCACTATAACGAAACCAGCGATGAATCGGTAACTTGTTATTGTCTAAAAATGTCCCAGATGTAACATCAGTGTAACTAGCCGTATCTTCCAGTGAAGGACTTTCAATACCAGGTAGTGATCGCTGCTGCACCACGTAGGCGTTCCTCTCTCTTTGCACAACGCTCCGGGCTATTTCTACTCAGGCAATTATACCTTTATGAGTGACATCATCCAACAATTTATCAGCTCACGCAAATCACATCCGTCTTTCGCCCCCTACTCCCGATCCGGCGCCAGCAGCGCCCAGAAGCGGTTCAGCAAGTAGCGATGCCGCATCCCATACGAGAGCAGCGTCATCGTCAGCAGGAAGAGCGCCGCGATCGCCACAATCATCAGCGAGCCGGACCCGCCATCCCAGCGCGGCGGATCGAACTCGAAGAGATCCGGCAAGGCGTACATCGCAATGATCGTCAGCGCGGTTAAGAGGCTGCTCAGCAGCAGGATGCGCCAATGTTGCAGGAAGGAATCGGGATTGTACAAGTCGATGCCCTGGATATGCCAGGTGATC
>JAPOYU010000012.1:0-2098 GCA_026706395.1 Chloroflexota bacterium
CGGTGTTGAGCATCTCGGTATTGTCGGCGCCGGTCCAGCCGTGCATGAGCGTGACTGGGGTCGAGTCTTGCGCCAATGCCGCGCCCGGCAGCAGCAGCAGCGCTACCAGCGCGACAATCAGAATCTTGTAATGCGAACGCTTAGTCATTTCTCTCTCCTTCTATAATCGAGTCTCGCCTTACGAATTTATAGTTGGCCCAATAGTACCTCCTCCCGCTTCACTTGCCCACTTTTGCGGCGAATTGCGCCGCCTCAAACTGACGAATCAAGGTCGCGCCCAGATGATTGGGGTCGCGCGCCAGCACGTCGTCGAAATGCCGCTCTGCCGTCGGCCGATCGCCCACGCCAAGGCGCCCCAGCGCGATCAGGTAGAGACAGTGAATATGATTGCGCAGCGAGAGGTCGTCTTCAAAGACGAGGAAATTCGGCAAGGAGACGGCGAAGTAATCCATCGTGACTTCGTCGTACAGGTGCGCTTCGCCGTACTCGATAAGGCGCTCAAAAATCGATCGCGCCAGCTCATGCTCGCCCAGCTTCTCCCGCGCCAAACCCTGGTAGTAAATGCTCTCAGGCGGCTGGTCGTTGTAATACTTCGGCGAGGCCGGTTCGAACGCGCCGCGCGCCGCGCCCTCGTAGTAAGGCCGCGCCGTCTCCGCATCGCCGCGCAGCTCATATGCCAGACCCAGATAGTAGAAGACATCGTTTTCCGGCACGGTCAGCAGCTTGCCCTCGCCGAGATTGTGGGGATAGGAACGCGCGAGCGTCAGGCAATCGATGGCTCGGTCGCATTCGAAGCGCTCCAAGTGCCCGCGCGCCAACTGGATGAGGCTGGTGACATATTGCCCGGTCACTTTGCCTTCGCCGCCCTCCCAGGGATGAAAATTGCGGCGCATGATGATGTCGAGCGCGGCCCCCGGCTGACCCAGAAGGTTGTGCAGCGTCGCCACTTCGATGGTCAAATCATCGCGTTGGTCGACGCCGGCTTGATGGCGCTGCAAGAATGCGAGCCGTTCCGCCGGCGGCTTGCCGCTCTTGGCGTGAAGCTGATCCAGCTCGAAGAGGACGCGGGCATCCGATTTGTCTAATTCGAAAGCTCGCTCGTAGTGATGTAAAGCGCGTTCGGCGTCGCCCCGCTTGTTCATCAGTGCCAGGCCCAGATTGCGATGCGCGGTCGGGTTGCACTCGTCCAAGGCAAGCGATTGTTCCCAACAGGCTATGGCATCAGCGTATTGGCGGTGAGCATACCAGAAGTTGCCGAGATAGTAGGGCGCGCGCGCGTCCTCGGGGTCCAGGGTCATCGCCGTTTCCAGCGCCGCGATGCATTCGAGGCGGTTGGGGAAGCAATAATCGGGCGGCATGGCAGCTGCTTCGCGAAACGTTCGAACAGCCCTCGGTTTTACCCGCTGACTTCCGTCAAATTCTTGTTGACACCAGCCGAGGTAATACAAGACCATCGGATCAGTGGCCGGCGCCTCCTCCAGTACAGTCTTCGCCTCGGGCCAGAGACCGGCGTGGGCATAGTCGAGGGCGACTTCAATGTAGGTCTGCACATTGTCGCGCATCAAATCACGGAATCCCAAATCGCTATGGAGATACATACGCTCGAAGGCGGCGCCGTAATTGATGCGGTCGAGGCGCAGGCTGAGCGCGCACTCGTCCTTTGCTTCGTCGCGCCGGCCCAGGTTGCGCAAGAAGGCGATCTTGAGATGGCGCGCACTGTGGTTGTGCCAGTTGGCTCCCAGCGCTCGCTCGAGCAGCGCCAGCGCCTCGTCGAATTGTCGCCGCCGCCAGCTAAGGCGCGCCAGCTCCAAACAGGCGGCGCTCGCCCAAGCCCCATTCCAGACCGCCTTGTACAAGGCATCGAAGGCTTCGTCGTATCGACCTTGATACTTGAGCGCCAGCCCCAAGTTGTAGAAGGCTTCGCCGTCATAGGGATTGGGATTCCGCCTGGTCAAGCTCGCAGTGGCGGCACGAAGATACCTTTCCGCCTGGGCGAACTTGCCGCGCCGCAGGAGCAGCCGTCCCATGGCGTTGTTACAGCGGTTGTCTTGAGGATCCCGGCGCAGCGCTTCCAGATAGTAAGGTTCGGGTTGGCAGG
>JAPOYU010000012.1:2154-46698 GCA_026706395.1 Chloroflexota bacterium
CAGGTGGCATGGCGGTATTGCTCCAGGTGCATGCCATTCAAATAGAGCTCTTCAGCGGAGGAGAGTTCGGCTGGCGGCAGGGTCGCTGTAGCTGGTTTCGGCTCGGGCAGTTCTCGGTTGTACTTTGGCTCGTAGCTCACCAGTATCCGATGATCTTCCCAAACACTCAGATCCAGTTGGTGCGGATCCGTATCGGCTGGCAGGTGGATCGTCTCAACCAGCGGCTGCTCGGGTGACAGTTCCATTTCTTCCGAATACAGGATGGTCTGTGCATCGCGCAACATGACATGTACTTCTCGGCGCGAAGTCAAGTAAACGCCGATGCTTGCGCTTTCGCCGTCCACATAAAGATTGACGACAGCGTCTTTGCTGGCATTCTTCGCCGGACCGACTTCTTTGTATGGCATGAAGACCTGCGTGAAGCGCTTCTCTTCGCCCGGCATCAGCCAACTGAAATCGGGTTGATTGTCGGTGAAGGCGCCGCACATCAGTTCAATGTATGGTCCATCCTCGTCAGTCAGCTGGCGATCCCAAGCCCGGCCAAAATCGCCATTGCCCCAGGTCCATTGCTTCTTGCCCGGCACAAGGTGGTGGTTGGCCACATGCATCATTCCCGCCTGCGTGCCATGATCGTAGCTACCGAGAAAGTCGTATTCCGAGTGATACGCCATATACGAGGTCGGCACCGGGATGTTCTTGTAGCGAGAGATATCGGCCCCCGGCGAATAGTCGTGCTTGTAATAGACGCCGGCGGCTATGGGGAAGTCCGACACATCGCGTTTTCCGTGGTCCATCACGGCGTGTACATCGGGCGGGAAGACAGACTGGTAGTCGTCATTGACATGCACCGCCGGATTCGCCCACCAGAGGAAGGTCTGCGGCAAAGACGTCCGGTTGTAAAGCTGAACGCTGAGCTCAAGATACGCGCGCTCTGGATAGAGCGTGAAGCCGACCATGCCCTTGGTGCGGAACATGCGCTCGATTTCGCTGAACCAGACTGTCTTGCTGCCATCCTCGTTTTCGTCGATACGGAAGTCGACTGGCTGAAAGGTGCTTGGACGATGATGCTGCGGCCAGTTGAATTCGATGCCGCCGGAAATCCAGGGCCCGGTCAAGCCAACGAGCGCCGGTTTGATGACGCGATTGTAATAGACAAAGTGAAAGCCATTCGTCTTATCGCGCGCCATCTGCACGCGGCCGCCGAGCTCCGGCAGCAGCATAATCTCGAGATACTCGTTCTCAAGGAAGATCGCCTGGTAGGTGGCATCGGCCTTTTCGTCGGCGACGCGCTCTATAATGGGATGAGGATAGATGACGCCGCTGCTGCCTTGATATACCCGGTTTTCCAAGAACATGGGATTCTTGTCGGGTTCACCGGCGGCATACGTCGGAATGACCCTGTCCTCGACACGGACGGTGACGCCAGAACTCTCGTAAAACAGGTCAAGTCTCCGCAAGAAGCGTTGTTCTTTATTTCATGCAAGCCTAACATGTGCTGTCATCGTGTCACAATAGAATATAAACGCGGTTGATGGACTATATTCTCAATATGTTATAGTAACTGTGCGAAACGCGTACTTCTTGGCGCTACGGGGAGCTTACTCATGCAACCGTTGAGATTGATGGATGGCTTCGCGGGTGAGATCATGTATGTCGTGCCTCGCCCTATGTTGCAGAAAGCTCGTTCTCATCCCTTGGTCAGACCATTGACGCCGACCGATATCGGTTGGTTTCCATCCGCCCGCTATCACTATCGCGAACGGCCATCTGGTGCCCCAGAACATATTCTGATTTTCTGTACCGAAGGAAAGGGATGGCTCGAGGTTGAAGGCGGCCGATACGAAATTTCCGCCAACCAGGCGCTTATTATTCCGAAACGTCGCCCTCATGTATACGGCGCCGTCAATGACGATCCCTGGTCGATCCACTGGGTGCATTTCATCGGCGCGGCGGGTGACTACTACGTCGGTCAGCTGAAGAAGGGCGCGTACAGTCTATCAATTGATGCCGGCATGTCCGCATCGCTGGAGGACCTATTTGCCAGGTGTCGGGATACCTTTGTCGCCAACTTTCTGTTGCAACGCATGATCTATGCCTCGCAGACGCTGCATCATCTGCTGGGATTTCTGTTTTTCAACAACCGCGCGTTCTCCCCGCTGCTCCGCAGCAGCCGCTTCCGCAGCATAGACCGGACGGTTTCCTACTTGCATGAGAACATGAGCGAGCAACTGACGTTGAATGACATGGTCGATCATTCGGGATTGTCAAAGTCGCATTTTATCCGACTGTTCAAAGACCAGACCGGTCACACGCCAATGGACTATTTTATTCAACTCAAGATGCAGCATGCTTGCATGCTTCTAGCGTATGGGCAGGCAAGCGTCGGGCAAATTGGCGAGGAATTGGGATACCATGACCAATACTACTTTTCGCGCGCATTTCGGAAAGTAATCGGCATGTCACCGACCATGTATCGTCAATCCTCCTATAGTTGATTGGCTCTGCGCCTCATTTGCGGCGTGGAAAGCGCGTCAACACGGTGATCGGCTCCGGCACCTTGATGCGCTGGCTCAAAGAGAGCTGTCCCAAGTCCGTCACTTTGGCGCGGGCGGTGCCGGCATAAAGCGCGAGTTGAGCGCCCGGCTTGCGAAAGTCTCGTTCCATAAGCGCCTGCCCGACCTGGTAGCCTTCCGAATCGATATTGCAACTGGTGACCTTGCCGACGACGCGGCCACGTGGATGGACGATTGGGTCGCCGAAGTGGGCCGGGCGCGCGCCGCGGTTGTCCATGCGGAAGCGGCTGATCTGGTGCTTGCGTCCTGCTTCGTGGGCGGTGAAGGCGCCTTTGCCGATGAAGAACGGCTTGTAAAGCTTGACGTAACTGCCGAAGCCGGCATCAGCCGGGTTCAGGTTCAGTTCGCCCGCCAGCTCCAGCCCATAGAGCGGCAAACCGGCTTCGGTGCGCAGGCTGTCCCGCGCCGCCAGGCCACAGGGCGTCGCACCCGCTTCGATCAACGCGCGGAATAGCGCCGCCGCTTCTTCCGGATGTACAAAGAGTTCATAGGCGACGCGCTCGCCGGTATAACCCGTGCGCGAGACGATCAAGTCAAAGCCGCCGAGCCTTACTTGGGCCACGCCAGCCCAGCGCAATCGCTTGACGGCCGCTTTGTCGGGTTCGCTGCCTTCAAGCTGGAGCAAGGCGGCGCGGCTGCCGGGACCCTGCAGGGCGATATCGACGCGCTGCTCGGCGCTCCATTGCGGCAGGCGCAGGTCGCGCAGTTGGATGCGGTCTGTCCCTTCAATGCGGCGGCCGGGCATAGCGGGGTCGATCAGAACCGCGCCGTCGATCACCGCGTTTAGCCACTGCCAGTTCTTGTCGTTATTCGAGGCGTTGACCACCACCAAGAAATGTTCTTCCGCCAGGCGGTAGATCATCAAGTCGTCAAGCGGAATGCCGTCAGTATCAAGAAAGTAGGTGTAATGCGAACTGCCGACTTTCAGGCGTTTGACATCGTTGGTGGTGACGAGATCGAGGAAATTCTCGGCGCCGCCCCCCTTCAGCTCGAAGACGCCCATGTGCGCCACATCAAAGACGCCCGCGCTCTTGCGCACCGCTTCATGCTCATCGCTTACCGCGCGGTACCAGAGCGGCATGTCATAGCCGGCGAAAGGCGCCATCTTCGCGCCCAACTCGAGGTGCAGGCTGTGTAGCGGTGTCTCGCGAAGCATATCGACGGCGGCGACATCAGGTTCGAATTTGAGTGGCATACCCCCCTCTAAATCTCCCCCCATCGCAATGGAGGGAGACTTCGTCTCGCTTGCGATGCCCTTGTGGTAGAAGTTCGGACCGCTCATGCCTATGTAGTACGTCTTCTGATCGTAACCGGCTATCGGCGCGAGCATGCGTGGCTCGCCTTCGCCGAGGATGCGCACAGCGACCGGTCCCGGCACTTTGGCGTACACGTCGACATCGTCAAATAAGGCGAATCCGTCGCTGAGGCTGCGCAGCCAGGCGACCGCGCGCTCGGCCTTGCCGGCGAGATTAAGGCGGTACTCGGCCGCCGAAATGCGTGTGACCTCCCCGCTGGCCATCTCCGCGCCGGTTTTCTCGAGGATGCGCGTCGGCCGGCTATCACCGTCGTTCAGCGCCGCGACATCGCTGGTCAGGGCTGTATGCAGAAAATCGCCCGCTGCCGCGCCACTGACGCTGATCTCGAGGCAGCTTTCTTCTGCATCGGCGGAGTTTACCTCTCCTCCCGGCTCCCTCTTCGAAGCATTAGAGAGGGGGAGTGAAGGATAGAAGTGTGGGTAGCCATCTTCTGTCGCGTTGGTGTCGATGCCGAGTCGCGCCGCTAGCTCCTGCGCGCGCTGCCCCGCCGTTTGCAGCGCGTCGAAATCCACCTTGGCCCGCGCCAATGGCCGCACCCGCCCGGTCAAGCTGAACGGCAGGCAAGCGTCCAGCACATCGGCAATGATATCGCCGAGTTCGTCAATGTCGGCGGCGGTGATGCCCCGCTGGGAGAGCCAGGTTGTGCCCAGTCGAATGCCGCTCGGCCTAAGGGCGGAGCTGTCGCCGGGGATAGTCTGCCGGTTGACGACAATGCCGGCCAGGTCGAGGATTCGCGCCGCCATGTCGCCGCTGAGAGCAGTGCCGTCCGCGCCGGTGATCGACTTGCAATCAAGCAGGAGCAGATGAGTATCTGTCCCGCCGTAGGGTACGCGGAAGCCACGGCTGTCCAGCTTGTCGGCCAGGCGCGTTGCGTTGACTAGGGTATCGGATTGGAGTTGCAGGAACTGGTCTGTTGCCGCCAGGCGCAGGGCGACGGCCAGGCCCGCCATGGCGTTAATATGCGGACCGCCCTGTTCGCCGGGGAAAACAGCGCGATCGAGTTTTGAAGACAGATCGCGCCGATGAGTGATCAGCACGGCGCCGCGCGGACCGTTCAGGGTTTTATGTGAGGTGAAGCTCACGACATCAGCGATGCCCACCGGGTTGGGATAGACGCCGGCAGCGATTAGTCCGGCGACGTGAGCGACGTCAGCGAGCAAGTATGCGCCTGCCTCATCGGCAATTTCGCGATAGGCCTTCCAATCAGCGGCGAAAGGGTAGCTGCTGAAGCCACCGATGATTAGTTGGGGTTTGTGCTCCAGCGCTAGCTCGCGCATGCGATCGTAGTCCAGTTTTTCGCTGGCGGGGTCGATGCCATAGCTGACGATGTTGTAGTACTTGCCGCTGCGGTTGACCGGGCTGCCGTGTGTCAGATGGCCGCCCATGATCAAGTCCATGCCCATGACCGTATCGCCGACATTGAGAAGAGCCGTGTATGCCGCATTATTCGCTGGCGCGCCGGAAAGCGGCTGGACGTTTACAAATAAATCGTCTGCGCCGTAACCATTGGCGGCGAAGAGTTCCGCCGCTCGCCGCCGAGCAAGGGACTCGAGTATGTTGGCATATTCAGTGCCTTTGTAATATCGTTGATCGGCATTGCGCCGAAACTCCGGCAGGCGCCGCTCATAGTCGAGGATTTCCGGCTGAGACATTCGACGAGAGTTTTCCAGCGGATAACCTTCGGCGTAAATGTTGTGAAAGGCTGAACTGAGGGCGTCCCGGACAGCGAAAGGCGCCGTGCTTTCAGAAGGGATCATGATCAGCTTGGCTTGCTGACGCGCTGTCTCATGTCGGATGAGTTCGGCGACATCGGGATCAAGCTCGCCTATGCCGCCACGGAAGAGATAATCGTTGTTGGTCATGGACGGGTCCGTAGCTTACGGTTTACGTTGCGGGCGACAATTGTAGCACGGCGAAACTACCGATTCTATAGCGCTTGCGTGACAATCATTCACGACTGTGGAGTATATTCTCAAACTTAATTCTTGGTTTCTGACTTTTATTGAAGTCGCGCCGAGACACAAGTTCTATCCGCTATGCAGGTGAGCAAATCCGCGGCGACAGCTTCTGCTATCCTCCGATTTATTTCAGGTCCATAATGCCTGCCAGGTTGAAAGTAATCTCTTTCCAAGTATTTCGGCTCTAGAAACTCTAGAACATCGATGAAATGAAAAGCCGACAGCAGATGATGCAGAAGAGGTTGATAAGACGCTTCTGTTCTTTCAAAGTAATTGCGAAGATGCTCCAATCCCGGCAAGTGAAGCACAATGAAATTTGCGCCGCTGCTTTGAACATCTTTTGAAAACGCATCGACAATTGCTATGGCTAGTTTGCCTTTCTCGCTGTGCAAACCGTGATCATCACTGGATTGTTCAATGTTCTGGTTTAATGCTACATGAAATAACGTTGCAAGCCGGCTGAAGGACCACATGCGAAAAAACGGGTCGCGGCTAGTATGATAAGCCTCGTAATCGGCTAGCGGGTGGCTCTCAAGCTCCTCGTTTACGGCGAGGAGTTGATCCGGTGGCAGACTTGGATAGTTGACCAGGGTTAGTTCGCCATCTGTAAGGACAAACCGGGGTCTCGCAAATGGGACTATCCACGCGGGATACTGGAAATGTGGGAATATATTGACATTGCGGTCGAGATTTTCAGGTTGAAACCCAAATATCACAATATCAGGCGAAAATAACTTGCCACGATGCTGCCAATTCAAATACGCTTGCCCCATGTTGAAGCCACTGACGCCAAAATTTAGCACCTCAGCCTTAATGCCCGCCTGGTTGAGCAACAGTTCCAGTTTGTAGCCCCAAGCCTCATCATCCCATACCTCCTCACTAGCAACAAATGAATCGCCGAATAAGGCTATGCGCAAGGTGCCTAGTGGCGGTTCTAAGGCGTATTCCCGCTTGGAGCGAATCCCAACGCTGTTCACAGTGAATGCGCCTACCTGCAGCTTGGCATAGGGACGGTAAGCCCAACCAGTATATTTGTTATAGATGATGGTTGCTTCGTGTTCTCTAGCGAAATATGAATCGATTTCCTGCGCTAATCGCTTAAGGGGCGTAGCAGGCGGGTCAAGTCTGTATCCTGCAAAAGAAAAATAGCCTTGAGAATCAGTCTCACCAAATACACGTATGCCGATCTCAATTAAGAAGAGGATGAATAAGAAGCTGAAGATAAGTACTACAATGTTAAAGCCCTTGCTTCGACTCATCGTCTAGCCTCCAATTTCGCAACAACGATATGATTCTGGCAGAGTGCATTACTAGAATATATTCAACCACCTGCATCAGCAACAAGACAGCAAGTCGGCGAGGCAACGCTGCTTGAGATTAACGCGTCTGGCTATTTGAGCTTGTGAAATGGAGTCATTTGTCATGCGGAGCGGAGAGAAGAACCCCGCGAACAGGATACGGTACGGTGCTTTCCGTCGGGATCATAATAAGTTTCGCTTACTGACGCGCTGTCTCATGGCGGATGAGTGCGGCGACATCAGGATCAAGCTCGTCTATGCCGCCACGGAAGAGACAATCGTTGTTGGCCATGGACTGGCCCCATTGCCCGACTTGCTATGTGGGTGTTCATATTAGCATGGGGATGCCGCTGATTCTATGATACTTCATCGCGCGGCCGTGACCGATTCCTCAATGAATCTACGCTATTGAAGCTGGAATTCACTCTCTTCCTCAAAGCGCGAGAATGTACAAGTCCTGTTGTTGACGCAATCGGTGATTTCATCGGCCAGAACTTCGGCGACCAACTGGCTGATCTGGGGACCATAATGAAAAGTTTCTCCCCAGTATTCGCGTTCAAGATATTTGGGAACGAGATACTTTTCCATTGGGATATAGTCGTAGGTATCCTCGACATACTGAAGAAATTCGCCGAACGGCGACTCTCTGCCTTCATGATACATCCCCAAGAGATGGCGCATTGGGAAATGTATCGTCGTGAAAATTCCTCCGGATTCTTCAACTTCAGCCGCCAATGCGTCGATAAGCGAAATGCCCAATTGCACTCGCTCACTTGTGCGGCTGTAGTCATCTGTTGAGGGTGTGTTTCTGTGCAGCAGGTCTTGCACAAACACGATCAGCCTGCTTTCAGTCCACCACTCGGATGAAAGGTGTCGGCTATTGTAGTAGAATTCATAGGTGGCTAGGGGATGGTTCCCAAGGTTGCGGTAAACTTGGATTAGTTCCTCGGGAGGGACAACCGGTAAGTTCACAACGTCCAATCCTTGCTTGGTTAGAACAAAGCGCGGCTTAGCTAATGGAACGGTTTCACCCGGAAGATAAATTGTTCTGAATATATTGACATTTCTATTGAGATTCTCGGGCTGCACGCCAAAAATGACTATATCGGGCGAGAAGTCCCGAGCAGAGTGTTGCCAACGCAAATAAGCCTGTCCCATGCCATAACCGCTGACGCCGAAGTTCAAGACTTCCGCGCGAATCCCCCTCTGGTTCAGCATGATTTCGAGTTGTGTCCCCCAAGATTCCTCATCAGTGACATCAACGTCGGCAACGAATGAATCTCCTAGAATAACGATCCGCAGTGTATCCACCGGAGGCGCAATTGGGTATTCCTTTTGCGCCCGGATGCCTATGGAGTTTGTCGTGAATTTTCCATCTTGCACGACTTTATAAGGAGGGTAGGTCCAACCCAGAATCTCGTCATACACCAGCGAGGCCTTGTCAATATTCTCGAGATATCTTTCGAGATAGACTCGCGCATGATACATATCAATGCGTGCGGGCCTCAGGCGGTAGCCCAAGAGTTGCCTGTCACCATCGGGGTCGCCAAAGGTGCGGAGACCCCATTCGATGGCCAGCAACGTCAGAATGATTGAACAGAAAACGATAGAAGCTCGTAGTGCTATGCTCTTTAGCATTGATCCGTTCTTCCAAGTTGAAGGGCTAAGGCAATTGCAACCAGCCGTGACTCACCGCAACGTTCTGCGAGGACTATCTGTGGTTGTCCAATTGTCGACTATATTTATAGTCGAAATTGAAAAAACTGTCGCGGAAGATTCCGGTCGAAGGTCCATTAGGGTTGTTTTCGCTCTATAATAGTTTATGGCGAAGTCCCCCGCTGCATGCGGCCGGGCACTATTCCGACGTGTCAATTCTGCGACGACGGTATCAAGCTAATCTATGTCGCCACAGCCGCTCGGCAGCGATAAGGACTACTGCGCTGACACAAAATATCAAACTTTCCCGGATGCCGCGAACAGCGGTTTGATAAAAAAGGGATAATCGCTATTGGTCATTGGTGTATCCATATTCTAAATTCTAAACAGTCGACAATAATGCAGAATTCTAGCATGAGAGTTGATGGGATTATATGAAACATAAGTTGGAGAGTCCGGCATAAATTAGCTACTGCGGCTTGAGTCGCTTATGAGGAATGCGGCGGGGTTTTCAAAGCGGGGTACATGGCAAGCGCCGGAAATGAGACAATCGATTAGTTCTTGGGCGACCACTTCGGCCACAACAGAATGAATCGCCGGTCCATAGTGTTTTGTCGTGGTCCAGTATTGGTCTTCAGTATACGAGGAAGCAATATGCTCTTCAGTTGCGATGTACAGAAAGTTGTCGCGGCAGTGATCTAGCAGGAATTGGAAGGGCGGCTGTCTTGGTGGCGATGCGTGGTAGTAATGCCCCAAATGCCATTGCAATGGCAGGTGCGCGACGACGAACAGTGCGTCCTGACCTTCAACATCTTCGGCAAAAGCATCGATGATCGCGCGTCCCAATTGGCCTCCTTCAGTGTTCTGCTCGTATATGTTTTCATCTTCGTCTTTCTGGTTTACTACTGCATAAAGCAAGCTGGCTAGACGACTGGGCGCCCACCAATTGGAGGAAACGTAGCGGCTGGCGTAATAGTATTCGTGGGGCGCCAGGGGATGATTGCCGAAGTCTGCGAAGGCGGCGATGAGTTCCTCGGGCGGCAGCGTAGGCGAGTTAAGCAACTCCAGTCCGTCATCGTTCACGACAAAGCGCGGTTTGGAGAAGGGCGGACCACTGCCATGCATCAATTGTCGGAATACATTCAGATTGCGCGCAAGGTTTTCCGGTTGCAAACCCAAGATCACAATGTCTGGCACGTAGTATTTGCCCTGTTCCTTCCAGCGTAAAAATGCCTGGTCCATGCCATACGCGCCAACACCAAAGTTAAGCACTTCCGCCCGAAACCCAGCTTCGCCAAGCAGAATCTCCAACTGCCGTCCCCAGACCTCGTCGTCGCCGACATCGTCGCCCGCGGTGAATGAATCGCCAAATAAAGCTATGCGCAACGTATCTGATGGCGGAACCTGGGTGTAGTTGTGTTTGGAACGAAAGCCGCTGTCGTTTATCGTGAACGTTCCGGCCTGCCGGATTGAATTGGGACGGTAGGTCCAGCCGAGCTTTTCGTCATAAACGACGGCTGAAATGTCCTTGTTCGCGATGTAGCCTTCAACATCGATTCTCAGTTGATTTACCGGCAGCGCGAATGGCTCCAGGGAAAAGCCGCTGAAAGCGAATTGCCCGTCGGCATCGGTCTTCCCGCCGACACGAACCACCACCTCCAGCAGCAGCAGCATAATCACGATGCTGGCGGAGATAATCAGGACGTTAGCAACGATCCGGCGCAACAGTTCAACCCCTGCCTCTAAGAAAAGCTACATCAAGCTAGGAAAGCGACAATGATGTGATTGTAGCATGACTGCTCGCGGCACAATGCTTTGTGGACTGACATCAATGCTTTGTGATTGCCCGCAACTGACGAATATGCGTCTTTGACATTCTCTTCACACGCCTTTAAAATCCAGAGCACTCGCGGCTCGTTCTGGGTCGCTGTCTGTCAGTGGGCTAGAATCCTGTAGTGCTGCCTTGGAGGCGACCATCGAATGAAAGATTATCAGACCGAGAACATCAGAAACGTCGCTCTAGTTGGGCATCAAAGTTGTGGCAAAACCTCACTGGTTGAAGCGCTGCTTTTCAGCACTGGCGCAACCACCCGAATGGGACATATTTCTGAACAGAACATGATCTCCGACTGGGATGATGAGGAGAAGGAGCGCGGCTTGTCGCTCTCCACATCTTTGGTGCCCGTTGAGTTCAACGATGTCAAAATCAACGTGCTCGACACACCCGGCTTCACTGATTTCCAGGGCGAACTGAAGAACGCCATTCTGGTGGCGGATTCGGTGGTAGTGGTTGTCGATGCTGTCTCCGGCGTAGAAGTCGGCACTGAGTTGGCATGGGAATATGCTCGCGCGAGCGAACAGCCCATCATGGTGGTGATCAATAAAATGGACCGCGAAAACGCCGACTTCGAGGGAGTTCTGGAGCAGTTGCGCAGCCAGTTTGAAGACTACAAGTTCATACCGGTTATGCTGCCGCTAGGTCAGGAAGCGGACTTTCAGGGCGTCGCCAACGCTCTGACGCAGAAAGCATATCTGGGAGATGGTTCCGTGGCTTCTGACTTGCCCGATGAGTACGCTGATGCGCTTGAAGAAGCGAATATGGAGCTGATGGAAGCCGCGGCCGAAGCGGACGATGAACTGCTTGAGAAATACTTTGAAGAAGAGACGCTCTCATTTGACGAAGTGCGCGAGGGCATGCGCAAGGCATCGCGTTCGCCCGAGCTTAAGACGGTACCTGTGTTTGCTGCCTCAGCCACGGAGAACATCGCTACGATTCCCTTTTTGGAAGCGCTGGTCGCCTATGCCGGGTCGCCCGCTGATCGCCGTGTCAATATCATGCGGGGAGACGAAACTGATGTCTTGCAGCCGCCCCAAGCTGACGGCAATCCCCTGGCAGCTTATGTCTTCAAGACACTGAACGATCGCTTCGTGGGCACCTTGAATTATTTCCGTGTCTTTTCCGGGAAGATTTCAAGCGACGGACGCAACCTGAACGCGAACAGTGGCGCCGAAGAACGGTTCAATTCACTTTTTGTTATGCGTGGCAAGGAACAGTTTCCCGTGCAGGAATTGCACGCCGGCGATGTCGGCGTGGTGGCCAAGCTTACCGATACCAAGACCGGCGATACTTTTGTCGATTCCGATACCAGCATAAGGGTGGTCGCGCCAGATTTTCCAGCGCCTCTCTATATGTTGGCGGTTGCGCCACGCGCGCAAGCCGACAGCGCCAAGATGGGCCCGACGCTGAGCAACCTCTGTGATGCGGACCCGACGCTCCGCTGGCGCCAGGACGGCGATACGCGCCAAACTGTCCTGGAAGGCATGGGGCAGATCCATCTCGAGGTCACGCTCAAGCGGGCTGAGGCGCTTGGCGTCAATGTCGACACCGATATGCCAAAGGTGCCGTACCGCGAAACGATTACTGGTAATGCGGAAGCCAGCTATACGCACAAGAAGCAGACCGGCGGCGCCGGGCAATATGGCCGCGTTGACTTGAAAATCGAGCCGGCGCAAGAAGGCTTCGAATTCGAATCCAGCGTATTCGGTGGGGCGATCTCGCAACAATTCGTGGCCTCTACCGAAAAGGGTATTCGCGCCGTGCTGCCGGATGGCGTCATCGCTGGTTACCCGGTTGAGCGCATCAAGGTCAATGTCTTTGATGGCAAAGAACACCCGGTCGATTCCAAGGACATCGCCTTTCAGATCGCCGGGCGCGAGGCCTTCCGCGACGCGTTCCGCAAGGCGAAACCGGTTTTGCTCGAGCCGATTATGGATGTCAAGATCACCGTGCCGGACTCCATGATGGGCGACATCATGAGCGACCTTAACACGCGGCGCGGACGGGTCCAGGGTATGGATACGGTCGGCTTCAGGAGTGTGGTTACAGCCGAAGTGCCGCTGGCGGAAATGCTGCGCTACGGCAACGATCTGCGCTCGATGACAGGCGGGCGTGGCATCTATACGATGGACTTCAATCGCTATGACCGCGTCCCGTCCTATGTCCAAGACGATATCATCGCCGAGGTCGAAGCGGCGGCCGCGCAATAAGTCTTCGAACAGAAAAGGGCGAGGTCGTTCGCCTCGCCCCGCCACATAAACTTTGATGCGCCATTCTGAACTGGCTCGTTAGCTACTCTTCAACCTCTGCCGGCTCTTTTGCATTGGAGCCATTCTGCTCGGCCGTTTCCGGCTCGCGCAGATGCTTCGCTACTGATTTGGGGACGAATTCGTCGGTATCGTCTTCCAAGCCCAGGATGTTCAGGATCTCCGCCCGCTCGACAGTTTCTTTCGACAGGAGCGCTTCCGCCAGCGTGTCAAGCTGCTCGCGGTGATCTTCTATCAATTCGCGAGTTTCCTGGTAGGCAACGTCAATGATTCGCTTGATCTCGGCATCCAGCTTGGCGGCGGTGTCATCGCTGTAATCGCGCCCGCTCGCGATCGCATAGCCGAGGAAGGGCTGATCGCTGTCATCGCCGTAATTGACCATGCCAACCGAGTCGCTCATGCCAAACATCTTGACCATCTGCCGCGCGATTTGTGTGACTTGCTGAATGTCGTTGGCGGCGCCGGTTGTCACGTCATCGAAGACGATTTCTTCGGCTATGCGCCCGGCCAAGCCCACGCGGATATAGGCTTCCAATTGCTTGCGCGATTGATGCAGCGAATCATCCTTGGGCATATAAAACGCCACGCCGAGCGAGCGCCCGCGCGGAATGATCGTCGTCTTCAGCAGCGCCATCGCGTCCTTGATCAAGAAGGAAACCAAAGCATGCCCCGCCTCATGATAGGCCGTGATGCGGCGGTCTTTGTCATTTGACAGCGGCGGGCGTTTGGTGCCGAGGCGTATGCGCTCGTATGCGGTGGTGAAATCCGACATCGTTATCAGACGGCGGTCATAACGAGCGGCATGCATAGCCGCTTCATTGGCCAGATTGGCGATGTCCGCGCCGGAAAAGCCGATGGTCGCCCGCGCCAGCGATTGCAACTCGACGTTATTCGCCAGGGGCTTGTTCTTGGTGTGAATCTTGAGTATCTCATGCCGTCCCTTCACGTCGGGCAGATCTACCGTGATCTGCCGGTCGAATCGCCCCGGTCTTAACAGGGCCGGGTCAAGCACATCCGGACGGTTGGTGGCGGCGATCATGACGATGTTCGTATCGTTGTCGAAGCCATCCATTTCCGACAGCAACTGATTCAGCGTCTGCTCCCGTTCGTCGTGTCCACCGCCAAGTCCGGTGCCGCGGCGGCGGCCGACGGCATCAATCTCATCGACGAAGATGATAGCGGGGGCATTTTCTTTGGCTCGCTTGAACAGATCGCGTACACGAGACGCGCCCACGCCGACGAACATCTCGACGAACTCCGAGGCGGCGATACTAAAGAAGGCCACATTGGCTTCTCCGGCGACAGCGCGCGCCATCAAGGTCTTGCCCGTGCCGGGCGGGCCGATCAGCAGGACGCCGCGCGGCACCTTAGCGCCGACCTTGATGTATTTCTCAGGCTGTTTGAGAAAATCGACCACTTCTTCAAGTTCCAGCTTCGCGGCATCCTGGCCCGCGACATCGTCAAATCTGATGGAGGGCATCTCCGGCGTTTTCTCGCGCGCCTGCGATTGCCCGAAGGAAAATATGCCGTTCATCTGGCCCTGCGCGCGCCGGCCCATCCAGACGAAGAAACCGATGATGAGCACGAGCGGCAGGAAATTCAATATGATCGACAGCCAAGGCGAGGTGCTGCTGTAATGTTGCGAGACGGGTTTTATCCCGTTTTGGATGCGCAGCCTTTCAACCTCGGGCCCGGCAAAGACGGGAATCTGGGTCGTGAAACGCCTGACGCTTTGCGTCCGGCCGGAGGGCCCGAGGACGACGATGCTATCGATGAATTCACCGTTGACGGCTGTCGAGTCCCGGTATTCGTAAGTCCTGACGTTATTGAGCAGCATTTGCTCATAGAAGTCAGAATAGGCGATCTCCGGCGTGGACGATATGCCGCCAAGAAGACCTGGTGACGAGATCAGCGCGAGCAGCATAACAAGCACAAGCAAACCCGGCGAAATCCACCGGCGCCAATTCTGCGGCGGCCGCGGCGGTTGGTTGTTGCCGCCGCCGTTGCTCTCTCGTTCGTCGTTATTGTTTTCCCAGAACTGCATGGAGTGATAGTACCTGCAAAATGCGGTTTGTATAGCCTGATTATACCTTATACGCGCGCCCAACTGTGCAAATATTGTCTTAGAACCGGGCGAGGCAGGCTGACGCAACCTTGGTCACTATGATCGAATACGAATAGACTTTGCTGTTGGTTGCCCGCATCGGGCCGGCAGGAGCGAATGACCGCGCGTGATCCCCTCGGCCAGGGAAAGACAATGTCGCTTCTTGCCGATCTCAGTTATGCTATTGTAACGGCCTTCTCCTTGGGCGTTCCGCTTCCGAGGTGGGGCAGGCCCCGGCCGCTCGTGGCTTGAAGCGAGGTGCTCAATGAATCGACTGAAGGACGAGAGTAGTCCCTATTTGCTGCAGCACGCGGATAATCCGGTCGATTGGCATCCCTGGGGTGAAGACGCATTTAGCATTGCGCGCGAGCAGGACAAACCGATCTTGCTCAGCGTGGGTTACAGCGCCTGCCACTGGTGTCATGTGATGGCGCACGAAAGCTTTGAAGATGATGCGACCGCGCAGATGATGAACGCGCTTTTCGTCAATGTGAAAGTGGATCGCGAAGAACGCCCCGATGTAGACGACATTTATATGGCTGCGGTACAAGCGATAGCCGGGCAGGGCGGCTGGCCTATGACCGTATTTCTGCTGCCGGATGGACGCCCGTTTTATGGCGGTACCTATTATCCCAAGGAAAGCCATTATGGGAGACCGTCTTTCACACAACTAATGGCCGCCATCCACGACGCCTACCGCAGTAAGCGCGATCAACTGGAGGCGCAAGCGGATAACCTGCATCAGATGCTGAAACGTGATGTGCTGGCGATCGGCCGCGCCGACGACAGCGGGCTGACGACTGAGCTTCTGGACGAGGCGGCGTCAAAGCTTCTCAGCAGCATCGATCGAGTAAACGGCGGCTTTGGCACGCAACCGAAGTTTCCCAATCCAATCAGCCTGGAGTTCTTGCTGCGCCATTACGACCGTACTGGCGACGGCGCGACTCTGCAATTGATCGGCCTGACGTTGCGCAAGATGGCGAATGGTGGCATCTACGATCAGATCGGCGGAGGCTTTGCCCGCTACAGCGTCGATGCCCATTGGCTTGTGCCGCATTTCGAAAAAATGCTGTACGACAACGCGCAACTCAGCCGACTCTACCTCCATGCCTGGCAAGCCACCGGCGAAGACTTTTATCGCGCGGTCGCCGAGGACATCTACGACTATATACTGCGGGAGATGACCGCGCCGGACGGTGGATTCTATAGCGCGACCGACGCCGATTCCGAAGGGGTCGAAGGCAAGTTCTTCATTTGGACGATCGAGGAAGTTGCTGAAGCGCTTGAACCGATTCAGAAGGATTTGCCGCGGGCATTGGAGATCGCGATCGAGGTTTTCGGCCTGATGCCGGGCGGCAACTTTGAAGAGTCGAATATCCTGCACCGGCCGCGCCCCCTTGCGGAGACGGCCGATAACTTGGGCTTGACGCTTGAGCAATTGAACGGGGCGATGGCGCAAATCAAGGATCGACTCTATGCTGTCAGGACGCAGCGTGTCCCGCCGGAATTGGACGACAAGATTCTTACATCCTGGAACGGGTTGATGCTGGCCAGTTTGGCGGAAGCCGCCCGCGTATTAAAGCGTGAAGATTACTTGGATGCGGCGCGCCGGGCCGGCGAATTCGTTCTGCACCATATGACGGCAAATGATGGCCGTCTCTACCGCACCTATAAAGACGGACGCAGCAAGCTCAATGCCTACCTCGAAGATTATGCCAATTTGATAGACGCTATGCTGGAGTTGTATCAATCGACATTCGACCAACGTTGGTTTGCCATGGCAAGGACTTTGGCCGGATTTGTACTGGAGCATTTCAAGTCGGGCGATGGCGGGTTCTATGATACGAGCGACGACCATGAAGCGCTGATCGTCCGTCCGCGGAACCTGCAGGACAACGTGACGCCATCAGGTAACGGGATGATGGCGCGGCAGCTTTTGCGCCTGACCGCCTACACCGGCGGCGCGGCATACGACGGCGCAGCCCGCGATATTCTGCGCAAGCTGTCTGACGCCATGCGGGAATATCCCCAGGCTTTTGCTGAATCGCTCAATGCCGCCGATATGCTGATCCGCGGCATTGACGAGGTGGCGGTCATTGGCGACCTGGATAGCGCGACAGCCGCAGAAATCATCAATGTGCTGCGGGCGCCCTATCGTCCCAATCTGATTGCGGCCTGGGCCGCCGACGATGTCAACGAGCACGAAAGCATCCCGCTGCTTAGCTATCGAAGAACGCAGGAGGGCCAGGTTACTGTCTACGTCTGCCGAAACTTCGCCTGTCATTTGCCCGTTACATCGGCCGAAGAAACGGAGCGCGCACTGGGCGACAGCTGATCGTTTTGCCTGGTCCCGAGCGCCATTCAAGCGGGAATTGAAAGCATGCAGGAACGACAGAAGGGGCAGGACTATTTCGGCGCCTTGCTGCGTACCGTCGTTGGTCAAGCCTTTGCCGCTGCCGGTTACCACCTTGAAAAGGCGCCGCTTCAGAGGGTCGGAGGACGCTTCCGCTTCGTCAAAGCATTCGACGATGGCAGCGCCGGCTGGATAGATTTTCAGGTTCTGGTCTACAGCGACACGATGTGGTCAGGTGGCGCGCCGTCGCGATTCCGTGTGCAGTTGACCCGTTCGCCGGCGAAACCTGGAAGGGCGACTTCGGCCGTCCCGCTCTCGCGCAGCTTGAGCCAACTTGTCGTCGCCGATTTTGCTGTGAATATCTTGCCGTCAGTTGACCACTGGTGGACCTACAGCGATACGGATTCGCTCGGGAAGGCCTTGGCTGAGGCCGGTCATCTGATCGTCGGCTACGGCATACCTTGGCTTGCCGGTGAGTTGCGTCCGCCAGATGAAAAACGTGACGACCCTGCTTGACAAGCCCATAACGCATTCGTACGATGAAGACTGTTGTCAACGCGACGAACAAAGCGCCCATGGTCCGAGTTCGTGGATTCCTATTGATTTTGAGCATTTGTACGGCTGCATGCAACGTCCGTCAAATGGACCCATCGCTTCCCACACCTGACGAAAACAACATCATCTACGTAACGGCGACGCCGCAGCCATTTGTCGAGCAGGTCGCGCCAACAGCCGCGGCCACCGATAAACCGACGCTTCCGCCGCCGTCGCCGACCACCGTACCGCGTGAGCTTTTAACCAGGGCTCAGCGCCTCCTGCGAAATGGCTACCTTGAAGATGCGGGGGACATCTACCGATCGCTGCTTGAGTATGGTGACGCTGTGTCGCCGTCCGATCGGGCTTTGGCCGCCTTTCGCCTGGGCCAGGCATCATTGCGCGCCGGCTACTTTCAGCAGGCGTTTGATGCCTTTACCCTGCTCGTCACCGAGTTTCCCGCTCACCCGCAGGTCGCGCGGGCCTATTTCTTGCGTGGCGACGCTCGGCTCGGCTTGTTGCAGTGGGCGTCAGCAATAGCGGATTTGCAGCAGTATCTATCGCTGCGCCCAGATTTGATCGACAGCTATGTCTATGAGCGTATTGCCGATGCGCAGCTCGCGCAGGGGCAAGTGGATGCCGCGCTGCAAAGCTACGAGCGCGCTGTCTCAGCCAAACGCTCCTTAGTGCCTCTTTTGATCTTGCGTGAGAAACTGGCGCAGATCTATCTCAGTTTGGACCGACATACCGATGCTATTGCGCAGTATGATGCTATTCTGGCTGTGGCGCGCAATACGCCATATCGCGCTGGCATCGCCTTCGCAGCGGCGCAGGCGGCGCTCAATGGGGGAGCGCTCGCTGCCGGCGTTGAGCGTATGCGGGCGGTCGTCGAAGATTACGCCGGCACGGCAACGGCATGGAAAGCTCACGATGTACTTGGTCAGCATGGCGTCGCCTACGACGGCTTGCAGCGCGGGCGGGCGGCATACATCGCCGGTGATTATCAGGCTGCAATAGACGCCTTCAATCAATACACCACGACGCATGACTTGGCGGCCATACCGGCGGACCTGTTCCTGTCGCTCGGGCGCGCCTACCGGCAGATCGGCAATTCTGACGCGGCCTCCATCGCCTTTCAGACGATCATCGATCAGTATCCCTCAAACCTGCTCTTTGGCGAGGCGCTGCTGGAACGGGGACGGACCCGTTTCCTCGCCGGCGATAGTCCCGCGGCGATACAAATCTATCTAGCGATTGCCGATACCTATCCCTTGTTTGAGTCGACAGCCGGTGAGGCGCTTTGGCGTGCCGGCTACTTGTACGGCACAAACGGCGAGACATCGCTTTCGCGACAAGTGTTTATGCGCTTGGCCGACGATTATCCCGAGCACGAACTGACGCAGAACGGTCTGTTCATTGCCGCGTCGGCCGCCGTGAAAGATGAAGAATGGACGGTTGCGGAAAACTTGTACGCCCGCATCGCGAGCCTGGCATCCGGCGAAGATCAAGCCGCGGCTTACCTGTGGATGGGCAGGATCGCGCAAGGTCGAGGCGACGAGACGCGAGCGAACGAAGCATTTGACCTGGCGGTACAGGCCGCGCCGGACAGTTATTTCGCCGCTCGCTCCGCTGATTTTCGGCTGGGCGCGCAGCCATTCCATCCGCCAGTTGCCTGGAATTTTTATTCCGAGGAAAACGCGGACATGGCGGCCGCTGAGCGCTGGCTGCGTGAGACCTTTCTGATAGAAGAGGGAGGTGAGCTCTGGCCGTTGTCGAACGAACTAAACAGCGATCCGCTCATGATCCGTGGGCGCGAGCTTTTCGCCGTGGGCGCCTTTGACGAAGCCGCCACAGAATTCGAGGATCTTGTCGACGAAGCGCGCGACAATGGAGATGTGTTGAGCAGTTATCGTTTGGCGGTAGCCTTGCGGCAGCTTGGCATGTATCGCGAAAGTATTATCGCGGCTGCCGATGTCATCATCGCCTCGGGAATGGGCACCTTGCAGGCGCCGTCCTTTCTCGCTCGAATGCGCTTCCCGGCTTATTACATCCATCTCATTCAACCGGCGGCGGAAGCGCGCGGCATCGACCCGGCGCTGCTGCTGTCTTTGATCCGTCAAGAGAGTCTCTTCAACACATTCGCGACGGCGGCGGCGGGCGAAAAAGGCCTGATGCAAGTGATCCCCTCCACGGCGCAATACATCGCCGAGCAGTTGAATTGGCAAGATTATCAGCACAGCGATCTTTTCCGGCCATACGCCGGCATCGCTTTCGGCGCCTATTATATTGATGAGCAGCTCGAACTCTTCGATCAGAATCCAGTTGCCGCGCTAGCCGCCTATAATGCCGGTCCGGGCCGCGCTTATGACTGGAATGCCCTTTCAGGAGGCGATCCGGATCTGTTCATGACCACGATGACTATCGATTCCACCCGCCATTATGTTCAGTTTATCTATCGCAACTACAACATTTATCGAGCGCTGTACGGTGTTGACTCGCAATAACGCGTTGAGGATGCGCGGAACAAAGCCGCCCGATCCTCGTATTCCATAATTAAGCGGCGTCGAACAAATCGCGTGCGATATTCGAGTGTTATTGTAATTAGGTTAGTTGAACCATTCCTTTTAGCAGGTTGTGATAAACTCTTCACAAGGCTGATCTCGTAGGGCAGGGTGGTCATGCAAGCGCAGAGATTGCTCGAAAACCTTCAAGCGCAGCAAGAGAAGAACCTCGACGAGTTCTTCGGCAACCCGCGCCTTAAGGACAACCGATTTACGGTTGAACCTTTCGCGGCGGTGAGGAAAGTCGCCGTCTTGACAGAGTCCTTCCTGCCCAAGGTGGACGGAGTCGTAAAGACTTCTTACCTTACCATCCGTTACTTGCAAGAGACCGGGCGCGAAGTTCTGGTGTTCGCGCCTGATATCGCCGTTGACAATGTAGGCGCTTCGCAGGTCATTCCGCTTCCGTCAATCGGATTGCCGCAAGCCCCGGAGACGCGCATGGCGCTTCCGAACCCGATTGTCGCCCGTCATATCGAAGACTTCCAACCCGATATGATCCATCTGTTTAGCCCAGCGGCGATGGCGGTAAATGGCATGGCTGTCGGCCGACATCTCAATCTCCCTGTAATCGCGAATTACCAGACCGATCTGCCTGGATATACCGAGCACTATGGTTTCCCCTTGCTATCGGGACCGGTTAATCGCTGGCTCCGCTATATTCACAACGGCTGTCATCTTACTCTCGCGCCGACGCGAACCATAATCCGTCATTTGCGAGCGGTGGGATATCGCCGTGTCCGGCACTGGGGCCGGGGCGTTAATACCGATCGTTTCAGCCCATCTCATTCTCGCGCCGCTATGCGTCGACGTCTGCTCAATGGCCGAGATCCTGGCTCCCTACTTTGCATCTTTGTTGGGCGCCTGGCGAACGAGAAGCGAGTAGATTTGCTGCTGGAAATGGCGCGTGCCCCAGGGATCGCCCTGACCATCATCGGCGACGGCGCATTACGCGCGGAACTGGAGCAGGTCTTCGCCGGTACGGGAACCTACTTCACCGGATACTTAATCGGCGACGAACTGGCTCAAGCCTACGCCAGCGCGGATGTTTTCGTCTTCCCGGGCGTCTATGAGACTTTTGGACAGGTCATCCTTGAAGCAATGGCCTCAGGTTTGCCGTCAGTGGTGGCAAATGCCGGCGGCGTTCCTGATGTCATCACGGACGGTGTCAGTGGACTTGTCGTTGAGCCGACTCAGCGGGCCTTTGCCGATTCGATCAAGCGATTGCGCGATCATCCGGAAACGCGTCTCCGGTTGAGCCATGGCGCGCGCGCGCAAGCAGAGACGCGTCCTTGGTCTGCTCTCATGGCTCAACTTGAGGTTTATTATGAAGAAGCATACACGATGAATCAGCGCTTCAAGAGTTTGTTCGGCTTTACGAATTATCACCGCCCGCTGTCCATTCCGGCTCGGCTTGTGCGTCGCCCGCGCAACATATCAGTTTTGCAGTGATATGACGGGCCGGCTCGGCAAGGTTGCGTCGCCCGGGCAAGTAACATGGTTGAATTTCGAACGCCTGCGGAATGAAGGCGGTGAGACTGCTCGACTGCAATAAGCGATGGGGCGCTTCCGCCAGATAAGGAAAACATAGCGATGCCGGCAAAGCCTGCCAGACGTACATTAGCCCTTATCTCGCATGACGGCAAGAAAGCTGACATGGTATCGTTTGTCAAGGACCATGTCGAGCGCTTGAGTACATTTGATCTGGTCGCGACAAACACGACCGGCAAGTTAATCGAGGAAAAATCTGGACTGCCCGTAAAACGCCTGCTGTCCGGACCCTACGGCGGCGATGCCCAGATAGCGGGGATGGTGGCGGAAGGGCGGATTAGAGCCGTGATCTTCTTTCTTGATCCGCTCGGCAAGCACCCGCATGACCCGGATATTCAGAGCCTGTTGCGTATCTGCAATGTTCACAATGTGCCGCTGGCGACCAATGTCGCGACGGCCGAATTGCTGCTGAGCGCCTGAGATCTCGGATTTCTTACGTGTTTCTTCCTTTTGCGCTCGTTCATCACAGCCCATAATGCAGGTATGCGCTTCCATTTTGCCGAAAGCCAGACTGCCTTCTCCGATGCGTAGCGCTCGCTGTACCGAGGTAAAAGCGTGGCAGAACAAGACCGCGTCATAATCGATTGGGTCCATTGCGCCAGACGAGGCGATCAAGACGCCTTCGCCGAGCTCGTCTATCTGTTTCAAGACCCGGTGTTTAACTTTTGCTACCGCATGTTAGGCGAAAGTGGCGAAGCGGAAGACGCCGCCCAGGAGACATTTCTGCGCGTACACAAGAATCTACACCGCTATGATACGGCGCGTCCATTCAAGACCTGGTTGCTTTCAATCGCCTCGAATCACTGCATCGATCGCTTGCGCAAACGCCGCATGCATCTCGTCTCACTGGATGACGAGCCAACAGCCGCGGCCTTGGCTTTGCGCAGCAGTGATCCCAGTCCTGAACAAGCGGCGCTAAGGGGTGAATTGCGCGATGCTGTCCAGGAGCTTTTGCAGCAGCTTGATGAGCATTATCGCTTGGCGGTAATCTATCGTTATTGGTACGGATATTCATATGCCGAGATCGCTCGGGAAATGAGCACAACGGAAAGCGCGATAAAGAGCCGCTTGCATCGGGCGCGCAAGCGACTGGGGGAACTCCTCGAAAGCGCCGACTACGATAACTTAAGCCGGCTGGCAGATACTCTGCCGAAAGGAAACTGAGATGTCCGATGAGCAGCGCCTGCCGCAGCAGGATATGATGCAAGAGTCAATTGATGGACAGCTCTCCGAAGAGATGGCGAAGAAACTGGTCGAGGTTCTCGAGGTAGACGGCGCCGCCGCTCAAGAATACGGGCGACTGCGGCGTATTGACGCGCTCTTGAAACAGGCGCCCCATCAGCGCGCGCCGGCGCGGCTGGCCGCGACCATCATGGCTCGGGTGGCGGAGCGGATGCAGGCGGAAACGGAAAACTCCGACCTGTCGCCGGAGATGCAGCGTGTGATGATGCTTAGCTTGTCCGCCGCCATGATGGCGATGATGCCCATGATGGAAGCGGCTTCCTGGCTCGTGCTTAATGCCAGGCGCGATCCTGAACTTCTCAGCGACGTGATGATCGAGACCATCGGCTGGATGTCGCTGGTGACGAATGCTTTGATCCAATTGTTGGACGACGCCGAGAATCTGGCGCGCAGCGAACCGGAAGTCGCGGCAGCCACCCTTGCGCTCACGCCCTATATGCTGTCTACAGTTCTAGACTACCTCGGCGAGGTTCCCGCTACAGGATGACAGCGCCGTTGGTCGTCGGCACTGATTCTGTACAGATATGACCGCTCAAATCAAAAAGGGACCCCTCTGCGCGAAATCCCTAACCATTACCGAACGCATTTTGCCGATTAGTTGTCTTCGTCAGGGATCATCTCGATCTTTCGGATTTTGTAGGTGACCAAACCGTCCGGCACCTCCACCTTGACACGATCCCCTACATTCTTGCCCAGCAGCGCCTTGCCCACCGGCGAATCAAGCGAAACCCCCCGACGCCCGTGCGTGATCTCTTCGCTGTCGAGCAGGTCCATCGTGAATTCTTCTTTTTCGGATGTGTCATAGACCGTCACACGGTTGCCCGGCGTGATCGTATCTGGATCTTCGTCCGCATCAATAATTTCGGCGCGGGCCAATACATTCTGAAGGTGCGAGACACGCTCATCAAGCCGTTCTTTGGAGACCATCGCATCGAAGAAAACCGCCTCTTCGCCCTGGTCGTCCTCACGTGCTTCGGCCAGCATCTCGGCAACCTTGGAATTCTCCACACTGGTGAGCACGTTAAGCTCGCGCTGCAATTTGTAGTAACCCTGACGTGTCAGGAGAATGCGTCGTTCTGCCATGTTAAATTCCTTTCCTGCCGCAACCATCCATGTATACGGCGGCTCTCGATAAAGGTTCCAACTGCATTGGCCGCATAGGCAGCGCAGTACACGAAACGCCCTGCCCACCGGACAGGACGCGCCACTGCACTCGTTTGATTGCTTATGCGCGTATTATATACGGTATTCGCCAGGAAATCAAATAACTCATATTCGTGGCGCTCGTCGCATCGGATCCTGACTGTACCGCTGCGATTTTACGCCAACGTTAATATATCTCGGGATTCACGCAGGTCGGTAGCGGCTGTCCACGCAGGCCGGCGATTAAGTTATCTACGGCCATGTCCGCCATCTTGGTGCGCGTGGCAACACTGGCGCTGGCGATATGTGGAACAACGAGGCAGTTGTCAAGTGTCAGCAGCGGATCGTCAAGTGAGATCGGTTCGGGCTCGGTGACGTCCAGGCCCGCCGCCATAATCACTCCATCACGCAGCGCCTCATGCAGCGCGACAGGATCAACCACGCCGCCGCGCGACGTATTGATTAGCGCGGCGGTCGGCTTCATGGCAGCCAATTCCTGCTTGCCGATCAGATGAATCGTGTCCTCCGTCAGCGGAACGTGCAGACTGACATAATCGCTCTCGCTAAGCAACTGGCTCAAGCTTACTTTTGTGCCGCCGGCTTCGCTCACCTCGGCTTCGGGCTCCAAAGTGTCGACCAGTACGCGCATGTTGAATCCCGTCGCGCGGCGCGCCAGCGCTCGGCCGATTCGACCGAAGCCCACGATGCCGAGCGTCGCGCCATAGATGTCTTGCCCGGATAGCACTGTGGGGTGCCACGTGCGCCACTTGCCATCGTGTATGTATTGCTTCGCCTCGGGGATGCGCCGCGCGATCGCCATCAGCAGGGCGAAGGCGAAGTCCGCTGTGGTCTCAGTGAGAACGCCCGGTGTATTGCCGACCGGGATCCCTCTTGCGCTGGCGGCGGCGATGTCGATGTTGTCATAACCCACCGCCATATTGCTGATCACTTTCAGTCCCGGCCCCGCATCCATAAGTTGCGCATCGATCCGATCGGTCAGCAAGCTGATCAGTCCGCTGAGCTGGCTTGCTCTGTCAAGGATGATGTCGTAATCCGGCGGCATGAAATCTTCCCAAACTTCCAGGTCGCAGTGGGCTGCCAACCGTTCCAGTGTAGCGGGCGGAAGTTGACGCGTCACAAATACTCTGTCTTTGCTCATCGGTTTTCTCCGCGCTGCTTATTCCGCGCCGCATTATAACGCAGTCCGGCGCCCGCGCATACACGATGCGCTGCCTTTGCGGGCGCAATGATGACCACGGTGGTTCTGTAACGCGTTAAGGGAGCGTGGGAATGGATACCCGTACAAGCGTGCCGCGGTTTGGTTCGCTGCTCAATGATATCTTGCCGCCGCCGCCTTCAATGTGGCGTCTGGCGAGGTACAGGCCCAAGCCCAAGCCCGGCGCCGCCGCCCCTCCCTGCCAAAATGGCTGGAAGACGGAATCGCCTTGGGGATCAAAGCCCGCGCCCTTGTCGTATATGGTGATGTCGGCGCGATAACCGTATTCTTGAATGGCGATGCTCACCTGCTCGACGCCGGCATGTTTCCGAATATTATGCGCGATTTCACCAAAGGCGTAGCTGAGATGGGCCTCGTCGCCAATTACGCAGAATCTCGCGTTGACGGCCGGTAGCCTGATTTCCTTTAGCTCAGAGCGCAGTTTTCGAATCAGCGCGTCGCCCGAAAACTCATCGTCTGCATAGCTGAGTTGCTTGTGCCTGATCAAGGAATAATGCCATATATTGGACATCATATGCTCTATCGATAGCAGGGACTCGAGCACGAATTCGACAATGGTCTGCTGTTCCTCAGTCAGCGGACCATCGAAACCGGCTGACAAGTTGTCGAGAGCGGCAAAGGCGGGGTACTTCAGCGCATTGAATCGTTCGAGCACTGCGGGACGGGTTGCCGCATTCTCGATGCCGAGCGCGGTGATGACATCCATCACCAAGGTATGCAGGCCCCAGCTATATGCGTGAATTCGCTTGAAGCCTTCGCGTTGATCGCCCGTAGTGGCGCCAAAAGCGCCGCTCATCATGGACTCCATCAACGAGATGATGTCGCTGACCGGATCGAGAAGCTTGCTGTATGAGATGTTTGCCACGAGAAGAGACTCAAACTTTGCGTCCATCCCTGATTATAACCGCAGTTTCTTCAAAAGCGTATGAATCCAAGCCTAGAGCCAGATTATTGCGGACAAGGCGATGTGGTCTAGTAAGGGCAACGAAAATAGCAGCCGGCGAATTGCCCGCTGCTATTCCACTTGAATTGTCAATTGGACAAACTGTCGCAGCGCCTGCCGCGCAACTTGTCTACTTGAGTTCGACAACGGCGCCAGCTTCTTCGAGCTTGGACTTGCCGTCTTCAGCGAGGTCCTTGCTGACTTCTTCGAGCACGGTAGCCGGCGCCGATTCGACCAATTCCTTGGCTTCCTTCAAACCCAAGGGCGTGATGCCGCGGATCGCTTTGATCACGTTGATCTTCTTCGGTCCGATTTCCTTGAGGATGACATCAAATTCCGTCTGCTCTTCTTCCGGTTCGGCCTCTGCCCCGGCGACCGCCGCTCCCGGCGCCATCATCATCATGCCGCCGCCGGTGGCCGCCTCTACGCCCCAGGCGTCCTCAAGCTTCTGCTTTAAATCAGCCGCTTCCAATATCGTCAAGGCGCTGAGTTCTTCTACCAACTTGTCCAGGTCTGCCATTTCTCTCCCTCTTTTCTGGCTTGAAGTGCTTGTTCTTGTCTTCCGGTAACTGTTCAACCGAGCCGGATAGTCCGGTTGCGGCTCTTACTCACTGGCGGGGGCGCCCTGCTCCTGCTTGTCAAGGTAGGCTTGCAGGACGTTGACGACGCCGGCTGTCGCTTGATTGAGTACATTGACAAGGCCCTGTGCCGGCGCGACCACCATACCCGCCAATTGCGCGCGAAGTTCATCAAGCGTCGGCAACTGGGAAACGGCTTCGACCTGTCGCGCGTCGAGGACATCGCCGCTCATCACGCCGCCCGTCACCGTCATCTTCTCTTCGAATTGCTCGTCTTCGATGTGCTTGAGCAATGCCTTGGAAACGCCCGGCATATTGTCACGGCCGAAAATGATCGCAACCGGACCGACGAGCAGATCCTCCGGCACGATCCAGTTCGCGTTTTCAAGCGCCTTCCGCATCAGCGTATTCTTGGCGACCAGATACAGGCCGTTCTGTTCCCGCAGGGCATTGCGCAGGCCTTGAATTTGGGAAACGCCAAGCCCTTGCGTCTGCACCACTATGAAGCCATCGCTCTCGTCGAGAATGTCGACATAGCTTGAGACCAACTCTTCCTTACGTATTCTGGATACTGGCAAGTGCCGCTCCTTTCATCGTCTGGTAGCTGTCCCCGTATTCCGGAACCAGCGCCGACCCTAAACCGAAAAGCGACCCGCAATCTGAGGTCGCCGCAACGTCCAACTATGCTAGGCTGCAAGAAGGCTGTCTGCGCGTCCCTCGGCAGGAGATTAAGGGCGGCTGCCCCCCTGCTGTCTGCGGTTAACGTCGCTATGTGGTTGTTAGCCAAGCGCGCATTATAGCGCTGCAGGCGCACAGGTCAAGGCAGAACTTCCCGAGTTGACTCCGCCTGCCCGCTGCGTTACAACTTGACTTTCAAACGTGCAAGCAGAAGGTGTTCCAAGAAAATAATGTGAAAATATGCCGAAGTAAAGAGAGGCACAAAAAATCGAAAACATTGTAAGGCTTGTCCGCTACTGCAAACCATACGCATGGATAACCGAAATGATACCGAAACAGTACAATATAAGAGAGTCAATCCTTGCAAACGTCAACAAATTACTACGAAATCCGCCAAATCTAGCTCCCCTTCCCTCCTTGTGGGATGCTCGCCATAGAGATGGCGAGAGGGGCCGGGGGATGGGGGTAGAATTGCGACCATTTCGCCACACTACCGGACAAGCCTTGTAGGGGCGACCCTTGGCTCGCCCGCCTGAATCATTGCCACAAATCACTTTGTTGCACGACGAACTTGGTATTACTGAGGTCAAGCAGAATGGAATTGGATCGTGACGCGCTGCAAAAGAAAGTGCACGCGCTCTACGCCCGGGAACACGCGGAATTGGGCGAGGCCGGTACCCTGGAGCATTTGGAACGAGGCCGGCAATGGCGTCTCGCAGATACTCTGAGCAGCGGCGGGCTGCTGGTGTTTCCCCATGCAGGCGTGCACGACTGCGGCTATCAGATCGCCGCCTGCGTCCATGCTGCCCTGGACAGTGGCGCTGAGAAAGTCATTGTGCTCAGCGTATTGCACGCCTTCACCCCGGCGATGGAAGCGGCGCGCGTGGCGGTCGCCGCCGGTGAAGATCCGTCCCGCTTCGAATTCTGGGGCATACAAGGACCGGGCATCGAAGGGCGGCGCGAATGGCGGGGCGATCACGCCCTTATCAGCTGGCGGCACTTCTGGGGGGCGGAAGTCAAACGGCGCGGACTATCGGAGCGGGATGCGCCACGTCTGTACGAACGCTATCCCTATCTCGCCGGCGGACGTCCGCAGGATTTGCCCGGCATCGACGAGCTGGCGCGCCTGATGGAAGATGCTGCCCTGGTCAGCACGGCCGATCCCTTCCATCATGGCATCGGCTATGGCGACGCGCCGGAAGAGTCCTACGATCACGATGAAGCCGGCTTGGCGCAGGCGAAGTCGATGATTGAAGCGGGGATCCGCATTCTGGAGCGCGGCGACTATTGGGCCTACAACCAGCATTGCATCGAGTCGAAGAGCGATGCCCGCGATACCGGTCAGGTCTATCGATACTTGCGCGGCCCAATGAAGGGCGAAGTCCTGGATATCAGCTTTACCGACTCATCCGAGCTTTATGACCAGCCGAAACCGACCTGGGTGGCCGGCGCTTTGATCGAGTGGAAGCTGACAAGCTAGATATGCGAACGGCGGCGGATCAGCCCTCGCTGTCGATGTTCAGCTTCGTTTCGAGATCGTGCAGCGCGTCTTGTAACTGCTGTTGCCTGAGGCTCTGCGTCAAGTCGCCGCGGGTCCGCTCGAGCACGCCGCGGACGACATCGGTTTGCCGGCGTAATCCGCGCGTCAGAGCGTCCGGAAAATCGAAAGTCACAAGCTGGTCATAAATCTCATCCATTACTCCCAGCAGGCGTTCCGCTTCGTCGCTGTGGCTATCCTGCCGCCTCATAATGTCAAGGATAAAGCGGCGCAGTTCAGTGGCGGCTTCGCTTAAACCTTTGAGGTAGGTTGCGCTTTCGATGCCCAAATCGGCGGCCGATGGCAGCGCATCACCGCGAATGATCGCGCGGGTTATGAAGGCCTCGGCCACTTCTTTCATGGCATCTTGCGTGTAGCCCGTGTGGTAGAGATCGGGGTAGCCGCTGACGACTGCCTTTAGCTCGTCGGCGCCGGAACCTACCTGCTTCAGCTTGTCATCGGCGCTGGCCCAGTCACGCCGGTGGATGGCGCGGATGCTCTCGGAACAGTGGCGAATGAGCTGGCGCGAAAGCGCGATGGCCGAGTCGCGCGCGGCATTTCGCTCCTCCAGATCGGCGCGAATCTCGTCGCAGATTTGATCCAGGTTATTCATCATCTTCGTCCGCGGGCTTCACCGCGCCAAAAAGCTGATCGGCCAGAGTTTGACGAGGGGGCGTATCCAGCGCGCCGTGGTTGGTCTCATACTTCGTAATGTTCTCCTGCAACGCGTTCAAGAAGAGCGTGCTATGCGTTGGCGTCATGATGACTCGCTTTTGCAGACGAGCCCGGTCGTCATTCGGCATCACCTGAATGAAGTCGAAAATCACTTCATTGGCGTTGTGCGTGATTATGACCATGTTGGAGTAGATCGCGCTGGGGTCGCGCGGCATTTCCAGTTTGACCTGACGTTTTTTGGCCTTTCTGTCTGTCATGAGCGCCTCAGGTAAACTTGATAGATTTCACCACTATATGGCTAGTCCGATCCGCCATCACAGCCGCCAGCGAATTAAACCCGCGAAGCACTGACGACCGACAGCCATAGGCTCGCCTGCCGCCGTCTCAGGTTTCGGCGAGTGCAGCAGGAAATGTTTGCCATTATCTATGTCCTGTAAAGACCATTTCACTACGACGCAAAAAGACGCAAAAGTATCGCAAAACGATGTCATTTGAATACATGGTGGATACATATTGGTTATTAATATCGAACTTACTCGCCAGTCTCTATCGATACAGTATATATACAGCGGCATTTTTGGCGCCGAAGATCGAATTTGGCTCGATAAACGTTGGGATTTGGGTTGGGGACGGCATGTTTTCGGCTTAGATGCTGGCTGGGCGATTTAGCGTTCATGATGTCAGTTTAGCAGAAATCAGCCGGGAAGAGGCGACCAAATGTTCACGTGTGGGAAAATTGCTTGGCGTGTGGCGAGTTGATACAGGTGTATGTGCATGAGTGTTACGGGCGAGCCACCGGGTCGCGTAGACAGCCACTAGGTCGGCGACACCGACTAGGTGGCCGGACGCGCCTACGAAGTCCGTTTAGGCGGGAAGAAGCGGGCGACATACAATGTCGCCCCTACGCGGATGTATTTTTTGCGGAGTTGGCAGGGTAGAGGCGGGCGCCCTGATTTGGTTGGCGCGGTATCAGATTTACGGGTGGCCGTTACACCGACGCTAGTTGGGCGATGCGGACTCCCTGACGCGCGCGTTCGCCGCTACGATATAGAGCGAGACCGCAACCGAACAGAGAGGGAGGCCGCCTTGCCCACCTACATATATCGCATTCAGCCTGTACGTCCCGAGATGCTTTCGGCGGGAGCAACGGAGGAAGAGTCCCGCATTGCCGGCGAACACTTCGCCTATCTCAAGGCGCTGATGGAAGATGGCGTACTGATTCTTGCCGGGCGCACGCTGAACAATGATTACTCAGCGTTCGGCATCGCCATATTCAACGCGCGGGACGACGAGCATATGCGCCAGATCACCGCCGGGGATCCCGGGGTGGCGAAAAAGCTATTCCGCGCCGAGTGGCATCCCTATCGCATTGCCTTGCACGCGCCAGAAAACAGCGGGAGGGAATAGATCATGATGGACGATTCACCGAGGCATATTGTCGCCGCCAACGCGCTCATTCGTAATCAAGCGGGCGAGATCGCGCTGGTTAGAACCGAGCGGAGAGGTTGGGAGATCCCGGGGGGCAGGTAGAGTTAGGCGAGACATTGACCGAAGGACTTCGGCGCGAAATCCGTGAGGAGTGCGGCATCGAAGTCGAGCTGGGACGGCTTGCGCATGTGCGAAGCAACCTGAGCTCATGCATTGTGATCTTCTGCTTTCACGCGACCTATGTGGTTGGTGAACTGAGGCCCAGCGAGGAAACACCGGAAGTTCGCTGGGCGGATGAGCAAACTGCCCTGGAGCTGATAACCCATCCCGCATTGCATCTGACTCTGCGCGACATGCTTGCGGATGACGGTCAGGCGCTTTATCAAGCATACCGAAGCAATCCCTACGTCCTGGTAGAAGAGCGCGCCATCTAAAGAATCGGCTGTCGCGTAGGTGTGCCGGCTTGACGCGGGTAGCGCCGCGGGGTCGCTTCAAGTTTGTCGATGACGACCAGGTAGCGCGGGTTATCGAGCGTGGGCAACTGGATCTCCTCGATGGTGAAGAGTTCTCCTCCGAGCGTTTCAATGGCCTTGGCGGCCGTGGCAGTCTCCTCGTAGGCATCTGCCCCGCGCATGGCGATTACTTGTCCACCGATTTTCGCGAGCGGCAGGGTATATTCCATCAGCGCGGGCATAGGGGCGACGGCGCGCGCAGTGACAACGTCGTAGGCTTCGCGATGGCTTTTGTGTCGCCCGGCGTCTTCCGCCCGCGCATGCAGGGTGCTGATGTTTTTGAGACCCAGGGCGTCACCGACGTGCTCGATGAACCGAAGCTTCTTGCCCGTCGCGTCCATCAGGGTCACAGGCGTATCAGGGAACAGGATCGCGATTACGAGACCGGGGAAACCGGCGCCTGTGCCGACATCGACGAGCCGCAAACCTTCAAATCTTGGGATGACGCGGGTAAGCGTCAGCGAGTCCAGGTAGTGTTTGACGGCGACCTCAGACGGATCGGTGATCCCCGTCAGGCTCATGCGCTGGTTCCATTCCAGCAGCAGGCGCGTAAGGGTGGAGAATTGCTCGATCTGCTTGGCGGTCAATTCGAGACCCAGCAGTGACTTGGCACGGACGCGAAGCTCGCGCCAATGCGCCTCGCCAATATCGGGCCGCGACATGGCCGACTGCATGCAGGATCGCGCTAGGACTCCCAGGGGTAAGTCTTCAAAGGCATCGCCGGCTGCTCATGCAAGACCTCGACGCCAAATGGATTCTCCCTGATGATAAATATGCAGCGGCTGCCCAAGCGCTCGTTTTCCGTGCCGGGACCGAAGTCTTCATAGCCATCGGTGATGGCTTCCGACCAGCCGAGGGCGAAGTTGATCTCGTAGATCCCCGGCTCCCATTTGTCGCCAAAGTTCACCGTATAGAACACCCACCAGTTGAGGCTGCCGGGAACCTGCTTGATCTCGCTGACATTAACATTGGGTATCGGCAGACCATGCAGCTCTATCGCATACTGGACCGTGTCGATGTGGCGCTGGACTTGCTCGGGCGTCTTGGCAAACCAGGACCAGAAAACTCGTATGGTATCCGTGTCGTATAGGATTCCCGGATCGGCCCCGTCAACATCTTCGCATTCGGCGAATATGAGCCCCGGATTCAGCGTCCGGCCAGGTTCGACCTCAGGTTTGGCGCGGGCGCCGATTTGCACGATCGGCTCAGCGGGGCGCGAGTAAACCGGGTTCAGCAACCCGCCATCGGGCGTGAATACGCCAGCGGAGGAAACCAGCACGGGAAGCGCTGAGATATCTATGCCTTCGACCAGTGTGCTTGACGGTTCGGCGCATTCGCCTAAGGTATCATCTGAAGGCGTCTCGAATATCGTGCTGTCCGGATCGGTTTCCCGCCCGATGCGGATGACGACGCTGATCGGTGTGCCCAGCGCGCGCATCGCGCCGTCCTGCCAGTAGATCACCTGGCTGACGGCATAATCGCCATCGACGTTGACGCGGCGCAACCCGGTGATCGCTTCGCCCAAACCGCCGTAGGCGTCAAAGGCTTGATAATACAAGTCGTAGCCAGTTTCCATCGTACCGGATAGGTCAATCACCATGCGGTCTTCGCAGGCGGAGTAAAACCAGTTTACTGTCGATGTATACGCTTCCTCTTCTTGCGCCTGCGCACTGAACAGCAGGACCAAAGGTATCAGAAGAAGAAGCAAGGCCTTGGTTTCACGCATAAGATTGCATTCCCGTCTTGTCATTCCTGGAAGGCGTTCGATACTTATTTTACCGCATCTCCGCAAATAACTCAGCCCGATTGTTGATAAACACGCGGTCAGCGACATCACACAGTCTTGCATCTTTCAGTAGAATACATGATGAAGATGCTCGATCGCTGAGGAAAGGCAAGCTGGATTTGAGCCGAACAACCATTTGCGTTTTGAAGGGTGATGAAACCGGGCAAGAGCTTCTGGATGAGGCGCTGCGTGTACTGGACCCCAGTGTGATCCGCCTGCGCAATCTTTCTTTTGAAACCTTTGACCTGTCTTTGGAGAATCGGCGGCGCAGTAAAAACGAAGTGGTCCGAGAGGCGGCGGCGCGAATTCTTGAGACTGGCTTGGGCATCAAGGCCGCGACAATTACGCCAGGCGATCCGGATGATGTGGGCAGCCCCAATGCGCTGCTGCGCGAACTGGTTCATGGCAGCGTGATCTTGCGGACGGGCAGGCGGATACCCTCTGTACTGCCGCTAGCCGGCGTCCACGCGCCGATCGCCGTTGTACGCATGGCGGTCGAAGGCGCCTACGCGGCCGAAGAATGGCGTGAAGGCGAAGGGCTTGATGAGATCGCCTACAACAAGCGCCACATCAGCCGGCGGACCTGCCGCGCCGTGGCGGAGTTCACCTTTCAATATGCCGAAGCGCACCACGCCACGGTATTCGGCGGCCCCAAGTACACGGTCAGCCCGGTTTATGAGGGTATGTTCAAAGAAGAACTCGATCGGGCGGCGGGCCTTCACCCGGCGGTGCGTTACAACCCGCAGCTTATCGACGCAACCTACGCGCTCCTCCTCGAGACGCATGGCGAAGCGCTCGTGATACCCGCGCTCAACCGCGATGGCGACTCTTTGAGCGATCTCGTCATCAAGATGTTTGGCACCATCGCTGGCGCTGAATCCGTCATGATCGGATTCGACGACGATTTCAGGGTGAAGGTGGCGGTGACGGAAGCGCCGCACGGAACCGCGCCCAGTTTGATGGGCAAGAACATCGCCAATCCGATGGCGATGATCCTGGCTTGCGGCGCCCTGTTACGGTATGTGGAAGGGCGGGAGGCGGCTCTGGCAAGCCGGGCGATATATGAATCGGCCCTGGAAGCGGTCTACAACGGCATAAAAACGCCAGACCTCGGCGGGCAGGCCAGCACATCCGAGTTCACCGACGAGGTCATTCGCGAGGCGCGTGGTAAACTGGAGGTATGGGATGCCTTGGGCGACTAGAGGCGGATAAAGAGGCGGCAGACGGTGGACGACGACCTTAATCGAGATGTCGCGGAACTGTGGTCAATTCTTTTCGATATCGTTAGTGATGGCGAAAAACGCCTGGCCAGCCATTTCGAGGCGCATCAACTTACGCCGCCTCAGTTTTATGTTCTCAAGACGCTATCTGAAAATGCGGGAGCCTGCCGCATCGGCGATATCGCCCGCGATCATCACTTGACCAGCGCTACTATGACCGGTTTGGTCAAACGACTGGAAGCGATGGATCCGCCTCTGGTGCGGCGGCGGCGCAACGAAAACGACGGCCGTTCAGTTGATGTCATCATCACGGATGCAGGGGCTACGCGTTTCATGGCGGTGCAGCGCGGCTTGGTGAATCAGTTGCGGGCGGTATTCGGCCTGCTGCCGGAGGCTCAGCGACGCGACATCATCAGCCAGGTGCGGTTGTATTTCACCGTCTTTTCACAGCGCTTCCCTGTCAGGGACGGCAGTTGACTCAGCTTAATCGTCCCCGGTGTAGCGGTCGAACCAGGTCATCATCTCGGTTAGGCGGCTGACGCGGTGATCGGGCTCGCCGCTGCGAGACAGGTCATGCCCCTCGCGCGGATAGCGCAGCATGCTAACGGGTGTACCGGTGGCGCGGCGGACCCAGGCGAAGAGTTGCTCGGATTGTTCGATCGGCACGCCGAAGTCGTTTTCAGAATGGATCACCAGTAGAGGTGTCTTGATATTCGCCGCGTACTTCAAGGGCGAGTTGTTCCAGTAGACATCGTGGTCGTCCCAGGGTTCGGCATCAAACTCATTGGAAATCAGAAGCGGCAAGTATGATGTCCCGTAGAAGCTGGAGAGATTGTAGACGCCCCGCTGCGCGACGGCCGCTTTGAATCGGTCGGTGTGGGCGATGATCCAGGCGGTCATGTAGCCCCCGTAGGAGCCGCCAGTGATCGCCATGCGCTCTTCGTCGGCATAGCCGAGCCCCAGAAACGCGTCTACACCCGCCATGATGTCATCCATGGCGACGGGTCCCCAGGCGGCGTGGAGCTTGCGCATGAATGCCTCGCCATAGCCGCCGCTGCCGTGTGGATTGCAGTAAAAGACGGCGTAACCGCGCGCGGCGTGGAATTGCCATTCGTGCCACATCGATTTGGAGGAAAAGCCCCAGGGAACATGTGGACCACCATGGATGTTCAGCGCGAGCGGCGCTTTTCTGCCGGCCTCGTAGCCGCCCGGCAGAATGTACCAGCCTTGTACTTCCCCATTAGGTGATTCGTAACGCAGTTCGTGTACGGGCTGCACCAGGACTTCGTCCAGCCATTCATGGTTGAAGGTTGTGACTTCCTTAAAGTCGCCGTCGGCGAGCAAGTAAAGTTCCTGTGGGTTTCGAGGCGTGGAGACGGTCAGCGCCATCGCGCCGCCGACGCCAATGTCGAGTTGCTCGATGTCGTAGGTTCCCCGGTGCGCCTGGCTGAGTCTGTCAGCAACAGGATCGTAGAGCCAGGGCAAGACGTTGCCTTCACTCTCCACAGAAAAGGCCAGCACGTTATCCGGTGACCAGGCCCAGTCAATTGCCTGGCGATCAAGCGATTCGTTGATCACAAGCGTATCGTTGCCGTCCACGGCCATAAGGACCAGCCGGGTGGGCAGATCCGTGATGCCGATATGGCTGCGCGCGCAAGCGATCCATTTGCCGTCGGGCGATGGCTTGGGTGCAGAGAAGCTGAATTCGCCAGCGGTTAACGCGGTTTCTGCGCCGGTCTCCAGATCCAGACTATAGACATTCATCACGTGCCAGGGTTCGTCGCCTTCCGGGATCGTAGTACGCGCTGTATAGATCGAGCGACCGTCAGCGGACCACTGCGGCGCCGAGTAATGAGCGTCCAGCGCGGTAAGTCGCCTGGGTTTCGAATTGGGCGATTCAGCCGTATCCACCACAAAGACCTGATCGTAGCGCTCATCGACGTAGGTTGTGCTGTACCGATAAGGTATTCGCCACATGGGGCGGGGATCCCAGCGATCAGCTTCTTCTTCGGCTCTACGCTCTCTACGATGCTTGCCTGCAAGTTTGTCTCTCGGTTCGGGCGGTTCTGCGTCATCGGCCTCTGCCTCTATACGCTCCTCGCTGCTCATCGGCGAGAGGAAGGCGATACGACCGCCATCCGCCGACCAATTTGGGCTGTGGCAGCCCTGTTCCAGTGACGTCAGCGGTCGCGCTTCGCCCCCGGGGCTGGCGGTCGGCAGCAGGTAAATCTGCGATTTCTCACCGCGCGTGGAGACAAATGCCAGCTGTTTCCCGTCCGGCGCCCAGCGTGGTTGGCTGTCCTTATCGCCTCGGGTCAACTGCATGGAATCATCTTTGCTGATTCGGTACAGCCAGATATTGCACCTATAGGTCTTTTCCAGCGGATCCGGCGTCACCTTGACAAAGGCGACGACCGTTCCATCGGGACTTATCTGCGGGTCTTCAATGTAGTGAATGCGGTTGAGGTCATCGGCCCTAATCGGTCGCTTGTTGTTTGACATGGGATTGCCTCTTCTCTAATCTGCGGATAAAGGGCAGGCCGGCTGCTAGATGCCCGGCGAAGTCCTCATCGTTCGCCACTTCGCTTATGGCGCGCGGCGGCTGCGGCGACTCCGGCATCGGGCGCAAATCAAGCTGCCACCAACCGGTATCGCGCCAACTGCCGGCTTTGAACCCTGCATTCTTGAACACACCTATCTTGCGAAAGCCCAGCGCTTCGTGGGCGCGAATGCTTCCGGCGTTGGGCAACGCAATTACACCGACCGCCGTACAGTAGCCTTGCGCGCGCATAATGGCGATCAGCGAATGATACAGCGCTGTTGCCACGCCGCGTCGCTGAAATTCGGGGTGTATGTAAACTGTCGTCTCGGCGGTCCATTGGTAGGCATAGCGGGAGCGGAATGAGCCGGCGTAGGCGTAGCCGGCCAACTGGTCATCGATTACACAGACCAACCAGGGATACTGGGCCAAAGTCCTGAGGATTCGCGATTCAATCTCGCCGACCTCAGGCACAGTCCACTCAAAGGAAATATGGGTGTCATGCACGATTGGGCTGTATATTTCTTGCATGGCGTCGGCGTCGGAGCGGTCGGCCAGGCGAATTGACGCATTCATCACCCGTTGACCATCTCGTCGGCGACGATCTCTTCATCGTCCGGTCGCCACACATTGGTCGCGATATCAATATAGAGAACGCCATCGAGATGATCGATTTCATGTTGAAAGACCCGGGCAAGCCATCCGCTCGCCGTATGTCGAACCGGCGTTCCCTCGCGGTCTTGTCCAGTGACTTCGACGCATTCGTGCCGCTCGACATCGCCCAATAAGCCGGGCAAGGACAGACAGCCCTCAACGCCCATGACCATGTCATCGCTGCGCATCGTGATGGTCGGATTTACGAGCACATAAAGCTTGCCGGCATCATCTCCGAAGTCGTCCTGGCGCTCTTCGTCTTCGGGCAAACGCGCCAGAATCACACGCAAACTCTGCGAGACTTGCGGCCCGGCCAATCCGACGCCACTCGCGTCTATCATGGTGTCGATCATGTTATCAACAACGGCCTGAAACTCGGCCCCAAAGTCGGTGACGCGCAAGGCTTGACGCCGCAGCAGCGGGTTATCGGGCTGGATGATTTGCAGCACTGTCATCTGGCTGTTCTCATATCGCTTTTAATACCGCCAGAGATTGTAACCGAAGTCACCGGGCAAACAAATAGAACAATCTCGAATTCCTTGCGTAATACGATGTGAGGCGTCGATGCGCATCGTCACTCCGCCAGACAGCGTCGTTTACGAAATATTTACATTTTGATTACCTCGCATTGACAATTGTTAGGCAGACTATGGACGTACGCTTGGCGGTCCTGAGCACTTGCACAACGGGACTGAGTGAAGAGATCGATGACCGATACCATATTAGTCGTTGATGATGAGCAGCGGATAATCAACCTGGCCAGGATGTACCTGGAACAGGATGGTTATCATGTCATCTGCACGAACAATGGCAATACCGCCAAGACCATGATCCTGCAAGAAAAGCCGAGCCTGGTCGTCCTGGATCTCATGCTCCCGGGTATGGATGGATTGGAGGTCTGCCGGCGGGTGCGCGAAGAATCCGATGTGCCTATCATTATGCTCACTGCGCGCAGCGAAGACATCGACAAAATCGTCGGTCTGGAACTCGGCGCCGACGACTATCTGACCAAACCCTTTAACCCGCGGGAGCTGCTCGCGCGGATTCGCGCTATTCTGCGCCGTACGGATCGAGTAAGCCAGCAGCAGGATGCACCGCCGCCGATCGCCATTGGCAATCTGGAGATTGATGCGCAGCGCCGCCGCGTCGAGATCGATGGCAGTTCGATTGAATTGCGGATGAAAGAATTTGACCTGCTGCAAGTCTTGGCGGAAAACAAGGGCGTCGTATTCAGCCGGGACAAACTCCTGAACGTCGTCTGGGGTTACGATTTCGCCGGCCAGACGCGGACCGTAGATGTGCACGTCGCCCATCTGCGGCATAAGCTGCGCGGGATGGAGCCCACGATAGAAACAGTCTGGGGAGTAGGGTATAGACTCGATGATCGCTAATCGCGCGCGCCGATCGTTCAATTTGCGCCTGCGCCTGCTGACATCATATCTGGTTCTCTTGCTGGTGACGCTCGGTGTGATCGCGCTGGCGCTCTTCATTTTGATTGGCAACCGCGCTGCGCCGCCCGAACCCACCTATGAGCGACTCGCTGCGTTGACACAAGGGCTGAACTACATTGATTTCATCGCCGACCTGCCTTTCGATTCCAATTCCCGCTTTCTGCAGAATCAGGTCGAGGAACTGCTCGATGTATTCTCTCAGACTCGCAATGTGCGTACCTTGCAGATACGGGTCACGGAGGATGGCACTCGCATACGTTATGACAGCGCCGGTGTTTACCAGGCTGGCGAACGCATTGTTCTTCGCAGAGCGCGCTACGAGAATCAGCAGTTGGGACAAGTACTTGCGCTGGGCAGCGAGCAATTCTTCGGCGGATTCTCTGATCCGGGCGGCGGCGAATGGCTGTATGGCGGCGTCATGTTCCGGCAGCAGCGCTTCCCGGAACGGCTGCGATCCGACGACTTGTGGCTGCTCGCCGAACCACGACCGACCGTGAGCCTGCAGGAGACGCTGGCGGTCTTCAGCAGCGCGCTTGCGCCCTCACTTTTGCAGGCCGGCGTCGCCGGGATTCTCATCGCGATTCTGCTGGCCGCCTTGATCAGCCGAAACATTGCTAAGCCATTGCAGCGACTGGCGGGCGCGGCCACCGATGTAGCGCGGGGAGATTATGCCGTCAACGTGCCCGCTAGCGGACCGGCTGAGGTGCGTTCGCTGGCGGAGTCCTTCAATCAGATGACGGCCGAGGTCCTGGCGGCGAACAACGCGCAGAGAGACTTCCTCGGCAATGTCTCGCACGACCTCAAGACACCGCTGACATCAATACAGGGATACGCCCAGGCGATCATCGATGGCGCCGCCGAAGATACGAAGGCCGCGGCTCAGACGATCTATGAAGAGGCGAGCCGGCTCAACCGCATGGTTGTCGAATTGACCGATCTCGAGCGGCTGCAAACGGGCAAGCTCTCGATGCAAGTTGAACCCATTGATATGCGCCGCTTGAGCGAAGCTGTCGTAAAGAGCTTGGCAGTTGTTGCTGAACAGAAAGAACTGAAGCTGGAAGCGGACTTGGCGCCTGTTCCTTTCGTAATCGGCGATGGCGACCGTCTGGCTCAAGTGCTGATGAACCTCATCAGCAACGCGCTCAAGTTTACGCCCGCCGGCGGAACGGTGCGGGTCGTGGTGGGGCCGGCGCCGAGGGGCGTGACGGTCTCGATTCACGACACCGGCATAGGTATCGCGCCGGAAGAGCTGAACCGGGTATTTGAGCGATTTTATCAAGTGGATAAGGCGCGTGGTCCACAGCGGGGAACGGGCTTGGGTCTGGCGATCGCGCAGGAGATCGTCGAGACGCACGGTGGGAAGATTTCAGTGCAGAGCCGCGGTCGGGACAAAGGCTCGGTGTTCCGGGTTTGGCTGCCGGGGACGTGAACATACGCGCGCCAGATTGAGCCGCGCCTAAACTTTGGCGCCCTATTAGACTCTACTCAGCGGGCAGTCATCCCGCTCCATCATAAGCCAACGCCGGAAGCGCCATCGACACGTACACCTCGTCGCCCCGTCCAAAGTATCGGTCTACGCCGGTGCGCGCGATGAGCAGCGTGCCATCAGCCAAGGCCAAGCCGAGCCGCTGATAGTGGCCGTAGAATTCACGCCAGCGTACCGTTGCCCGCGTCCCGATGTCGTCGAATCCCACAGCTAGCGCCTCCGGGCGGATCATCAATTTTACCGGTCCAATCTTGGGGTGGAACAGCTTCACCTCGCCCAACCGGCTGTCCGCTGTAATGCCGTGCGCTATCGCCGACAGAAAGTTGGCCTCGCCGATGAACCGCGCCACCTGCATATTGATAGGGCGGTTGTATATCGCGTGCGGCGTGGCGACTTGCACAAGTTTGCCCTCGAATATCACGGCGATTTCATCGGATAAGCTAAGGGCTTCCTGTTGGTCGTGAGTGACGAAGATGGCCGTGGTTTCGGTCTCATGCAAAATGTGGCGCACATCGGTCCGCACCTGCGCCCGCATTCCGGTATCGAGATTTGAAAACGGCTCATCCAGGAGCAAGATATCAGGATTCGGCGCGAGCGCCCGCGCCAAGGCAACTCGCTGCTGCTGGCCTCCGCTCAGTTCATGCGGCATTCGGGTCGCGAATTCCAGGAGCCCGACGAGCGCCAGCAGTTCTTTAACCCGCTTGTCTCGGTCTCGCCTTGAACCGCGCAGGCCGAAGCCGATGTTGCCGGCCACATGCACGTGGGGAAAGAGAGCGTAATCTTGGAAGACCATGCCCACCTTGCGTTGCTCCGGCGGGACGAAATGCGAGTCGTCGGCGACGATCCTCTCGCCAATCTGGATGCGACCGCTTGTCGGTTTCTCAAAGCCCGCCAGCAGGCGCAACATTGTTGTCTTGCCGGCGCCGCTCGGGCCGAGCAGCGTCAGAAACTCGCCCGGCCGCACACTGAGCGTGACGTCATTGATGGCGGGCGATTGACCATCAAAAGCTTTGCTGAGATTCTCCGCTTGCAGAGGAAATTCCATGGCCGAGAAGCTTCACTTGACTCATCATCAGGCGCAAGCATAGTGCAAAAGGAACAGGGATAAAGGGCAAATCGACGCGAAAGTCAGAATGGAAGCCTGTATCCGGCAGCGGTTCATCCCTGCACCCGCCGGGGTGCGGCGCTTCGGATTGTCCGCCGAGAGATTGGCGCCAAGCTAGCGCGTTGCCGTTTCTCGCCTGAGAATGATCGCCAGGGCGAAGGCAGATACCACGATTAATACCAGCCCGGGCAGCGCGATGGACGACAGAAACGCTTCGTCGTATGCGCTCCAGATTCTGGTGGCAAAGGTGCGAAATCCTATGGGGCGCAAAATCAGCGTGGTCGGCAGCTCCTTCATAACGTTGAGGAACACCAGGGCAAGCCCGGCTAGGATCCCGCCCCGGGCCAAAGGCACAGTGATTCGGAGCAGGGCCGCGCGGGAAGTCAAGCCAAGACTGCGCGCCGCCTCTTCAAAGCGGGGGTTTATCTGGGCGAAGGCGCTTTCCGTGGCGCCGATGCTGAAAGGCAGATAGCGGATGGCATAGCCCAGAATCAGCAGGGGCAAGGTCTGATACAGGCTCAGCATATGCTGCGTGGCGTAGAATACCAGCGCGAGCGCGATAACAATGCCGGGCAAGACGTTGCCTACGTAAGCGAGTTTGACCAGCCAGCGATCAAAACGCGAAGCCTCGCGTATCGCCAGTAGCGCCAGCGGAAAAGCCGCCGCCGCTGCAACCACCGCGGAAACGCCGCTGACGCTCACCGTATTGGACACCAACTCCGATAGCGGGACTTGAATCGGGTTGGTGATCGTATGACCAACCAGCCATTTGAAAAGCACCAGCAGCGGAATAGCCACCCCGACGAAAATCACGGCGCCGCAGAAAAACAGCGCCGGATACCTCCATCTGCCCAAAGCAACCCTCGCGAGTTCTCTTGAAGCGCCAATTCCGATGCGATAATGCCGACCATTGTGCTGCAGCCGGGATTGCAAGAATAACAGCACGAGGGTCATTGCGATGAGAACCAGCCCCAGCATTGATGCCTTGTCCAGGCGAAATGACTCAGTCTGAATAAAGATCGCCCGCGTAAATGCGTTAAAGTGCATGACGGCGACTGCGCCAAAGTCGCTCAAGGTATACAGCGCGGTCATCAGGATACCCGCCGAGAGCGCCGGCCGCAGCTGTGGCAAGGTGACCTGACGGAAGACCTGCCAGCGATTCAGCCCGAGACTGTGCCCCGCCTCTTCCAGCGAACGGTCAGTGTGCAGCAGGGCCGCCCGTACCGGCAGTACAATATAAGGAAACGTAACAAATGTGATGGTCAAGGTCGCGCCGGCAAAGCCTTTGATGCCCGGCAGCCGATCAACGCCCAGCGGCTCAAGCAATGACTGCAAAATGCCTTTTGGTCCGAAGGCTTCCGTGTAGGTGACGGCGGTCAGATAAGACGGCATAACCATGGCCGCCAGCCCCAGCACAAGCAGGAGCCTGCGCGCGGGCAAATCGGAACGGCTGGTCAGCCAGGCGAAGGGGAGGCCGATTAGCGTCGCGAACAGTGTTGTGGCCAACATCAGAGCGATGCTGTTGCCAATGATCAAGAATGTGCGCGCGCGCAGCAAATACTCGACGCCTTCCTGCCCGGCGCCGACCGTGCCGACAAAGAGAAATGCCACCGGAATCATCACAACCGCCACGACCGACAGGCTCAGAATCTGTGCGATCTGGCGATTGCCGAAATGCCGGCGCGCAGCCTTGCGGTGCAGCCGCCCGTTAGGTTTTAAGCCGTGTGGAATGACGCTCGATAATTGCATGCGTCCCCGTGGATAACGAGGGAGGGCGAATGTTCTCTCCGCCCTCGCAACAGCACATTAGTCAGCTAATCCAACGCACCGCTATTCTCGATCATCTCTAGCGTGCCTTGCAGATCAGCCAGATCCGAAAGATCGATTTCCGGCGCTTCGATATCTTTCAGCGTCGGTATGTCAACTGAAGGCTCTACAGTGTCGACCAAGGGATATTCGTAAGTCCTCTCGGCGAAATACTCCTGCGCCGCATCGCTGAGCAGATAGTTGACCAGTTCCAAGGCGACAAAGGGTTGATCCGTTGATTTCAGGATCGCCGCGCCGGCCACATTGATCAGGGAACCAGGGTCGCCGCCCGGGAAGAAATGCAGCGTAGCTGTGATGTCCGGATCTTCGGCCAGGAAGCGGAACAGATAATAGTGGTTGACCAAGCCGCCAACAACCTCACCGTCAATGGTCGCTTGCACGATTGGCGTGTTCTTAGGGTAGGCTTGCACGCCATTGGCGATCATGTCCGCCAGCCAGCCCGCGGTCTCTTCTTCGCCCAGCAGCACGCGCATGGCGGTGACATTGGCGACGAAGGAC
>JAPOYU010000031.1 GCA_026706395.1 Chloroflexota bacterium
AGAGCCGAGATTGAGCGCATGAGACAGTTTGTCCATAGGGACAGTGTATCATCATTCTGAGCGGAAGGGAAGAACAAATGTTCCTCTGTTCCGTACTGGTCTTTTTATCTCTCCTCAGCCGCCGAGGCAATTGCCTTAGTCAGCCAGGATCGCTTCGATTCTCGCCAGTTCGTCGGCGCTGAATTCGAGGTTATCAAGCGCGCGGACCGCGTCGGCGATCTGCTCGGGTTTGCTGGCGCCGATCAACGTAGAGGTCATCTCCGGATGGCGGAGGGTCCAGGCGAGCGCAAGCTGCGCCATGTTCTGCCCGCGTTCGCTGGCAATGGCGTTGAGTTGGCTGACTTTGTCGAGCTTTTGCCGCGCCAGGCGGTCGCCCCAATCATGCTTGACCGCGCGGGAATCGTCAGGCTTTGCGCCAATGTATTTGTTCGTCAAGATGCCTTGATCGAGCGGTGAGAAGCCGATACAGCCGATGCCCTCGTCGCCGAGCGCATCGAGCAAGCCGTCTTCTATCCAGCGGTCGAACATATTGTAGCGCGGCTGATGGATAAGGCAGGGCGTGCCAAGCTCCTTGAGGATGCGCGCCGCCTCGCGCGTTTGTTCGGGCCGGTAACTGGAGATGCCGATGTAGAGGGCGCGTCCGCTGCGGACGATGGCGTCGAGGGCGCCCATGGTTTCTTCCAGCGGCGTATCGGGATCATATCGATGGCTATAGAAGATATCGAAGTAATCGAGACCGGTCCGCTTCAGGCTCTGGTCACAGCTGGCGATGAGGTACTTCCGCGAGCCCCACTCGCCATAGGGACCGGGCCACATCAGGTAGCCGGCTTTGTTGGAGATGACCAGCTCGTCGCGATATGGCGCGAGGTCGTCGCGGTAGATCTGGCCGAAAGTCTCTTCGGCCGAACCGGGCGGCGGCCCGTAATTGTTGGCGATGTCGATATGGGTGATGCCGAGATCGAAGGCGGCGCGCAGCATTTCACGCGAGTTTTCGATGGTATCGACGCCGCCGAAATTCCACCAGATGCCGAGAGAAATTGCCGGCAGCAGCAGTCCGCTGCGCCCGCTGCGCCGGTATGTCATCGTGTCATAACGCTCGTCAGCCGCCCGGTAAACCATGTTCCGCTCCTTGTGTCCGCTCCGGTTGAATTACCGCGAATACTATAGCGCATCGGCATAGAGTTCCCAAGTGCAGCGGGTGGAGATGATCAGCGACGGGCGAATGGTGGCAACAGAACGTAATGAGCGCCGGATGAGCTCCCCTTAATCTCGCCAATTGTCCCGCAATCGCACTCACGACAGAGAGTGGCAGCATGTTACAATGGGCGCGGATTCGGGATCGCCGGCCAGACAGCCGGGGTCCCTGCCAGCAAAACGAGTATTCGAGCGACAGAAGAGGCGCGTGGGCAGCCGCAAGACCGCCTGTCGCCCCTTAAGTCGGCATGGTTTTGGGTTTGGTGACGAAGGTGAGACAGAAGGTATCGCGACTGCGGGCGGAGTGTGTGTTGGTCTTCAGCATCGTTCTGATGCTGTTCGTCTGGTCGCCCGCGGCGGCGCAGGACAATTTCCGCGATGTGATCGAAATGTCGGTGGAAGTCGGCTTTGATTCCACCTTCCGGCCCGGCGATTGGACACCGGTGGTCATTAGGCTCAAGAACAACGGCGAGTCGCTCACCGGACGCGTCGTCATCCGCCCGGAAACATCGGGCACGGTCGTCGGCAACGCCTTCGGCAGTCCGGTAGAATTGCCCAGCGGCGCCGAGAAATCCGCGCTGCTGAATATCCGCGCGCGGTCCTTTCCCGACAAGATCCGCGTGGAATTAATCGATAAGGCCGGAGCGGTGCGCGCGGTGCAAGATGCGGGCCTGGTCGACCTCAGCCCGCAAGATCAGCTATTCGCGGTCGTCATCGGACCGAATACCGCGCCGCTCAATCTGAGCGCTGTACACATCGGCGGCTTTGAAGCGGAGCAGGCGATCTGGGCGGTCCATGACATCCCGGAATTCGGCGCATCGCTGGAATCACTCGACATGATCCTGCTGATCAATATCGACAGCGAGAGCTTGTCGAGCGGGCAGCGCCAGGCCATCCGGCACTGGGTGGAAGGTGGAGGACACTTGATCGTCGCCGGCGGTCCTTCCGCGCTCATCACCACGTCCGGCTTGACGGAGATTCTCCCGCTGCAGCCAGCGGACAGCCAAACCGTTGACGATCTAAGCAGCCTGGCGCGCTATGCCGGCGATAATCAGGCGGGCTTGACACAACGGGCGGTAATCGCGCTAGGCGAGGTCCATGAGGAGGCCAGGGTCCTGGTCGAGCAGGACGGCATTCCGCTGCTGCTGCGGCGCGAACTCGGCGCGGGACTGGTCGATTTCATCGCGGCCGATCCGACCCTGGAGCCATTGCTGAGTTGGGACAACCTGAGCGATCTATGGCTTAAACTGCTGGCGACGCGGGCGCCGCACCCCGCCTGGCGAGAGGGCTTCACGCGGCCGGACTGGGGCGCGGAGGCGGTGGCGAATTTGCCGGGGGTGGATCTTTTGCCGCCCATGCAGACTCTTTGCCTGTTCCTCGCGGCATACATCGGGCTTATCGGTCCGCTCAATTACATTATTTTGTCTCGCTTGAGGCGCAACGGCTGGGGCTGGTTTACGATTCCGCTGGTGATCGTCTGCTTCGCCATCATCGCCTGGACAGTCGGTTTCAACTTGCGCGGCACGGAGATTATCCTCAGTCGGCTGACATTTGTAGAGGCCTATGCGGATAGTGAGGAGGCGCAGACGCATCAGTTTGTCGGTTTGCTGTCGCCGCGGCGCGCCACGTATTCGCTGACGGCGCCGGAGGGGCATTCCCTGGCCGTTGCCGGCGCGACAACACCGAGCAGCATATTCGCCAGCAATACGATTCAGACAGCCACCGAGATTTGGCAGGGCACGAGTTTCGGCGCGCGCGACTTCACAGTTGACGGCGGCATATTCGCCAATTTCTCCCTGTCCGGCCGGATCGCCAAACCGGCGATAGGGGGCAGTTTCACCCTGGATTACGAGATTCTGGAGAGCGGCCGAATGGTCGGCGCTTATCAAGGCGCGCTCAGCAATCAGAGCGATGTAACCTTGCGGGACGCGGTCCTGATCGGCGAAGGCTTGGTTCATCCGTTGGAACGCGATCTGGCGCCGGGGGAAATCATCACCCTGGGGCGGGAAGAACTGCGGGTGGATGTCGCCGACAGGCCGGCGCAGCCCAACCCGCTCGAACTGCGCTTATCGGCAATCGGGTCGAGTTTGTCGCCCTTCTCCGGCAGCAGTCACAACATGTCGATCAAGCATGTACAGGGCGAGCGCTATATGCGCAGCCGCGGCTTCTTGCGCGCCGAATCCACCGCTGACCGGCAGGCAGCCCGGGAACAGGCCTTCCTCGCCAGTTTTATGCTGGATCAGTTTCAATCGGTAGCGCGAGGCACACGATTGTTTCTCGCCGGCTGGAGCGACGCCTGGGGCCGCGACTTGACGATAAGCGGCGCAGGCTGGTCTTCCATAGACACCAGCTTGTATATCATCGAACTTGATGTCGAAATCGAGCTGCCGCGGGAACGCGCCACATTGACGTCGGAGCATTTCAGTTGGATCACGCTGGACAGGCAGGGCATCACTGACAATGGCACGGACAATTTCAGCCTGTTCGAAGGGCAGAGTGTGGAGTTCCTGTTCCATCCGCTGCCGGGTTTGGCGCTGGATGTCGTTGATCGGTTGCTGGTCGATGTCGATCGCGGCGGCGGCTTCGCTCAGGCGCTGGCGGTCGAGCTGTATGACTGGACGCGAGGCGAGTATGAAACTTTCCCCTTCAGCGACGGCGGCGACCTGGAGTTTAGCCAACCGGGGCGCTTCCTGGGCCCGGGCAATGCGGTGCGAATCCGCCTGGAGTATGGCGATGGCTTCGGCACCTTGCGCGTCCGAAATATCAGAATTGAGCAGACCGGGCGCTATTACTAGCGTTCGATTGGGAAAAGGCGATGGACTGGATCATCAAGACCTACGACTTGCATAAGTCCTTCGGTAATTTTGAGGCTTTGCGGGGAATCTCGTTGGAAGTGCCGGCCGGTTCCATTTATGGCTTCGTCGGCCCAAACGGCGCTGGGAAAACGACCACGATGCGGATCCTGACCACCTTGACTCGTCCATCAAGCGGACAGGCTTGGGTCGCGGGGCATTCCGTGTTGGAAGATCGGCGGGCGGTGCGGCGGGCCATCGGCTACATGCCGGACGAATTCGGCGTGTATGAGGACCTGCGCGTCTGGGAGTATCTGGACTTTTTCGCCGCTTGCTACGATATCCCTGAAAACGAGCGCAAAGTGCTGGTGGCGGACTTGCTTGAGCTGGTTGACTTGCAGCATCGGCGCGAAGAAATGGTGGACAAGCTCAGCCGCGGCATGAAGCAGCGCTTGTCGCTGGCGCGCACGCTGGCGCACGATCCGCAGGTGCTGATACTTGATGAGCCGGCCTCGGGCCTGGATCCCCGCGCGCGGGTCGAAATCCGCGAGTTGTTGGGCGAGCTGGCCAATATGGGCAAGACGATATTCTTTTCGTCGCATATCCTGGCCGATGTGGAAGATGTTTGCTCGCATATCGGCATCGTCGAAGCGGGCGAGCTAATCATGCAGGGCAGCATTGATGACTTGAAATTGCAGTTGATGGCGCATCGGGAAATCGTGATCACAGTCATGGACCACGGTGTGGCGGAAGCGGTGACGAGCCTGGTGAGCGAGATCGGGCAAGTCGTCGCGGCTGAGATAATCACGCCGAAGAACGGGCGCGCGCGGGTACGGGTCGACTTCGCCGGCAACGACGAAGAACTGGGCGCGCTGAGCCGGCGTCTGTACGAGGCCGATGTCCTTGTGCTGGGGTTCAATGAAGAAGAAAAAGATTTGGAGCACATGTTCATGCGCGTCACTCGCGGCTTGGTAACATAGGGCAAAGGATAAGCGAATATGGCGATCTACAACGCCGCCAGCTTACACTTCCCGTCCGACGATAAGGGCAGAGCGGGCGCGTTCGCCGCCTTGGACGCCAAGCGGGCCGGTTGGGATACCATGAACTTCGCCGCTGTGCGCCTGGGTGAAGGCAGGACTTTCGAGGTCGCCATTGATACGTTTGAGTATGTGGCGGTCGTTTTGAGCGGTCGCTGCAATATCCGGACGAACAAAGGCGACTACGAAAGCGTGGGCAGGCGGAACAGTGTCTTCACCGGCTTGCCTTATGCCGTCTACCTGCCGCCGAACACAGAATTCGCAATCGAATCATTGAGCGAGGATTTCGAATTCGCCTCTTGCTGGGCGCCATCCGAGCGGGAGACGGAGCCTCAACTCATTAGGCCGCGGGATATTGAGGTGCAATTGCTCGGCGGCGGCAATTGCTCGCGGCAAATGTGCCGCATCATCGGCGGGGGATTCCCGGCCGATCGTCTGCTGGTTTATGAGCTGTATACGCCCGGCGGCAACTGGTCGAGCTATCCGCCGCACAAGCATGACACGCACAGGACCGACGAGCGCGGAACGGTGCTGGAGGCGCAGTTGAACCGCTTCAGCTTCTATAAGTTCGATCGACCAACCGGATATGCCTATCAGCGGGTCTATGCCGCCGACGGGAGCTGGGATGTGCAGATGATGGCGCGTCAGCACGATATCATTCTTATGCCGGCCGGCTACTATACGATGGTCAGCGCCCCGGGCACGACGACTTATACTTTGAACTTCCTGGCGGGCTCGACGCGCGAGTTCGCCTATAGCGAAGACCCCGATTTCAGTTGGGTACGCGATACGCTGCCCGGCGTCGACCCGCGCCTGCCGCTGGTGGATTTGGGTATGGAGATCGGGCACGCCGGATAGCCAGTTGGCTTCGCTTTCCTCCAGCAATCAACATTTATACGCGCATAGGCGCCGCCATAATGCCTGGCGCTGCGTCAGCGTGTTTCATAGACCCGTGCTAGACTGACACTCGAAATTGATGACTTCGACTTGCAACAGAAAGACGAGGAGCGAGCATGCGCCGTCAATACGTTTTGATACTTACCATGATAGTGCTGCTGTCACTGGGATCAGCCACAGTGATGGCTCAACAAATCCATGTCGTGCAAAAGGGCGAAACACTGTTCAGCATCTCGCAGCGATACGGCCGCACAGTAGATGAAATTGCGCAAGCGAATGGTTTGAGCGAACCCTACATTATACATGCCGGCAACCAGCTCACGATACCGCCAGTGGGCGGCGCGCCCCAAGACCCCGCCCCGGCGCCGGTGCAGGAGCAGCCAACCGGCACGACCACGTACACCGTTCAGCGCGGCGACAGCCTATCCATCATCGCGGCAAAGTTCGGCATAACTTACATTGAACTGGCGCGGATGAACAATATAGCTGATCCGGATGTCCTCCACGTCGGGCAGGTGCTGCAAGTCCCGGCCCCCGCGGGAACACAGGCGCCAGCCGATACCGGCACGACACCGCCCGCGACCCAGCCGACCCTCGGCACTTACATCGTACAGCGTGGTGATTCCCTTGCGACCATCGCGGCGCAATTCAACACCAACTACATTGAACTGGCGCGTTTGAACGGCATCACCGATCCGGATGTCTTGCGGGTAGGCCAAGTCCTGAAAGTGCCGGGAGCGCCACCGCCGCCCGAAGAGACGGCTGCGCCAGAGACAACCGGCGCGCCACCGCCCAGCACAGCCAATACCGGCGGCTTCGAATTGGGTGGCCAGGCGCTAAGCTTTGCGCATCCCGGCCACATGAAGAATGCGGGCATGACCTGGGTCAAGCGGCAAGTCAAGTGGCATGGCAACGAACCGGCCAGCAACTTCCAGCATTTGATCGACAGCGCCCGCAGCAACGGCTTTAAGGTGTTGCTGAGCGTTATCGGCGAAAAGGATCAGATCGCGGGCAATCCGGGCGGCTTCTATCAGAACTTCGCTAATTTCCTGGCTGACTTGGCGCGAGGCGGCGCGGATGCCATCGAAGTCTGGAACGAGATGAATATTGAGCGAGAGTGGCCAGCCGGGCAGATCAGCGGCGCCAACTACGTACAGATGCTCAGCGCCGCGTACAACGCGATCAAATCCGCCAGTCCGGGCACACTGGTGATCAGCGGCGCGCCTGCGCCCACGGGTTTCTTCCAGGGCTGCAGTCCCAATGGCGGCGATGATGACTGCTATTTGCGACAGATGCAGGCGGCCGGCGCAGCCAACTATATGGATTGCGTCGGCGTCCACTACAACGCCGGCATCGTCCCGCCCGATGCGACCAGCGGCGCGCCCGTCGGCAGTTCCGGGCACTACTCCTGGTATCTGCCGCGCATGATGACCTTGTATCGGAGCTTCTTCCCGAGCAAGCCGCTCTGCTTCACCGAGCTGGGCTATCTGAGCGCTGAGGGTTATGGGCCGCTGCCCGGCGGATTCGCTTGGGCATCGGGCAATACAGTAGCGGAGCAGGCGGCCTGGCTGGCCGGCGCGGTCCATCGTCTGCGCGGCTCGGGTTACGTCCGCCTGTATATCGTTTGGAATGTCGACGCCACGTATTATGCTTCGGATCCGCAAGCGGGTTATGCCATCGTGCGACCCGGCGGCGGCTGCCCGGCTTGCGATTCGCTGAGAGGAGCGATGGGCGGCTAGTCCGATACGTTAGCACGGCAAGAGGGCGAGGCCAGCGAGTCTCGCCCTTTTTTATTTGACGCGGTTGGCGGGCGACTCACAGAGTCGTCCCTACATGTCTACTACCTTTAGTTGCAGCGCATGGGGATCTAGAGTTGATAATCGCCGGTGACGCGCACGATTTTGTGGCTGTAGTTGTCTACATATTCGAAGAGCTTGGATTGCAGATCGGCCCAATCGGAACTGGTAATGATTTCACGCATGGCGCTTGCATCTTCCGCGATAGCGCCCGCCATTATACGCGGCACATCGGAACTGGCATAAACGTTGTACCAGGCTTCGACAGGCGTCAGGCCGAGCTTGGTCGTATTGGGCACCCATTCCCGCATGACAAATTCAAAGTACTCCTGGTCCAAGCCGGGTTTGATGTCCCAAGTCATGAGGATCTTGACGTTTCCGTTTCGCATTGAGCGGCGCCCTTATCACAGATAGGTACTGTAAACCTAGTATAGCGCAACTGGAGGGCAAATCGCCTTTGAAGCACTCAACCGGCCGGCAGAAGGCAAATGACCTGCATCTGCTCGCCCAAGCCACCGGCGGTCACTCGGAGGGTATCTTGCCATTCCACGTTGGCGACGCCCATCGCCTTGAAGAAACCGTCGAGCGCGGCGTCAAATTCTTCTTTGTCCAGGTCGGCGGTGTGCATCGGCAGGACAAAGCTGGGTTCAATGATGTTGATCAGATCCGCCAGTTGATCGCCGCCTAACGCTGAGCCGATGGGCAGCAGGAGGACGTGTACTTGGTCGAACTGTTCGATGATGGATTGGTCCGGCAGTTGATGCAAGGCGCCCAAATGCAGGAAGTTCAGGCTGTTGGGATATTCAAAATGATAGGCAATGTTGCGCAGGGCCGTATCACTCTCGGCCGCGTGGATGTGCAGCGGAATGCCCGTGACGAAGAGTTCGCCGATTTCGTACTCGCCCGGCGCGGATATAACGTATTTGTCGCCACGAACGGCGTCGATCTGCTGCGCAGCGCGCTCATTGCTTATGGTCACGAGATCAGCTTTCAAACCTCGCTGAGCCGGGTCCAGCGCCGGCTGATAGGGGTCGGTCAGGACGGTGGTATGCCCGCGTTCGGTAATGCGAAAGCAGCTATAGCCGTACCAGGTGATTTCCAAGATGCTTCTCCCACATGCACATGTCTATTTGGCGCTGCCGTTGGGCAAGGCGCTTATGCTGCAATGATACATCCGCCGCCGGGATTTGGCAGTCGAAAGTCGAGCCAAGGAGCGTCTATTCCGCCAGCCTGCCCCACTCCTCCAGCGCCGCCTCCAATTCCGCTTCCGTGCTGGTGTACGATTCCCCAAGCGCGCGGACCTTGCCGGTATCACCTGCCATGCTGGCGTCATCAAGTCGAGTGCCGATTTCGCGGAGCTGGGCTTCCAAGGTCTCAATCCGCGTTTCCAACTCGGTCGCGCGTCTGGCGCGCTCGAAGGGGTTCAGGCCCTCCCGCTTCCGCGAATAAGCCGCCCCAGCTTTGACCCCGCTACGTAGAAATTGTTCCCTGCTTTTGGCGGCATCTTGCTGACGCCGGCGGTTACGCTCACGCAGATAGTCCTGATAGCCGCCGTCTGTTACAGCCAGCTTGCCCGGCGCCAATTCCCAGATTTGCGTTGCGAGGGCGTCGATCAGGTAACGATCGTGGCTGACGAGTAGAATCGTGCCATTGAATCGCGCCAATACCGCCTGCAAGACCTCTTGGCTGTCGATATCGAGATGATTGGTCGGCTCGTCCAGCAGAAGAAGATTAGCGCCTTGCAGGGCGAGTATCGCCAGGGCTAAACGGCCGCGTTCGCCGCCCGAGAGCGACGCGACCTTTCGAAAGACATCGTCTCCGCTGAAGAGGAAGCGGCCCAGCCAATCGCGCGCTTCAGATATCGGCATGGGCTTTACACCGGTGACCTCCTCCACCAAGGTGTTTTCGGTGACGAGCGTCTCGTGTCCCTGGGCGAAGTAGCCGGGTCGCACTTTAGCGCCGAGCCGCGCCTCGCCCGCCAAAACCGGCAGATCGCCACTCAGCGTCTTTACCAGGCTCGACTTGCCGGCGCCGTTGGGTCCGATGATCGCCACAGTTTCGCCCCGCTGCACCAGGCTATCCGGAACGGCAAGCAGCGGACGCGCGGCATCGTAGCCAATGACCAAATCCCGCGTGACGATCACTTGATCGCCGCTGCGCTGAATGTCGTCCATTTCGATAAACATTTTGCGGCGCTGCCTTGGACCGCTCTCAATGATCGCGCCGCGCTTCTTCATCGTCTCCAGCTTCTTGAGCCGTCCTTTCACCTGGGCGGTGCGGCGGCTGCCCATGTGACGGCGAATGAATTCGCGCTCCTTGCGGATGAATTCCCGCTGCCAGGTGAAGGCGCGGCGAAGTGTTTCCCGCTGTTCCGCTCGCTGCTTGATATAGGCGCTGTAATTGCCGCGGTAGACCTGCAGACGCCCGTATTCGATCTCCCAGACCGCATCGGCAAAGTTGTCGATAAAGTATCGGTCGTGGCTGACCGCCAGCACAGCGCCGGCGAAGGTCGTCAGGTATTTTTCCAGCCACTCGACCGCTTGAATATCAAGGTGGTTCGTCGGCTCATCCAGAATCAACAAGTCCGGCTCCTCAAGGAGCAAGCGGCACAGCAGCGCCCGCGTCTTTTGACCGCCGGAAAGCTGAGGCAGCGGCTTGTCATATTCATCCGCGCGGAAGCCCAGCCCGGACAATACCTTCTTGATGCGCGCTTCGTAGCTATAACCGCCGATGCGCTCAAATTCGGCTTGAAGCGGTCCGTAACGCGCCAGCGCCCCCTCGTAGCCGTCGGCCTCCGCCATTTGCGTCTCCAGCTGCGCGAGCTGCGCTTCCATCTCCCGCAAGTCCGCGAAAGCTTCGAGCTGCTCCTGCCAGAGGCTGTGGTCGCCGGCGAGTTCCGGGCGCTGCGGCAAAAAAGAGAGCCGCAGATTGCGCGCCAGGCTCACGCTGCCTTCCGTGGGCAGGTCAATGCCGGCCAAGACATTCAGCAGGCTTGTCTTGCCGGCGCCATTCGGGCCGACCAGCGCGATGCGCGCGCCCTTGGGAATGGCAAGGCTAACGCCGCTGAAAACCTCGTCGGCGCCATAGTATTTCCCCAAGTCCTGGGCGACAAGCAGCGACATAGCTCGCAAATACCGGGCACATTGCAAAATCGCCGCATTGTATCATGGCGGGCCTGCGCTGGTAACGGTCGCTTGTCCAGCTGCGTCGGCGCGTGGCAAAATGAGCGGCATCGCTGCAGAGTCAGAAACCGCGGGACCTTCTGAGAGAAACTGCTGATGACAGCACAGCCACGACCAGACAAGCTCAAGCGACGTCAACGGGCAGTACGCGCCCTCGCCGCGCTGCTCATCCTCGCACTTGGAATGTTCGCCTTTGTGTCGCGGACACTTTATGTGGGACGCTCATGGATACGGGAGGAGCAGGCCTATGAAGCTGCTGTCGCGCCAGCGCCGGCCGATTATGACGAGGTCGCTCTTGACTTCGGACGCGGCTTTATCGGGCCGGACTGGCAGCTATATTTCAATGAACCCGACGCGAGTATCGACCGCGCCCACTACGCCAATGGGCTTGACGAGGTACTCGCCGCCGCCATTGAGAAGGCGACCAGCACGCTCGATATTGCGGCCTTCGAACTGAACAGCGATGCGCTCCGCGATGCGATTGCAGCGGCGCATGACCGCGGCGTCCAGGTGCGGGTCGTCACTGACGATGTTCATGGCCTGCAAGATGAAGGCGATCCGCAATTGCGCGATCTGGTTCAAGCGGGCGTCCCGCTGCGCGACGATGACCGCTCAGGTCTGATGCACAACAAATTCCTGATTATCGACCAGCGGATGGTATGGACAGGTTCGTGGAATTACACGGTCAATGGCACGTATCGCAATAACAACAACGCTCTGGTGCTCGAAAGCGTGGCGGCGGCAGCGGCGTATCAGGCCGAGTTCGATGAAATGTTCGAGCGCGGCGAGTTCGGCAAACGCTCGCGCGATGATGGGCAAGCCGTAATCGCAATCGACGCCGGCGAGATAAGCATACTCTTCGCGGCGGAAGCGGACGAGATCAGCGCGCTCATAGCCGAGATCGAACGGGCGCAGCGGTCGATTCGTTTCATGACCTTCATCTTCTCGCTGGAACCGCTGGCTGAGGCGATGCTGCTGCAGGCGGCGAATGCTGAGGTGACGATAGAGGGCGTATTCGAGGCGCGCAACAGCACAGCAAGCTGGAGTCAACTGCCAAGGCTATATTGCGCCGGCGCGGCGGTGCGGCAAGATGGCAATCGTTACATTCTGCATCACAAAGTCATCATCATCGACGATGATACGGTGATCACCGGTTCCTTCAACTTCTCGCGCAGCGCCGCGGAACGCAATGACGAGAATATCGTCATCGTCCGCAATGCGGGCGTCGCCGCGCTCTATCTCGAAGAATGGCGGAGAATCTGGGAAAGCGCCGAGAACTTGGCGCCTGATGAAGTAGTCTGTGATTAGCGCCTGAGTCACTCAGTTTTGCGCAAATGCAGGGGAGATTTCTTCGGCTGTCGCTCGATTTCGCCCCGCGCTTCCAGATCCAACTGCACCGCTTTGCAATACCAGCGAACGGAGCCGGGCTTGGGGAACAAAGCCGGCGGCGCATCATGTTCATTGAGCCAGGCGCGGACCTTTTCTTCCAGTTCGGAAAATGGCATCCAACTGTCTGCTGGCAGGCTGGCCAGCATCGCGGCGCGGATATAATCGTATTTCTCACCCTTGAGATTCTCGCGGTGGTTCGGATGATTGACATTTCGCGCTTGAATCGTGCTCATGTGTCCGTCTCCCTGTCAACAGCTCGGCGAAGTAGACAGCGGCTTACGATGTTACCGCGACGCTGTCGTAAAGTCGATAGGCGTCGTCGCGGCGGCAGAGCTGCGTCCCGGGCGTCATGACTGCGGCGCTGCCCGCAGCGACGCCGAAGCGCAGGGCGTCAGGCAGGCTGCGCCCCTCCGCCAATGCCATGACCAAGCCACCGACCATGCTGTCTCCCGCCCCCACCTTGCTGGCAATCGGCACAACTGGCGCGCGAAAGTGCAGGCAGTCGTCTTCCGTGATCATGCTTGCGCCGCGCGCGCCGAGCGACACCACGATGACCTCAGCCAAGCCTTCAGCGATAAGCCGGCGACAGGCTGACTTGATATGGGATTCGTCGCGTATCTTCTCGCCGGCGAACAGTTCCAACTCGCGCAGGTTTGGCTTGATCAGGTATAGGCCTTTGCCCACCGCGTGATTCAGCGCGTCGCCCGCTGTATCCAGGACGACGCGAATATCGTACTCGCGGGCGTAGCGCGTTATCTCGCCGTAGAACTCTAGCGGCACGCCGTCCGGCAAGCTGCCGCTGGCGACGATATAGGCCGGATTCAAATTGAAGACCGCCTCAAGGCAGGCGATCCACTCCTCCGCCGAGAGCTCGGGACCGGGCAAGGTGAATCGATACTGCAAAGATGTGCTTTCTTCGTAAACGACAAAACTTTCGCGAGTGATGCCGGCGATCGCCACCGGATGATGCGCTATGCCTTCTTCCTTCAGGCGCTGGGTGAGCATCGCGCCGGTGTGCCCGCCGGCCGCGTAAACAGCGCTTGACCGGCCGCCGAGGAAAGAAATCGCCCGCGACACATTGATGCCCCCGCCGCCGGGATGGAAGCGGGGCGCGGCGCAGCGCAGCTTGATCTCCGGCGCCACTGAGTTGATGCGGGTCGCCACATCAAGCGCCGGGTTCATCGTGAGGGTGACAATCTTGTCCATCGGATCCACAATTTCCCTGTACTTCACCAGCCCAAGTTTAGCGAGCGCCGCGGACGCTGACTATGGCGAAGCAGGACGGCCGCGAAAACAAATTCCTACAAGCCGCTTACTTTCGGCGAGACCTTGACCTATAATTGTCGCCATCGTTATCAGGCAGGCCAAAGCGGAGATAAGCCGAATGCAAGTCTATCTCATTCGTCACGCGCAATCGGAAAACAACATCTTGACGGCCGAGACGATGCAACACCGGAAAGTCGACCCCGACCTGACCGAACTGGGCTATCGACAGCGCGGGGCACTGGCGGAATATCTGGCGAATGAGTCGGGCCTGGGCAATGACCGCTTTGGCATCAGCCGCCTCTACACCAGCCCTATGTACCGCTCGCTCTTGACGGCGCAGCCCGTCAGCAAAGCTTTGGACAGGCAGCCGATGACCTGGGTGGATCTGCACGAGAAAGGCGGCATGTTTCGCCGAGAGAATGGAACCTTCAAGGGTTTCTCGGGCATGTCCCGCTCCGCCATCTTGCAAGAGTTCCCCAGCTATCGACTGCCGGAAGCGGTTTCGGAGAACGGCTGGTATGATGCGTCACTAGGCCTCGAGCCGGAAACGCACAGTTTCTATCGCGCCATCAAAGTCGCCAAAGACTTGAGCGAGTGGGGCAAGACCGACGCGGTCATCGCTTTGATCTCTCACGCCGGCTTTCTCGACATTTTGTTGAAGGCGATATCCGGCCAATTGCCGTCCCGTCCCCACAGCATGAGCTATTATCACAACAACACCGCCATCACTCGCGTTGACTACGACGGCGCGCGGCCGATACTGCAATACATGAACCGCGTCGATCATTTGCCGCCGACGATGCGATCCTGGTAGCAGCCGGCGGCTCTGAGCGGAGGAAGGCGCTTAATGTCTGACTTAAGCGGACAGGTAGCTGTGGTGACGGGTGGCGGTGGCGGTATTGGCAGCGCTATCTGCCGGCGATTGGCCGCCGCGGGCGCGCAGATCGTCATCACCTGGAACAGCGATCAAAGCAAGGCGCGGGCGGCTGCCAACAGCCTGGCCGGCGGGAATCACCTGGTCATAAGCTGCCCGGTAGACGACAGCGGCGCTCAAGCCGAGTTGGCGCGGGCCATCGCGGAGAAATACGGTCGGCTCGATATTCTGGTGAATAATGCCGGCATCAGCAGAGCGATCGCGCATGATGACCTGGACGGGCTGGACGACGCGCTCATCGATCAGATTTTCCGCGTCAATTGGCGCGGCGCCTTCGCGTCGATCCGCGCGCTTGCGCCACTGCTGGGGGCGGGCGCAGGCGGCGTGATTGTGAATATCTCGTCCATCGCCGGGCGGACCGGCGTCGGCAGCAATGTCGCCTACTGCGCCAGCAAGGCGGCGATGGATACTATGACCAAGTCACTGGCGCGGGCGCTGGCGCCGCAGATACGTGTGCTGTCGGTTTCGCCCGGCTGGGTCGATGGCGAGTATGCCCGGCGGATGCCGCGCGCTCTGATCGCCGAGCAAGAGGACAAGACGCCGCTCGGTCGCATCGCCGAAGCCGATGATGTGGCGGACGCCGTCTATTCGGCCGTCGCGCTTCTGCGCTTCAGCACGGGCGATGTCATCCCGGTCGATGGCGGCCGGCCACTGCTTTAGTTTCTCCAGCGTACGTGTTCCCATACTTGTACGAGCCCTGTATGCAAATATCGCCCGTACTATAATGAGAAAGCATTAGACGATTAGCGGAGATTTGCCGTGAGATACCTAATTTTTGTACTGATATTGCTCTTTGGCGTGACAATTGTTCTGGCGCATGGCGATGAAGAGCATGATGAGGACGAAGTTAAAGAAATAGCTATCGGCCAGGTCGCCATACCGGAACACCCGACTTATCACGAGCATGTGCGGCCGATCATCGAAGGCAAATGCGCCGCCTGCCATAGCGACGGGCAAATCGCTGCGTATGCGCCATTCACCGACCCGCAAGATGTGGTCTGGGCGGCGGATGATATCAAGTTTCATGTCGTGAACGGCATCATGCCGCCCTGGCCGCCTTCGCGACAGAATCTGCCGCTGAAGAACGATCGCAGCCTTTCGGACGAGGAAATCGCCACCATCGCCGCTTGGGTGGATGATGGCGCGGCATTGGGCGACAGCCACGATTATGCGCCCTCGGCGACTGATGGATTCGATCTCGTCCAGGTTCGGGCGGACCTGACATTGCAGCTCGAAGAGCCCTACGAGCCGGACCCGGATGTGCTGGATGATTACCGCTGTTTCGCCTTGCCGCTCGAGATAGACGCGCCGCAGTACATCACCGGTTACGAATTCATCCCTGATGTCGCGGAGATGGCGCATCACAATATCCTGTATCTGTTTGATAAAGGGGCTGATCGCGCTATTCAAAGGCGCAACTATGCCGATGGGCGTCCGGGCTGGTCTTGTTATGCCGGACCTGGCTTATCGACCGAGGGCGAGGGGATTGGCGGCTGGGCGCCGGGCGCATCGCCAGTCATATTTCCGGGTGGCGCCGGCTTCCTCATCAGACCCGGTCAGCAAATTGTCGTGCAAATGCACTACAATCTGTGGACGACCCGTCAGCCGGATCGAAGCCGAATCATCTTTCAATTGGAATCCGCCGAGAGTAATCTCGCCGAACTCATCGAATTGCCGTTGGCGGCGCCTGTCGAAATCCCTTGCCCGACCGGTGTTGAGGGACCGCAATGTGAGCGCAAGACCGCAATCGAGCGCGTCGCCGAACATTATGGGGAAAAAGCGCGTTACACCCCCGATTATCTACTGCGCAAGTGCGAACAAAGCCTGGAAGATTATGCTCACAACAGCGGCGAGAACGCCAAAGGCTTTTGTGATTTTCCGATTACCGGGCCCCTGACCGTATTCGGCGTTTCCGGGCACATGCACGAACTAGGGCGCAGCTTTCGCCTGGAGTTGAATCCCGGAGGAGACGAATCGCCGCTTCTGCTGGATATTCCGCGCTGGGATTTCCACTGGCAGGGCCTTTATTTCTTTGTCGATCCGCTGAAATTGTCCTACGGCGATGTCCTAAGGATGACCTGCACCTGGGACAATTCTCTCTCCGACGATCCGCGTTATATCGTCTGGGGCGAGGGCACGGCCGATGAGATGTGCTTCGGTTCGCTGCTGGCGCTGAGGCAATAGCCGGCTCAATTAAAGATCATATTTCGCCTTCATTCAACAGCCTCACGCAATCTTCTATTGTAAGAAAGCATTGTTGGCTGCTTGTCGATTGAATAGAGGATATTATCACCTTCTTTCAAGTACACGATGTTATCGCTGTAATCGCTAAGTATTATGTCCCGATTTGAAGCTTTCATAACTACGTTGCGATTTCGATTCTGGGTAATGGTAGCGTGGTCGAAAGCACTGATGTATACCATATTTTTCCAGTTGTCGAACAGCTTGAACTGCTGTTGACTTTCTGACCAACTAAGCGGCACTACATGATGCAATTCAAAACCTGGTGAGCGGCTGACTCGGTGCTTCTTGAAATACTGTAATTTCTCACTAAAGGATCGAACCTTGTCACGCAAAAGGTACAGTGTCTTTTCACGAACCTCAAAATAGACTGTTTGGTGGAGCAAACTGTATATTTGTTCAGCTTCATTATGCCAATTATGGAAATCGCGCTGCGAAGTCTTATCTCCGTCGAAATTCTCCGGCTTCAACTCTTGATCCAGCTTATCAATTACACTGCGACGTTGAATAGTGGAAAGTCTCCTATAGGAGCGGATCAATTTGACACATTGGACGTTGCTAATGCTGAAAGTCGTTTGAGTACCGATTGCGGAAACGAAAAACATAAACTCATAAATGTTGACTTTTTTGAGCTTGAAATCGGGGTCGCGAAGTAGGCTAAGCAATACGTTGATGATACCCAGCAAAAGCTTGTCGACCGCTCCTGTAAAAATGTAGTTCTGCTCGTCAATTGGCTCGGTCTGAACAAGTCTATGACCTTGCTCGCTAAGTGAGACATATTTCACTCTCTGCCTTGAAAAGAGTTCTGTGGGAACTTTGGTCGGTCCGAAGCGATCTATCAGTCCCATTCTGTGAAGATCAACAAAGAGAGTCTTTCGTATAGAGTCTTGAGTACCTTTACCAATGCTCTCATTCACCTCGTCGCAGAATCGCGCATAAGTCTCTTCTTCGGGTAAGTTCGGCGGCCTGTTTCGTAAGTCCGTTGTCCTTATAGTCAGCAAAGATTTGGAGGGAGCATATTTGTCGAGTAGCCGAAGGACTGCAATAACTTCGTCCCTATCGTATCGGAAATGCTGTGACAAATGGATACCACGATAACCGTCATCCAGTAGCCGAGAATCGATAAACTCGAGGGCTTCATTACCGGGATTGATGTTTCGAACGTAGACTATTGACATAGAGCGTATTACTCGCACATCTCTAAGCGGCTTCGGGCAATCGCAACGTACCGATCACTATTATCGGAACAGATGAACTTTCTTTCAAGTCGCTTCGCCGCAACTGCAGTTGTTCCGGTGCCAACGAAGCAGTCTAGCACGAGATCGCCGGGATTTGAACTTGCTCGAATGATTCGTTCTATTAGATCCAGAGGTTTCGGTGTTGCGTGGCCCATCTTTGTTACTCGGCCATTGACTTTGTTCTTGTGTCTGGCACTACTGAAATGCCACACTTCTCCGCAGAGGCGGCCGTTGGGATTAGGAAACCACCTCTTTCCATTCTTTGGAATTCCCTTCGATTTTGCATGTTCTATTCTTTGAGCAGACTCATATGGAACGCGGACTTCGTCGCAGTTGAAGACGTGACGTTGTCCCTTTGTAAAGAACAGAATGGACTCTTGTCCATTACTGAACCGACGGCGCGCACTGCCCAAGCCATCGCGCTTGTCCCAAGTAATCCAATTCTGAAAAAAAAGACCTCGTGAAACGAGGTGCTGAAGTATATACGCGCAATTGTATGGCGTGTTAAAAATGTAGATGCTACCGTTTGGTTTGAGTTTGGGGATGAGTTCATCTATCCAAGAATAAGTGAAGTCCAGGAAGGCCGCATCTGACTCAAATGTATCCCACCCAGCCTTTTTCAAATTGTATGGTGGATCAATTACGGCCAAGTCAACAGTCCCATCTTCGACCTTAGCCAAGAATTCAAAGCAGTCTAGATTGTAGATTTCATTGAACGCAAGCTCAGTTTTCATATTCGAGTTGGAGTCGCATCTGGAACGCTACATCAAGCTTTCTTTCAATGACTGTTTTGTAGTTCGACATTATCTCGTATCCGATGAAATGCCGACCATGCTGTTTTGCGACTTTTAGTGTAGTCCCGCTACCAGCAAAAGGATCGAGAACGATATCTCCTTCAAATGTAAAAAGTCGGACACAGCGATAGACTATCTCCTCTGGCATTATGGCGCTGTGATCTCCAAACGCCAAATCGTCTTTGCCGGGTATCGGAATCCGCCAAACTTGTTTGGTGAATTCTACCCACTCATCCTGGGATAGCCGGCTCGCCTCTCGTGCATAACCGGGTACGTTGTTCTGTGGCTTTCCATCCTTCACATATACCGTTATGAACTCGCTAGTGTTTTGCGCATAGAAGTTACGGGGATATGGGTAACTACCAAACATCAACTTTTTGCTAGGATTTGTCCTGTCCCATATGAACACATCATATAAGAACATGGATGTCTTCTGTTGGTATAGGATGGAATGCTGAATGTCTGCGTTAAGGTCAAAAATATGGCGATTATAGTGAGTTTTGTAGTCAGACTTCTTCATTGGCATTAATGGGGAGTTTATTACTAATTTGCCGTTTGGCTTGAGTACTCTCTCACACTCCTGCCATACTTTAAGTAGAGAATTGATGAATTCTGAATAGTCCTGCAAATCACCAATCTGAGCGCCATTCTTTTCACTGTGGTTCTCAAGTTGGTATCCATCCAGCGAGTAGTCCTTCACATTAAAGTATGGTGGCGAAGTTACGACCAAATCAACGACGTTGTCTGGAACTTCTGTCATGTATTGCGAATTCTTGTAGAACACACGGTTTAGAAAGATCTTCTCATTCATCGCTCGCCACAAGATGATATTCAGTTTCCTACATTGTAGCGTATTTTCGCTAGAACAAAATGTCTGTTTTAGGGTAATGACCAAAATTGAAACCGTAGTGCCTCAATTCCCGAACAGGTTCATCATATAATCGGTGGACATGCCCTGCGCTTCCAGGTGGTTTTTCAGCTTGCGCCGGGCATCGTGGATGAGCTTGTAGAGGGCGTTGCGGTTGGTGCCCATACGCTCGGCCAGCACATCCATCGGAATGCCTTTCAGCGCGATGGCAACCAGCGCCTGATACTGGCGCTCGGTCAGCGCCTCCTTCAGCGCGATTTCGATCTTCTCCAAGACATCATCGCGCTCGGCGACTTTCTCCGGCGTCGGCGATGTCGCCGTGACCAAACGGGTCGATGACGGCAGCAGGTCGCCGTCGGCGGTCAGTTCATCCAAGCTGAAGTCCCGGTAGCGCGCGCGCCGCAAATCGCTGATGGCGAGGCGAATGGCGATCTTGTTCGCCCAGGTGGTGAAGCGGCTCTCGCCGCGGAAGTTACCCAGATTGTCCATGACGCGCAGGGTAGCGTCCTGGGCCAGGTCTTCCGCCATCTGCGCCAGTTCTTGCGCCGCCAGACCACGGAGATCGCTGCGATCCTGGCTCAGATAAAAGTAGATGCTGCGCTGCAGGCGCACCCGCAAATCGCCCAAGGCATCAGCCTGCGCTGCTTGCCCCTGCGCCCGCAGTGACGCAATCCATTCTTCATTGCTGCGATCGGTCATAACTGGGCCGTATGTTCCCCGGCGAAACTGGCTGATCTTGCAGTGTAATAATACAGGAACAAGTGAGAAAATTCAGCGATGAGACGCTAAAGATTAGGTGAAGCTTGGCATCTGTATCCCACGTCATCTGCTTTTTGAGGCGCCATATCGCTACCGGAGGCAAATGACGTCAATTTGGCGGAAATCGGCGGGGATCCGGCGGCAATTTGTCACCATTTTGCGGCGAAACTGGTCATTAGTAATGAGGCGAGATGTCGTGACGTCCCGCCGCTGGAAAACCTGATGGAGTCTGCTTGATGAACAATCGGTCAGAGCCCCCGCGTCACGTCACAGAGGGGGGCAAAGATAGCAAGAAGAATAGCGACGGCGGAAAGTCGCCGTTTGGCAATCCCAATGCGCAGAGAATGTGGATCATATTGGGTGTCATCGTGCTGGCGCTGGGGCTGCTCGTATTCAACGGGCGCGCGGCTTTGCAGTTGGACAACAGCTGGCCCATGAACCGCCTGACGAACGACATCCAGCAAGGCCGGGTGGAGCGAATCGTCGAGCGTGGCGGCGGGCGAGAGCTGCTGGTCACGTATACAGACAGCACGACCGAGACCGTCTACAAGAATCCCTCGTCCGACTTTTACACGCAGCTGCAAGCGCTTGGCGTTAACAATGTCGACTACTTCTTCGAGCCCAGCGATGACTCGCCGCAGTTGATTTTCCAGATTCTGATCGGCATCGTGCCTATTCTGATCATCGTCTGGTTCTTGTGGCGGATGATGCGGTCGATGCGCGCCGGGCAGGATCAGGCGATGAGCTTCGGGCGCAGCAAGCCGCGCGTCTCGCGAGATATGGAGCGGCCCCAAGTCACCTTCAAGGATGTCGCTGGCGCCGAAGAAGCGAAGGAGGACTTGAAGGAGATCGTCGAGTTCCTCAAGGAGCCGGAGAAGTTCATTCGCTTGGGCGCGCGCGTGCCAAAGGGCGTGCTGATGGTGGGGCCGCCGGGCACCGGCAAGACCTTGATGGCGCGCGCCGTGGCCGGTGAAGCCGGTGTGCCCTTCTTCAGCATTTCGGGCTCGGAATTCGTCGAGATGTTCGTCGGCGTCGGCGCAAGCCGCGTCCGCGATCTATTCGAACGCGCCAAGGCGGAAGCGCCCGCCATCGTCTTCGTCGACGAGATCGACGCCGTCGGTCGTCATCGCGGCGCTGGCCTGGGCGGCGGCCATGACGAGCGCGAGCAGACGCTCAACCAGATTCTGGTGGAGATGGACGGCTTCGACAACGACACCAACATCATCATCGTAGCCGCCACCAACCGCCCCGACATCCTCGATCCGGCGCTGCTGCGCCCGGGCCGTTTCGACCGCAAAGTGGTGATGGACAATCCCGATGTCAGGGGTCGGCAGGAAATCCTCAAGGTGCATTCGCGCGGCAAGCCTCTGGGAGGTGATGTGGACGTGGAAGCGCTGGCGAAGATCACAGCCGGCTTCAGCGGCGCCGACCTGGAGAACCTGGTCAACGAAGCGGCGATCCTGGCGGCGCGGCGCAACAAGAAATCCATCGGCATGGGCGAAATGCAGGAAGCGATGGAGCGGGTGGTCATGGGGCCGGAACGCCGCAGCCGTGTCATCACGCCGGAGGAGAAGGAGAAGGTCGCTTATCATGAAGCGGGGCACGCCCTGCTCTTTCACCTGCTGGACAATACCAGCCCGGTGCACAAGATCACGATCGTCTCGCGCGGGCGCGCCGGCGGTTATGTCATGCCCCTGCCCGATGGCGACGACATGCTGATCACGCGGGAGAAGTTCGAGGACGATATCGTGGCGGCGATGGGCGGACGCGCGGCGGAAGAGATCATCTACAATCAGTTCACCACCGGCGCCAGCAATGACTTGCAGCAGGCGACCCGTATGGCGCGGGCGATGGTGACGCAATTCGGCATGAGCGATGTGCTGGGTCCGCGCTCTTACGGCAATGGACAAGGCGCGGTTTTCCTCGGGCGGGAGATCGCCGAGCAGCGCGATTACAGCGAGCACTACGCCCAGCAAATTGACGATGAGGTCAAGCGGATCTTGCAGGCGGCGTATGAGCGCGCCAAATCGCTGCTGCTGGAGCAGAAGGACAAGATGGAAGAACTGGTCGAAATTCTGATAGAGCGCGAGACGCTCAATGCGGAGGAGTTCGTCGCGATTGTGGATGGTTCGGCGGCGGCGTAATTCACACTCAATAGAACAATCTTAGGGGCGGGCCGGCGGCTCGCCCTTGTATCTTTAGACGACTACTTTCCATAGTCAAAGACTGATAGAATCTGCACCTGGCTTGCGTTCACTTGGTGCCTCATGGCTAGATTGCGCTGGCATTGGGGAGCAGACATTGGCGCAGTACATAATCAAGCAAGACGATTTTCAATATGATGTCTTTCTTTCGCACGCCTCAGAAGACAAAGATGAAGTAGCGCGACCGCTGGCGCTATTGCTTCAAGAGCGTGGACTGAGAGTCTGGTACGACGAGTTCGAGCTTCGATTTGGCGACGACCTATCTGCTGCGCTAAATCAGGGAATCAGTGCCAGTCGATTTGGAATCTTGGTACTTTCAAAGCGATTCTTTGAAAAGGACTGGACAACGTTTGAGCTTAACACTCTGGAGTACCTGGCAGTAACAGAAGATCGAGTACTTTTCCCATTTTGGCACGAAATTGGCGAGTCAGAAGTGAGAGCGTACCGTCCTTCACTCGCTAGGCTTCTTGCATGGAGTACTGCAGCAAACACAGTCGAGCAAATCGCAGACGCGGTTTATGAACTCATCAAGAGATACTATCAGCAGAAACTGGAGCCAAGAAATGACGAACACTAGAGATCTTTTTCAAGAAAAGGTCTCTCACCCAGGTTGCGTTTCCGGGGCCGTGGAGCCATTACGCGTGGAAGGCAATCTGTGCTACAATGGTGGCAGTAGTAAGTAAGGATTGAGTCTCGATGCAATTCATCAAACATGATCTGGGGCAATTGTCTGGTGGCGAGATTGCTGAGATTACCATAACCAATGCGGCGAATGTACGCTTGTTGGATAGCGAAAACCTCAGACGCTACCGATACGGTCACCGGCACAGATACAACGGCGGACACTATACACAGTCCCCCGTTCGCTTCCCGATCCCCCGCGCCGGGCACTGGTACGTCGTTGTAGACTTGGGTGGATATGCTGGGGAAGTCGGTTCATCTGCGCGTGTACTTTCTGGGGAAACTGTGTCCGGCTGAAGAGTTGACCCGATGGCGCCCGCGGCTTTCGCCATAGCAGTGGAATAGCGCGAACTCGGAATCACTCCGAAAAATACTTGAGGGTGGCCCAATGGGTCGCCTTTACATTTTCCATAGCCCCTGCAATCAGCCAAGAGGGCGACCCGCTAAGTGACCCGATGGCAACTCACGAAGTGATTCGGCCGCACCTCGATGAGCGGCGGGTCGGGCTCCTGGTAGCAGAGGTCGAAGGCGACCGGGCAGCGCGTGTTGAAGTTGCAGCCGGTCGGTGGACTGGCCGGGTTGGGCAGATCGCCGGAGATGATGATGCGCTGGCGATTCTCCTCGACGACCGGGTCGGGCACGGGCACGGCTGACAGCAGCGCCTGCGTGTAAGGATGCTGCGGGTTGTCGTAGACATCATCCACCGGACCAAGCTCGACGATCTTGCCCAGATACATCACGGCGACGCGATCGCAGATATGGCGCACCATGCTGAGGTCGTGGGCGATGAAGAGGTAGGTCAAGCCGAGTTCGTCCTGCAGCTCTTCCATCAGGTTGACCACCTGCGCTTGAATCGAAACATCGAGCGCCGAAATCGGCTCGTCAGCCACGATGAAGCTGGGCTGCAAAGCCAGCGCGCGGGCGATGCCGATGCGCTGCCGCTGCCCGCCGGAAAATTCGTGCGGATACCGGTTGATGAAATACGGATTCAAACCCACTCTTTCCATCAACTGTTCGACGTATTGCTGCCGCTCTTTTTTGTTGGCGTACATTTTGTGGATTTGCAGTGGCTCGCTGACGATGCTGCCGACGGTCATGCGCGGATTCAGCGAGGCGAAGGGATCCTGGAATATGATCTGCATGCGCCGGCGCATCTGTCGCAGATCATTGCCCGTCATGGTCGACAGCTCCTGCCCTTCAAACTTGACGCTGCCTTCGGTCGGGCGATAGAGCTGCAAAATCGTCCTGCCGGTGGTGCTCTTGCCGCAGCCGGATTCACCCACCAGGCCCAAGGTCTCGCCGCGGATTACATCGAAGCTTACGCCGTCAACCGCGCGTACAGCGCCGACTTGCCGCTGAAAAACGATGCCGGAAGATATCGGGAAATGTTTCTTAAGATCAGTAACTTCGAGAATAACATCGCTCTCGTCATGAGCCTTGCGCGATTCAACTGCCATGGCTGGACTAGACATTTTCTGCTACCCCCTCGCGAATATCGGCCCAACAGGACATGATGTGCATGCTGCCCCCATCGACATCGGGAACGGACTCCAGCGGTGGCCGCTGATCCCAACATTTTTCCAATTGCAGGTATTCGCGCACATCACAGCGCGGCGCGAAGGGGCAACCGGCCGGCTCGTTGCGCATATCCGGCGGCGATCCTTCGATCTGCGTCAGCTTTTCTTCACCGCTTGAATCCAGGCGCGGCAAGGAGCCGAGCAGACCCACCGTGTATGGATGCCGGCTATCGCGGAAGACTTCGTGCGATGTGCCGGATTCCATGATCCGCCCGCCGTACATCACCTGAATGCGATCGGCGATACCCGCGACCACCCCCAAATCATGGGTGATCCAGATCATCGCCATATTGAATTCATCTTTGAGCTGTTTGACCAGTTCGATGATCTGCGCCTGAATCGTCACATCGAGCGCGGTGGTCGGTTCATCGGCGATCAGCAGTTTGGGATTGCAGGACAAACCCATGGCGATCATCACGCGCTGTCGCATGCCACCGGAGAATTGATGCGGATAATCGTCCAGACGGCGATAGGCGTCCGGAATGCCGACCAAATCGAGCAGGTCCGCCGCCCGTTTGCGGGATTGCGAGGTATTCATGCCTTCGTGCAGCTTCAGCGACTCTGTGATCTGTGTGCCGATAGTCAGCACCGGATTCAGCGAAGTCATCGGATCTTGGAAAATCATGGCGATTTCTTTGCCGCGGATGAGCCGCATTTGGTCCGGCTTGAGGGTGAGAAGATCCCGCCCTTCAAACATGACCGTGCCGGACTCGACTTTGCCCGGCGGGCTGGGGATCAAGCCCATCAAGGCGAGGCAACTGACACTCTTGCCACTGCCGCTCTCACCGACAATGCCGAGCGTCTCGCCTTCCTCCAGTTCAAAGGACACGCCATTGACCGCGTAGACGGTGCCTTCCTGCGTATAGAACCTGACAATCAGGTCCTTGACGTCAAGTAACGTGCTCAAGGTGACACCCTCCTTTTCCGACAAAGACTCTATTCGCAAAGCGCTGCGGCAGCCATGACTGATTCCGCAGATAAACGCCTATGAACAGAACTCCATATCGCGAACGCGCAATCGAAGAGAGTTTGTCGTACCTGTGCGATTCTGTCAACAATCCCTAAGGCGGAACCATTGGCGCCCGGCCATCGCAGCAAGAAAGCAACGGAAACCCCCTGCGAACCAAGCTGGCAACTGCCGACCGCGACCAGGACAAGGCTGGCATAATGTTACCAGAGATAATTCAAATTTACCACAAGTTAAGAAAAGGATGCCGGGCTGCGCACGGCGCGGTACCAGCGGATTGTCTCCCGCAAACCGGAGCGGAAATCCGTCTGCGAGACAAAGCCGAATTCACGCTGCGCCCGCGACACATCAAGCTTGCGGCGGGGTTGCCCATTGGGCTTGCTGGTATCCCAGCGCAGGTCGCCGCTGAAGCCGACTTCTTCCGCAATGATCTCGACCAGGTCGCGGATGCTGATCTCGAAAGCGCTGCCCAGGTTGACCGGCTCCGCGCCATTATAATTTTCCGCAGCCAGAACGATGCCCTCAGCGGCGTCGCGCACGAAGAGGAATTCCCGCGTTGGCGAGCCATCGCCGAAGAGCGTGACCTGCGCTGCGCCGCTCTCTTGCGCGTCCACCATTTTGCGGATCACAGCCGGGATGACGTGCGACGATTGCAAGTCAAACTTGTCATGCGGGCCGTACAGGTTGACCGGCAGCAAATGAATCGCGTTGTAGCCATATTCCTGGCGATAGGCCTGGCTCTGCACCAGCAGCATCTTTTTCGCCAAACCATAAGGCGCGTTGGTCTCTTCCGGGTAACCATTCCAGAGGTCCTCTTCCCTGAAGGGCACCGGCGCGAATTTTGGATAGCTGCAGACGGTGCCGACGCCGACGAATTTCCCCACGCCGGCGCGGCGAGCATACTCAAGCATCAGCGTGCCCATCATGATGTTCTCGTAGAAGAAGAGGCCTGGATGCACCCGGTTGATGCCGATGCCGCCGACGTTGGCAGCGAGGTGAATGACCATCGTCGCATCGGGATGATCGGCATAGAGCCGCGCGACCGCTTCTTGTTCGCGCAAGTCATATTCGGCGCGGCGCGGAACGATAATCCCTCCGGCAGACTGCTCGCGCAGTTCGTCCACCACATGACGACCGAGGAAGCCGGCGCCCCCGGTCACGATTACCGTCTGATTGCTCCAGAAAGCCGCGCTCATGCTCGTCCCTTTCACTGCGCTGCACGTATCATAGCAGAGTTCGACAAGGTACATGATGCCTGTACACGGCATTGGCGGTCTGGTCTCAGCCCTGCGCATACACATTTGCGGCCCGCGCTTGTATGATAACCGCGATACAAAATATGCGACCGAACCAGAAAGGCAATCCCTTGGAACGGACATTGATCATCGTGAAGCCGGATGCTGTACAGCGCGGTCTCGCCGGCGAAATCATCAAGCGGTTTGAGCAGCGCGGCTTGAAGATCATCGGCATGAAGTTGCTGCAAGTCAGCCTCGAGCTGGCGGAGCGGCATTACGATGTGCACCGTGAACGCCCATTCTTCGCGGGCCTGGTCGAGTACATCACATCGGCGCCGGTGCTGGTGATGGCGCTGGAAGGCAGCGATGCGATCGCGGCGGCGCGGACGACCATCGGCGCGACCAAGCCATCCGAGGCGGCGGCCGGCACGATCCGCGGCGATTTCGCCTTGGAGATCGGGCGGAACCTCGTGCACGGGTCGGACAGCGTCGAGAACGGCGAGATCGAAGTGTCGAATTTTTTCACCGAAACGGAACTGTGCGGCGGCTGGACGCGAGATGTCGATCACTGGGTGTTTGAGTAGGTATTGAGGTAAGGGCGATGGCTGACGAGCGGATGCCGATTACCCCGGCGGTATTGACGTGGGCGCGAGAGCGGGCGGGTTTTGAAATTGATGCTTTAAGCCACACAGCGGGCTTCAAAGAGATCGCCACGTGGGAAAAAGGCGACGCCAGGCCGACATATCGACAGTTGGAAGCACTAGCAGACCGATTCGAAGTGCCAGTTGCCGTTTTCTTTTTTTCCGATCCGCCTGAAGTATCAGACTTTGAACCTGAATTTCGCACTCTAGGTCCAGACGCATTCCATGACCTCACAGCAAGAATGCGATTTCTAATGGAAAAAGCCGATTACCGAAACAGAAAGCGCCAAGCCCTGTATGCAATGAGTCGCGCGCCGAAGCGGCTGATTGTTCATGACCTCAGAATCTCTCCCGACGACAGCCCCGAATCATTGGCCGCGGAAGTTCGAGAGTACTTGGGCATCACTATTGAAGAGCAATTCGACTGGGCCAATAGGCATAAGTCAGTCGAAAACTGGCGAAACATGTTTGCCGACGTTGGAGTCATGGTAACTGTTCTTACTTTCCGCCAAATGGACTACATTGGCTTCGCCCTCTATGATCCGCGGTTTCCGCTCATTTGCATTGACGCGTCTGAACATAGATGGTCCGGCGGTATTCTAACGATGTGTCATTCGCTGGTTCACTTGCTGTTTCATACCAGCGGCTTAGACAAGCGAGACGACGCATACCTGTCAGATCTGGATCCTGAAAGTAGACAAGTTGAAGAGATATGCAATGCCGCATCAACAGAAATCGTCGTACCAAGCAGGTCGCTAGAAAGCGAGTTCATGAACCGGCTCAAGTCAGGGAACTTGGCGGACATTACATTGCGACTTTCTCACCTGTTTGACGTCCCAGCAGAATGGATGAACAACAGACTCTTGGAATTGAACCTGATAACTGAGAGTCAGCACAGAGAAACACTGGAGATGTGGGCAAGACGGCGCATAGGCGGCGGAGGCGGCGGGGGGCCAGATGACATAGTTCTAGATGAGCTCGGAGAGCCATTTATCAAACTCGCATTTGAGTGCTTCGATAATGGCCTTTTTGACGAAGACACTTTGGCCGACTATGTTGAGCTCCCTCGCCTATACCTTGACGATCTCCGCGAATTGCTAGCCAGGTAAGTCAGATGCGATACGTATTCGACACGAATGTGTTTTCGCAAATCTTTCGAAGTTATTATCCGTATAGTTTTCCGGCTATATTGCGATACCTTGAACAGTCGCTGGCTGAAGGCCAAATAACGTCTCCGCGCGAAGTCTGGCGCGAATTGGCAAACTGTCCCCATTATGAACTTCGGCGATGGGCAATGGATTGGAAAGACGTCTTTGCTGTTCCCACCGTTGATGAAGCCAAGATCGTGAAAGAGATATTCGCAGTGCATCACTTCCAGGCAAACATTGAGCGCAAAAAACTCTACTCGGGAATGCCAAACGCGGACTGCTTCCTGATAGCGCGAGCAAAAGCCTTGGGCGCGACCGTCGTCACCCTTGAAAAGCCAAGCGGAAGTGGAGTCAAGATTCCTGACATTTGTACGCATTTCGGAGTCGAGTGCGTTTCGCTAGAAGAGTTTATGCAAAGAGAGAAATGGGTATTCTACGACGCGCCGGCAGAAGCAGCCGAGGATCCGCAATCCGTGTATCCATCCGGCAGACAAGCTGGTGCTAAAGCAAAAGCGAAAAAAACCCCCTCCCCCACTCTCCTCATCCTCCTCATCCTCCCCCTCTTCGGCATCTTCGTCGCCCTGCTGATGCTCGCTCTCGAAACCCGCACCCAGACCGAACCCACACCGGCATTCCAACCGGCGCCGCCGCGAAGCGTGCTCAACTTCACAGCGCCCGACTTCGAACTGCCGCTCCTCGACGGAGTGACGCTGGTTTCCCCGGCGGACTATGCCGGGCGGCCGCTCTTCCTCAACTTCTGGGCGAGTTGGTGCGCGCCCTGTGTTCGCGAGTTGCCGGCGCTGGAAGAATTCGCTGCCGAGCACAGCGCTGATGAAAATGGCCCGGCCGTGCTCGCCATCAACCTGGGTGAGACCGCTGCCGTCATCAGCGGCTTTCTGGCTGAAATCGGCATCGAGAATCTGACGGTGGCGATGGATATCAACGAGGTGGTCAAGCGCGATTATGGCGTACAGAACTTGCCTACGACCTTTGTGATCAATGGCGACGGCATCATCCGCCACATGAAACTCGGCGAGATGAAATACGAAGAGATGGGCGTTTATCTGGCTGCGTTGGAAGACTACGAAGGGCAGCAGTGAGGAACGACGGCGATGCGCATTGACTTGAGCGACAAAGTAGCGTTGGTGACGGGCTCGGCGCGCCGCGTCGGCCGGGCGATCGCGCTGGAACTAGCCAGGCATGGCGCGCGCATCCTCGTGCATTACCATCGCGCCGAAGCAACTGAAGTGCGCGAAACTATTCAGGCGGTCAAGTCGCACGGCGTCGATGCTCACAGCGTAGCGGCCGACCTCAGCCATCCCGAGGGCGTGGATACGGTATTTTCCGCGTTGAATGAGCGCTACGGACGGCTGGACATTGTCGTGAACAGCGCCTCGGTTTTTCAGAAGCGGGGACTGTTGGATCTGACGCTGGACGATTGGGACCTGACTATGGCGGTCAATTTGCGCGCGCCCTTCCTCATCACGCAGCGAGCGGCGCGCCTCATGTCAGAGAACCCTTTGCCTGGCGGCGTCATCATCAACATCTGCGATGCCGGCGCTGATCGTCCCTGGAAGGACTATCCTCATCACGGCGTCAGCAAGTCGGCGCTTTGGATGTTGACACAGGTCAGCGCGTTGACGCTGGCTCCCGCCATACGTGTCAATGCCATCGTGCCGGGCGCGATGCTGAAGCCCGCCGGACGCGCAGTCACGGACGAGGAATGGAGCCGCATCGGCGAACGCAATCCCTTGCGCCGCACCGGCACGCCGGAAGATGTAGCGCGGGCGGTCCTTTACCTCTGCCAGGAAGACTTCATCACCGGCGAACTGTTGCGCGTGAATGCCGGAGAGCACCTGCGCTGATTTACATACCGACCTTCCGGACACGACGAAAGCCGGCCCCGTAAGCGGCGTGCCCCATGCCGATGACGATAAAGGCATTGGGATCCACATGTGATATCTCATCCTTCAAGTCCCGCACTTGCGACCGCGAGATCGTGACGTAGAGCATGGTTCGCTCGGCGCCGGTGTACTCGCCTTTGATCTTCCAACTGGTGGCGCCGCGCTGCAGCCCGGCGAAAACGCGCTGGGATATTTCCTCCGGCTTGTCGGTGATGACCATAGCGGTACGTATCACACTGGGGCCCTCCAGCACGTAATCAGTTGCCAGCCCGGCGGTGAACAGGGCAATGGCGGCGTAGAGCGCCCCTTCCCAGCCATAGACCAGCCCGGCAGCGATAATGATGAGCGTATCGGTGCACAAGAATGTCGTGCTCATGGGAAAGCCGAAGCGGCGCTGCAGAATCAGCGCGAGGGTTGATGTGCCGCCGAAGGTCGCGCCGGCGCGGTAGACCAAGCCGACGCCGATGCCACCGGTGACGCCGCCGAAAAGAGCGTTAAGCATGCGCTCATCGCTTAAGCCGCCTTCCGGCACTAAGGGGCCGAGATTGTCCACCACGACTGAAAATATCAGGATAATCACCACGCTGCGCAAGATGACTTTCGCCCCGTTCGGCAGCATGGCGTAACCGGCCAACTGGATCGGGATATTGAGCAGGAAGATCATCAGCCCGATAGGCGTATCGAACAGCTCGTTTAACAGCGTCGAGGCGCCGGCGACGCCGGCCGGCGCAATATCAAGCGGCTGCAAAAATACAATCAGCGAAAGCGCGCCGATGACGATGCCGATGGCTATCAAGGCATACCGAACAAAAGTATCGCGGAGTTGGGACAGCATCTGGTTTCCTCCCTCACCCGTCTCGCAGCGGAACGATCGAACGCGGTCGATTTCTACTCTCATTATAATATGGGCGCTATGTCTGCCCTTCCCGACGATTTACGAGCATTGCCCGCCTGTTTGAGAGTGCTATACTGTTGACCCGGATCGACGGATTGTTATTCCTATCGACTGGAGTTGAAGGTCCATGCCATTAGTCGCCCATACACCCTTGCCAAGCTTCGACCGCTTGCGCCAGCACGGCCAAGAAGTGCTGACGCTTTCCCGCGCGCTGAAGCAAGACATCCGTGAACTTCACATTGGGCTGCTGAACATGATGCCCGACGCCGCGCTGGAAATCACCGAGCGGCAATTCATGCGCCTGGTGGGCAACAGCAACCAGATCGCCCAGTTCTATGTGCATGTGTTTTCGGTTCCCGGCTTGGAGCGCAGCCCGGAGACGCAAGCTTACATCGACCAGTTCTATACGACGTTCGAGCAGGTGCAGCGAGACGGCTTGGACGCCCTCATCATAACCGGCGCCAATGTCGCCAATCCCAGCCTCGATCAAGAAAACTTCTGGCAACCCTTGACCGAAGTCATCGAATGGGCCGGCGAGAACGTAACATCGACCCTGTGCTCCTGCCTGTCAACGCATGCCCTGATGAAGTATTTCTACCGGATAGATCGCGTCAAACGCGGTCGCAAAATATGGGGGGTGTTTGAGCATCGCGTTACGCTGCCGAACCACCCTCTGCTGCGCGAGATCAACACCCGCTTTGATGTGCCGCATTCGCGCTGGAACTCCATAACTCGCGAGCAGATTGAAGGCGCCGGCTTGACCGTGTTGATACAAAGCTTCGACGGCGAAGTGCATATGGCCGTCAGTCCCGATCAACTCCGGCTGGTCTACTTCCAGGGACACCCCGAATACGATATCAACAGCCTCCTGAAAGAATACAAGCGCGATCTTCTCGGCTATTTCCGCGGCGAGAACGCCCAGCCCCCTTACCCGGAGAATTACTTCCCGCTCGAAGCGCGCGAGATAGCCGAGCGCTACATACGACAGGCGCAGCTGGCGCTGGAGAACGGCGGCGAACTGCCCGAATTCCCTGAAGAGCAGTTCTTGCCCTGGCTGGACAATACCTGGGGCGATACCGCCAAAGCGATATTCAACAATTGGCTCGGCTCCGTCTACCAGGTCACAAGCGTCATCCGCCACATTCCCTTCGACGACGGCATTGACCCAGATAATCCGCTGGATATCCTGTGAATTCGGCGCCGCAACGCGCGATCAAAAAGGGGGAGGAGCGGGGGCCAACATGCCACTGCTGACAGCTGAGGACTACATTAAGTTTCCCACGGTCGAGCCTGGCTTTCGCTACGCCTATGACAGCGATCCACAACAATTCGGCGAACTCACCTTGCCGCGGACGGCGCCGCCCCACCCTGTCATCGTCCTCATTCACGGCGGCGGCTACCGCGATCTCTATGATTTGCGTCCGCTCGGGTCGGTGACGCAGGCGCTGGCGAGCGAGGGCTTCGCCGTCTGGAACATCGAGTATCGACGGGCGGGCAACGGCGGGGAGTTCCCCAATATGTTCCTGGACGTCGGGGCGGCGGCGGAATATCTGCGATCAATTGCCGACCATCACAGCCTGAGTCTGGACGGAGTCATAGCGATCGGGCATTCGGCCGGCGGTCACCTGGCGCTTTGGCTTGCTGGACGGGGGCGTATCGCCACGACGAGCGCCATATACAGCGCGAATCCTTTGCCTGTCGCCGGAGTTGTCGCCCTGGCGCCGATAGCTGATATCGCGGATGCGCTCGACCGCAACATGTCCGAGCCCGCCCTGCAGTTGGTGCTGGGTAGCCAACTGCCGAGGACCGAGGCGAACCTGAAGGATACCTCCCCGGCCGAGATGCTGCCCTTGGGCGCCCGGCAGATCCATCTGGTTGGCTCCGAGGACGATCTGATCCGCGAGAACCTTCAACGATACATCAATGCCGCGGAGGACGCCGGCGACGACGTTGAACTGATGCTGCTGGAAGGCGCGGGGCACTTTGAGTTGGTCGCCGTCGAGACGCCCGAATGGCAAACTGTCATCGCCGCAGTTCGGCGTCTGCGGACGACGATCGCGGTCTCTTTGCAATAAGCGCGAATTCAAGTTATGATTCATATTACATAACAGTGTGCCAAAAGAGAGGCAATAAGCGTGATTACGCGTCTCGCCCATGTTTGCATTGGCGCCGCCGATTTGGCAGCCGCGGAAGAGTTCTACGTCCAGAAACTGGGTTTGGAATTGGCTTTCGAATTCTTCCGCGCCGGACAACGCATTGGCTTTTACGTCAGGCTTGGCGAGGGAACATTCATCGAGATTTTCGCTGATCCTGAAGCGCAGGACCCGGCGCGTCCCCGTATCAAGCATTTCTGCCTCGAAGTGGAAGATTTGGACGCCGTCATTGCCCGCCTGTCCCAGCAGGGGGTCGACATCACCGAAAAAAAGCTGGGCGGGGATAATGCCTGGCAGGCTTGGATCGTCGACCCGAGCGGCCTACGTATCGAATTGATGCAGTATCGCCGTGATAGTACGCAGTTCACTGGAGACGCTGTAATCCTAGCCTAAGGGCGTGCCCGGCGTTGCGCTCCGGCATATTCGCCAGCGGTAAACGCTCGACTGTTTAACAATCTCAATAATTGGATAGTATGTAAAAGTACTTATTATGAAGTTTGATATTTCACAGACGACAGACCGGGAAGAACCGTCGCCATACGACGAATACTACGCGCGGACCGTCGTCGTGCCGATGGGGCGGCCCGATACCGCCGCTGACATGCTCCGCATCGCCGGCGAAATGGTGCACCCGGCGCAGGGACTGGTCATCGCGCTTGTCATCTCCCTCGGCGATGCCGAACAAGCGAACAGAGTAAACGAACAAGTCCAGGATGTAGTGGACGAGTTCAGCAAAACCGACGCCGGCCACCGTGTGGAATTGGTGACCGAAATGTCGGTCAGCGTCTCGCGCGGGATTCTGGATGTCGCCCGCGAGCGCAACGCCGATGTCATCTTGCTCGGGGTGCAGCGGACCATACAAGGCAGCGTGAAACTTGGAACGGTGGTCGAAAACGTTATCGCCACGGCCCCTTGCGGCGTGCTGGTTTACCGCCGGGCCCCAAGTTCAGACTTTGACCGCGTGATTGTCCCGGTCGATGGGGGCCTGCCCTCGACGATCGCGATGAAACTCGGCGTCAGTTTCGCCCTCCAACATGACATCCCCCTGCAGCAGATGCGCGTCCAATCCGATTATCATTACAACCCGGAACACGAGGCGGCGATCAAAAGCCACGAAGAACACCTGCCGCGGGATCGGGATCTCAAGACCAAGATCATCACTGCCCGGTCGCCGGCGGACGAGATCGTCGGCAGTTTGACGACGGATGACCTGCTAGTGATCGGCTTTTCGCAGAAGACAGATTTCGAGCGCCACCTCATCAACGACTTGAGCAATCAACTGCTGAACACCGCTCCGGGGCCCGTGATCATGATTTCGCAGATTGAATGGCAGCGTGGCATCCGCGGGACAATCGCGCACAGCATCGCGCGCCTCAACCCGCAGTTGACACTGGTTGAGCAAAATGAACTCATCTGGAGCGCGGAGAAAAGCGCCAGCAGCAACCTCGATTACACCGTCATGATCGTCCTCTCGGCGGCGCTCGCCACACTCGGGCTCTTGACCAACAGCGCCGCCGTGATCATCGGCGCCATGCTTGTCGCGCCATTGATGTCCCCGCTTTCGAGTTTCTCCACCGGCATGGCAACGGGTATTCTCCACCTCACCCGCCGCGCCAGCGTGACCCTCTTCATGGGCGTGACGCTCGCCCTGCTGATCTCAATTGTGATGGGTGTGCTCCTGCCGATTGATACGCCAACTGACGAGATGCTGGCGCGCGGCAGCCCCAATCTGCTCGACGCCGCCATCGCGCTGGTATCGGGCTGGGTCGCCGCATACGCCACCGCGCGCAAGGGCATCCCCGCCGCCCTGGCTGGCGTGGCCATCGCCGCCGCTCTGATGCCGCCGATTTGCACCATCGGCTTGGGCATCGCGCTGCGCGATATCAACTTGGCGATCGGCGCGAATCTGCTCTTCCTGGCGAATATCGCTTTTATTATCGCGGCGCAATACATCACTTTCCTTTGGATGGGAATGCACCCCACCGAAGACCGCGAAGGCGCCACGCTCAACCGCTCACGCGCTTGGTGGTTTGTCCTCTTTGTCACGACAATCATGATACTTCTCGTTTTCGCGCGCTTGAGTTCACGAGCGGTGGACGAAGCGCATATCCGCGAGCGGCTGCAAGCGGAAGCCTTTCATGGCGCGACGATCGTCGAGTACCAAGTCATCACATCCGTACCCCGCGAGGTGCTGCTGATCGTCCAGTCCGACCACCCGATTACGCCGGAAGAAGTCAGCGCGGCCCAGCTCCTTATCGATGAGCTCTACCAGCAAAATGTAGATCTGACAGTCGTTGCCCGGCAGGTCGTGCTCCCTCTCGATCCCCTGGCCGAAACAGCGAGCGCCATACTGCAAGAGACGCTGCCACGCGCCAACATCAGCGATGTCACATTACAGCGGGACGATACGATCTCTATCAGCGCGACCGTGCGGGACACCGAGCCGCCAACAAGCGATGACCTCGAACTCGCGCGGCAGGCGATCAGTTCAGTGGTCGACGCGCCCGTGGCGCTTCAAATCGCCTTTCAACAAACGATCCAAGTCAGCGCTGTCGATGTCGCTTCCTGAACCGCCAGCGGTTTTTGTGATTCGGATTAGGCCGTATTGTCGAGCCTCGTTTGCAGTATCGCATCAATGGCTCCATTCCCCGTCGGCAGCCACTCGGCGCGCACTTCCGAGCCTGCATCGACCAGGAGCTTGATGCTGGCGGGGAAGTCGCCATCAGCGCGCCAACTGTGCTGCCGGCCGTAGAGGCAAGTAGTCAAGGGCGTGCCGCCGTAGCCATTAAGCCAGGCGAGCGGGGGCGCCGCATCGGCATCGAGGAGAACCCCAATCACCTCGGCGAAACCATGGTAGGCGGCTGAGTGCAAAGGCATCATTCGATCGTCGTCATAAACGTGCAGATCAAAACCTAGCGCTGCCATCACTTTGACAGCCTCGACCTGGTTCGTCCAGGCGGCATAGATCAGTTGCCGGCGATCAGCCTCTGGCATTTCCGCTATGATGTCCGGATGCGCCGCCAGGATCCGCCCCGCCGCCTCTTCATCGGCTCCCGCGCAGTAGGCCAGCAACTGCACATCGGGCGGGCTATGCGCAATAAGATATGCGAATATCTCATCGTATCCGTATTCCAGCGCGACCTGATGCGGCGACAGGCCGGCGGCATTGAAGGTGTAGACATACTGATGCGAGCCGTCGGCTTTCGGCGCCAAGTCGTAGCCTCTGCTGTTGACCCGCGCGCGGAGGGCGAATGGACGCTCCGCCAACGCCTGCTTCACCAGCGCTAAATCGCCGAGGATCACAGCGGCGAAGATATCCACTTGCGCGCCCCGCTTGACCAATTCGCGAGCGGCATCATGGTTGCGCGCGCCGAGCTGCCATTGCAAGGGAGTCGACGCATGATCCAGGTCGCGCGCTTCCAGGTCCGCCCCGCGCTCGATCAGCCAGTCCATGACGACCGGGTCGGTCGCGTAATGCAGCGGGGTCTTGCCATCGCCGCCGCGCCGATGAATGATGGATGAATCCCGTAGATAAGCCGCCTCCAGCCAATCGAGCCAGCCCTGCTCCGCCGCCGCATGCACGGTAATCACAGCGCCACGCTCAATGAGCTGCTCAGCCACTTCCGCCGATGTCACTTCAAGAATATGGAAGTCGCCCGCCCACCACTGCGATTTCGCGTTGATATCAGCGCCATGTTTCAGCAGCGCGTCGACAACGTCTAGGTTTTCCTTGGCGACGATGAGCGCGGTCGAGCCGAAATAAAAATGCGGATCATCAAGCGTGTCGCGCAGTTCCGGCTCGGCGGCCAGCAGCGCATCGAGTCCTGCCGCATCCCCCGCGTATACCAGTTGCTTGAACTGCTCCAGCGCGTCGCCGTAATCATGGTCTTGCAGTTTGATTCTGAGGCGCAGCTCCCCCCAGCTTTGCGCTTCATTTTCACGGGCGATGATGGTCCGCGCATCGCTAAGAGCCAGCGGGAATGCGGCCGCCTCGTCGCGCGCGCCAAACTTGACCTGCGGCAAGTGCTGATGCACGCGGCTGATAGCTGCGCTGTCGCCGGCTTGGAATGCTTCAAGCAGAGTCAAGGCTAATTCATACATCACGGGTAATCGTCAATGATAACTTGCAGTTGCTTTGCGAGCGTGGGCAACTCGACTGTGACAGCGTGCCAGAGCACGTCAAGATTTATGTCAAAGTACGCGTGTGCAAGCCGAATCCGCATTCCCTTTATCTGCGCTCAAGCAACATAAGAGTGCTTCGTCTGCAATTCTTCCGTAACATTGCTCGCGGCTTCACCAACTACTTCGACCGCCCTCGCCAAGGCGTATTGTCGCAATAAATCCCGTTCGAATGTTGAGCGAGTCAGTCCGACTGAAAATTCACTTGCATGCTGCGCCGCCTCCAGCATGTGCAGCAATCGCGCGCGGTCGTTCTCTTTACTTTTTCTCATAGATCAGCATAGCGCTATCGACAACCTCCTGGCGAAAATAGCGGCTGAGATCCTCAGCGGTGCGCAAATCAACTTTCTTACCCAAGATTTCGCTTAACTCAATCTCTTGCCCAGCCATCGTGAGTAAGCCAACTGGCGCGCCGGGCAAATACTCCACCAACAAATCGACATCGCTATTCGGGCATGCATCGCCACGCAAGAACGAGCCGAACAAAGACAAACGGCTGATAGGCTGCCCCTCACAATAGCATCGGATTGCCGTCAGTGGCAGGTCAATTCCAATCGCTTCGCTCATTAGCCGTCCTCACCTGTTTTCATTTTATTCGAACGCCGGGCTCAACACAACACCCGCCTCAGCACCGCAAGATCGACATTGCCGCCGCTGACGACCACCGCCGTCTCGCATCCGTCGGCGGGAATGACATCGTGCAGAACCGCCGCCACGCCGACCGCCCCGCCGCCTTCGACCACCCAGCCCCCCGCCAGCATGGCGCGCATCGCCGCCGCGATCTGGCTCTCGGACACGAGCGCGATGTCGTCCACATATCGCTGGCAAATCGGCACGGTAATGGAGCCGGCTTCGATGTCGCCGGAGAGCGCCTCCGCCAGCGTATCCCAGACTTGCGGACGCGCCTCCGCGTGAAAGACGTTGTACATCGCCGGCGCCGACTCGGCATTGACGCCGATGACCTCGATATCGGCGTTCAGCTCCTTGACCGCCGTAGCGATCCCGGCGATCAATCCGCCGCCACTGACCGGCACAACCACGCGTTTGACCGCTGGCAACTGCTCACATATTTCCAGGCCGATCGTGCCGGCGCCAGCGATCACGCGGGGATCATTGTAGGGCGAGACCCATGTCCGTCCTTCGGCGACGCGGCGCAGAGCCTCGGCTTCCGTCTGATCGTAGTTGTCGCCGAAGAGGACCGCTTCCGCGCCATAAGTCCGCACGTTGTCGACTTTTTTCTTGGGGGTCGTCTTCGGCATCAGGATCTGGGCCGATGCGCCGGTCAACCCCGCGGCATAAGCGACCGCCGCCGCATGATTCCCCGACGACGCCGCGATAATTCCACGGGCGCGTACTGCTTCATCCAGCGAGAGAATGGCATTCAAAGCGCCGCGAATCTTGAACGAGTGGGTTCTGTTGGCGTTCTCCAGCTTGAGCCAGACGCCTTCGCCCAAGTCCGGCGCCGGTTCAAGCGGGGATGGCGGCAAATGCGGCTTTAAGAGCTCTTGCGCGCGCAGGACTTCGCGGAGCGACGCCATCATTTACAAGCCGATGCTGCGCAGATACTCGCGGTTGCGCTGCGCTGATTCCAGCGGCGCGCCCAGGCCCGGCAAAACATCTTGCTCGACCACGATCCAACTGTCATAGCCGATCTTGTCCAGTTCGACAAGCACGCCCGGAAAGTCGACATCGCCCTGTCCCAACTCGGGGAAGATGCCATTACCGACCGACTGCGGACCGTCCCATTCCTGTATGCGCGATTGCTCATGCACCGCCGGATCGTGATCTTTGAAGTGCACATACCAAATGCGGTCGGCGAATTGCCGAATGCCGGTCAGCGGGTCGCCGCCGCCAAAAGCCCAATGTCCCGTGTCGAATACCAATCCCACGATATCGCCGTCGGTCATATCCATCAAGCGCTCGGTTTCTTCCGGCGTTTCTATCCAGGTGCCGGTATGATGATGCAGCACGGAACGCAAACCGGTCTCATCCATGACGCGGCGCGCGGCATCATCCGTCCCCTCGGCGAAGACGCGCCAGCCTTCTTCATCCAGGCTCATCCCGGCTGTGATGCGCCCCGAGTTCAGGCTCCGCATGGGATTCGTGTAGGGATCGGGACCCAGCACGACGAGGGCCTCCGGTCCGCCGACAGCCGCCAGCAATTTCGCCGTGCGCACGCAAGCCTCGGTGCTCTCTTCGTGCCGGTCCCTGTCCTGGAAATTGACATTGACCCAAGAGCCCAACATCTGCAGACCGCGCTGGTCCAGCTCCGCGCGCAACTCCGCCGGGTCGGTGGGCATAAAGCCCCAATCGCCCAGCTCAGTGCCGGTGTAGCCGCTGGCGGCGATCTCGTCCAGCACGCGCGCGTAGTCATAGCGCTCGCCTTCAATGTTTTCGATGATGCCCCAGGAACAGGGCGCATTCGCCACCTGAATCATGTCCGTCTCCGCCACTCGGATTCCGCCCGATGAGTATAGCAACTATCACTGACGTTACAAGAAGACGCAAAACGAATGACGGACAGCCACAGGGGCGGCGTCCGTTCGGCATATCGTACTGAGAGCCATCGTGAAACTAATGCGGATTCTTTCACGCAGACACATTCGCCATGGCGAACAGTACCGCGTGCTCGCCCAATACAACCTGCCCCTCACACTAGCGCGCGCCGGCTTGCTCATGGAGAGACAAGGTAGTTCATACACAATTTGCCTCAATATGTATATTTTGAGTCATATTGTTTGCACAAGTATACAAATCGACCTAAATTAGACTCAAATCCAATTCAAATATGACGCGAATCGGAAACGACGAATGGCGCACACCGGATCTGCGTATTCCAACCGTATAACCATTATTGCATCACCTCCATCCGACCTGCGTCGCAAGTGCGAGTATCTCTTGTCCTTGCTTGCGCCGAGGCTTGCGCTCTTCATCGGGCTTCTCCTCGCGGTGATGTTCTCCGCTTCAAAGTCCTTCGCCGCCGATATAACGCTTTCAGAAACTTGCAGCCTGGCGAACGCCATCCGCTCCGCCAACGGTGATACCCAAGTCGCCCCGGCAAATCAGTGCGCCGCGGGCGACGCTACTGGGACGGATACAATCACCTTTGTGGCAGATGTGGAAATCACGGCAGCGCTGCCGGCTATCGCCTCCGATGTCCGTATCGTCGGCGGGCATACACTCTCCTCGCCTGACACAGAGGGCGAGACGTCGACGGAATACAATTTCAGCCTCCTGACCATAAACAGCGGCGCGGTAAGAATCGAAGACTTGAATCTAACTGGCGTCGACGATTCAGCGCTCAAGATCGTGAAGAGCGGTGATGATGATCTCAGTGTGCTTTTCAATCTCGGCTCTATCGCCCACAACAAGGCGGCGACGCACGGCGGCGCAATCTATATTGAGGGTGGCGCTGAAGTCACCATACATTCCTCTCGAATCGGCCACAATTCAGCGCCAAACGGCAACGGCGGCGCAATCTATGTCAAGAACAGCACGCTCACGATCAAATGGAATAACTTTCATGACAACAGCGCCTCAGGCAACGGCGGCGCCATCTACTTCATCAATGACTCAGGCGACGAGCACAAGCTGACCGTTATCGGAGGCAGACTCACGCGCAACTCAGCGACCGATGATGACGACAGCACCAACACCGATGAAAATGGAGGAGCGATTTACTACGAGAATGGGTCGTCGACCGATGGCGCGATCTCCAGTCTGAAGAATAGCAGCGTTCATACCAACACTGCGCGCAACGGCGGATCGATTTATGTAGCTGATGGCAAACTGAATATCGACAACAGCACGATCGATGAAAACGTTGCGAGCGACGAAGGCGGCGGCATCTATGTGGCGGGGGGCAACCTCACCGTACGGCATGCCACGATCGTCAAAAATCAGGCCGCAAATGGCGGCGGAATCGCAGTTTTCTCCGATGATGATGAAAATACACAGGCTCCGGAAGTGTACATCTACAACAGCATCATCGCCCAAAACACCGATACCGACGCCGAGAATTCTGAATGCCTTACTGACGCGCTGAACGGGAATGAGGGCAACATTATCGAAGACGAGAGTTGCGTCGCGGCACAGTCCGTCAGCGTACCGGTTCGCATTGAGCTAGTACCCTATAGCGGAGACAATTTGCCCAGAGCCGTATTAAACCGTTTCTATCGACTCCTGGAAGGCAGCCCAGCCATCGACAACGGCGTCGATACGGCCGGGCAAATGCTTGGAAAAGACCAAACAGGCCATCGTCGACCGGAAGGCGAAGGCTACGATTCCGGCTCCTTTGAGTTTGACGTGCAAGAAATCTGGCTGCCATTTTCTGGACAAAATGGGACCGTCACGTCATTGGCTGGCGGCTCTAATGTGCCAGCCCACACCTGCATCGCGGTCAACGAACGCGACAATCGCATCACTATAGAAGCGACATACGGCCTCGAAAGCGGCGTGCAATGCCAGGAGATTGATGCCAGCGGCATCGGCATTCAGTGGATAATTGACGCCGGCTTCATCAAGGCGGTCGATATCTGGTCTTACGTCGAACAAGGCGTACAAGTCTGCTTTGACGCCAGCGGCCCCCTGCTCTTGATTGACGCGACCACAATCCCAAAAACGGTGAAATCAATAAGCGCCTTTACTGTTGCCGGCAAGACTTGCACCTCCTTATGGCGCCCCGGCTCCCTTGTTTTGCAGACAGCGCAGACCGGCACAGCGCCTTGCCCGCCGCAACCGCCCAGCCACTCCCCTTGCCCAGCCCCACACCTTCGCCTCAGTGCCTGGCCAGCACCACAGCCGCAGTGAACCTGCGCAACACTCCAAACGGCAAACGGATCGGTGGCATCTATCCGAGCCAGACGGTGACTGTGCTCGGCAGCACTAGCGGTTGGTATCAAGTGGACTACCTCGGAAGTATTGGCTGGGTCAGCGCCAACTACCTTTCCCTGAGCGGAGAATGCAACTTTGGCGCGGCATAACCGCTGCCCGCCCATATCTCCCTTGCCAGAACGTCCCTGAAGATTAGTAATCGATCACATAAGGGGGCGCCGCTTCGCCCTACGCGCCAGCCATGCGCTCGGTTACAATTCAGCCTGTTTCATGGTCGCATATTGAATTGTATCACTCTGCATTTCTGCCCTTGGAGGTTGTCTGTTGTCATGCGCCAAAACGAACACATTAGACTGTTTCTTCCCGGTCCAGTTGAGGTCCGCCGAGAGATACTCGAAGCGCAGACGCAGTGGATGATCGGCCACCGCACCGGCGAATTCGCCGATCTCTTCGCCCGCCTGCAAAACAAACTCAAGCGCTCATTTTTCACCGAGAGCCGCGTCTACATCAGCGGATCATCCGGCTCCGGCTTGTGGGAAGGCGCGATCCGTTGCGGCGTCCGCGATGACCGCAAAGTGCTTCACTTGACGGGCGGCGCCTTCAGCGAGCGCTGGGCGCAGATCAGCCAGGCCAATGGCAAGCAAGTCGACTGCATTCAAGTCGACTGGGGACGGGCGCATAGTCCGGATATGGTCGCCGAAGCGCTGGACAAGGCCAGCTACGACGCCGTCTGCGCCGTGCACAACGAAACCAGCACCGGCGTGACCAACCCCATTGGAGCGATCGGCGAGGTCGTCAAGCAGCACGATGATACGCTCTTTTTCGTTGATACCGTGAGCGGCTTCCTCGGCGCGGAACTGCGCGTGGACGACTGGGGCATCGACATCGCCCTGACCTCGAGCCAGAAAGCTTTCGCCTTGCCGCCCGGCGTCGCCTTCGCCGCCGTCAGCGACCGCCTGCTCGAACGCGCCGCCACCATCAGCAACCGCGGCTATTACTTCGATTTCGTCACGCTGGAGAAATCGCTGCTCAAGAACAACACGCCCGCAACGCCGCCGATTGCCTTGATGCACGCCGCTGATCGACAGATGGACAGCATTCTGGCAGAGGGCATCGAGGCGCGTTGGGCCCGTCACAGAGCCATGCGCGATGCGACGCATCAGTGGGCGCTTGAGCGCGGCTTCGGCCTCTACGCCCAGGAAGGCTACCGCAGCGATACCGTCACCACCGTCTTGAATACGCCAGGCATAGATGTGGACGCCCTGGACCGATTCATGCGATCCGAAGTCGGCTTCGCCATGGACAAAGGCTACGGCGTGATCAAAGGCGCGACCTTCCGCCTGCCCCACATGGGCGATGTCACGCTGGACATGCTGCGCGAAGTCCTCGGCGGCATTGACGCTTTCATCGCAAATACAAAAACCGGGGGCCCGCGATGAGTTTCCATGTGCTCGTTCCCGATAACGTACATCAGAAAGCGATCGACCTACTCGAAGCGAGCGACGGCATCCGCGTGTCCGCGCCCGGGGTGTTGGAACGCGCCGATCTCCTGGCCGCCGTCGCCGATGCCCACGCGCTGATCATCCGCAGCGGCGTCACGGCCGATGCCGAATTGCTCGCGGGGGCGCCGCAGCTAAAGGCGATCGCCCGCGCCGGCGTCGGCGTCGACAATGTCGACCTGGCCGCCGCAACTGAACGCGGCATCGTGGTCATGAATACGCCCGGCGGGAACACCATCTCCACCGCCGAGCATACCTTCGGCTTGATGATCGCCCTTTCCCGCCACATCCCGCAAGGTCATCAATCGCTGGCGGAGGGCCGCTGGGATCGCAAACTCTTCTCCGGCGTCGAACTCAAAGGCAAGACCCTGGGCATCATCGGCCTGGGGCGCATCGGGGGTGCCATCGCTACCCGCGCGGGAGCCTTCGAAATGACCGTCATCGCCCACGACCCTTACCTGCCGCCCGAAGCCGCCGCTGGGATCAATGTCCCGCTGCTACCCCTCGCCGAGGTCTACGCCCGCTCGGATTTCCTCACCTTCCACGCCATGGTCACGGATGAAACGCGCGGCATGGTCAACGCCGATTCGATCGCGAGGATGAAAGACGGCGTCCGCATCATCAACGCGGCCCGCGGCGCGCTCATCAATTCGGCCGATCTGGCGCAGGCGCTCAAAAACGGTAAAGTCGCCGGCGCCGCCCTGGATGTCTACGAGCAGGAGCCGCCGCCCGCCGACCATCCGCTCATCAATCTGCCTAATGTCCTGCATACGCCACACCTGGCCGCCAGCACCTCCGATGCGCAAGTGACAGTCGCCATTGAAGCGGCGCAGTTGATCGTCGATTTCTTGCTTGAGGATAAAGCAGACAATGTATGCAATCCGGACGCGCTAGAAAGCTAGAGCCCCTCGAATACGATACCGCGATAGACTTCGCCCAGCGGCAGTTCGCACTTCAGCATGGCCAGCGTGATCACATCAGCTGGCTCGGTGAAAGCCTGACGAAGCCAGCCGCTATCGCCACGCGTACACAACTCGGCGCTAAGGCGGTGCTGGTCAACAATGAGGCAGGCTTCGATAGATGGCGCATCGTGATAATAGCCAAGCTTGTCAAGGCGATCTCTCGTTATGCTGGTAGGAGATGTTACTTCGACGACGAAGACGGGATTCATCAAGTTGTATTCGCTTGGATCCGCAAAAGCGGCGGCGCCGCGAACAACGGTGATATCGGGATATACGTAGCGCGTCGGGCTAATCTGAACGCGCAGTTCAGATGTGTGCATTGTATATCGCGATCGGTCTAGCGCTGCGACAAAGAGATAGATGATGTTCATTGTAATCAGGCTGTGCTTGTTGCTGACTCCTGGCATCTCAATGACTTCTCCATCGATGTATTCGTGCTTGCGCTCCTGGCTCAATTCCCATTCAAAGTATTCGTCCACGGTCATTGCGCGTCTGGTTTGGATTGCCATGGCCAACCTCATTGATTGTTCTAAGTCATTATAGCCGGTGTCGGGCATATTTTCTTCACAGTCAGGGCCGCGCCGGACTGCCATCGGGCAAGCGCGTCTGCGTCCAGTCCTCGACAATATCCCCCGGTGGATACTTCGCCGCCAGCGCTTCATCAATATCGATGCCCAAACCGGGCTCGTCATTCGGATACAGGTAGCCGTCCTCGACCACCGGCAAGCCGGGGAAGATCGCGTAATCCAGCTCGGAAGGCTGATACCACTCCTGCACCCCAAAATTGGGATGCCAGAGATCAAGCTGCAAATTCGCCGCATGACCAACCGGCGAGGTATCGCTGGGACCATGCCAGGCGGTGCGTACCCCATACATATCGGCGAAGATGGCGACATTGCGCGCCGGCGTGATCCCGCCCATC
>JAPOYU010000118.1:0-703 GCA_026706395.1 Chloroflexota bacterium
GTCGCGGTAGCCACTGCTCTGGAAATCCGCGCCGGTGAAGCCGACCAAGCCGACTCGCAGTCCCAAGGCCGCTGCCGCCACCGCCAGATTCACGTTGTTGCCGCCGAAGTGCCTTTCGTCCAGCGCCGCGGTCAAGCCCGGGAACAGCACGGATTCTCCCGGCGCTGGCAGCTCGCGCAAGACAGCGATGTGGTCGATCACAAGCAAACCGCCAATGACCAGGAGGTCAATCTTTCCAGACATCGGTCGTCAATCCATCTGGCCAAGCCTCGATCATTTCACGAGCGGGGGATTCAACTGGATGGCATCGTAAAAGCGCGCCGCTTTCGCCGCCAAATTCAAGTTGTTCGCCGCTTCTACCGTCGCTTCATATTCAGCTGGGAAGGCTTTGAATCCGCGCAGCGCGCCCACCAGCGCGCCGGCGATAGCGCCCAAGGTGTCAGAATCGCCGCAAATGTTGATAGCTGTGAGGATGGTTTCAACCGGGTCGCCCTTACCCAGCGCGAAGGCGCCGAAAGAGGCCGGAACCACTTCGTAGGCGGCCAGGTCTGAGCCGATGAGATCGTAGATGTCCTGGCTGGCCTGGCGCCTGTCTATTCCTGAAGACGCCAAGTGGACAGCCAGGTCGATCCTCTTGGCGACCGACGGGCTGTAGACGATATGCCCTCTGGCCTTGCCCATTTCCGCGCCCTGTTTGGCGGCC
>JAPOYU010000118.1:747-6242 GCA_026706395.1 Chloroflexota bacterium
CGCCGAAATGGCGACATTCGTGTTGTGAGTCGGGATGCAGCTCAACTCGGCGGCATCTACGGTGGCTTCCAGGTCGCCGGGAAAGAGAAAGCCCACCGGCGGGACGCGAGCGGCGCTGCCATTGGTCACCCCGTTTGTGCCCGTTTCAGTCGGCGAAACACCCTTGCGCAGCTTGGCAATCGCCGCGCTGGTCGAGGGACCCGCCAGGCCGCGATTCCGGCCCAACTCATAACTGAGGGCATCGGCGTAAGTCACCCAGTTGATATTGCTTTCGACGAAGGTGTCGAGAGAGATTTCGCCTCTTTCGACGATGGCGTCAACGATCGCCAGCGCGCCGAAAGTATCGTCCGTTACCATGCCTCTCGGCAGCAAATAGTGGACCGGGTCAATCGCCGGGTCAGCAGTCGGCGTTATGAAGGTGGTCAACTCGGCACCGTAGATTTCAACGGTCCGCTGGTAGGAACTGAGCCCGACCATGCCCATCGCGCCCATCGCGTCGCCTGCCGCCAGACCGAGCAGGCATCCGTGTATTTTGTCAACCATGCTCTTTGTCATTGGACCCCTCGCGCCGCTTCAGACTCTGCCGGATGTTTCGATCTGGTATTCGTCGCCCCGATAGGTTTGCTGGGCCGCTTCGATTGGCTTGCCACTATCAAGAAAGGTTGACCAATTTATGCGCATCACTGGATCCCCCGCCTGTAGCGCAAGCAGGTTCTGTTCTTCCTCGGTTGGCAAGCTGGCTTTGAAGACCTGCGAAGCGCTGTGGGGGATGAGTCCCAGTTCGACCAGGCTGTCGAAGATTGAGGCGTAGTTGAAATCTTTATTCAGCAATTCATAACAGAGATCATAAGGCAGGTGCGATTTTTGAATGCCGAGGGGTATGTTGTCCGCCAGTCGCAAGCGCTTGATACGGATAATCTGCGCCCCCGGCGGGATTTGCAGGTAATCGGCAACTGAACCGAAAGCGGGTTCGACTGCCATCTCGAGCAGCCGGGTTGATGGGACATGACCGAGACTTCGCATATGTTCCGAAAAGGATGTCCGCGGGATGAGTGATGTCGCGATTCTGAGCTGAGCAACGTAGGTGCCCTTGCCGCTTCTAGTATAGATCATGCCGGAACTCGCCAGGTCATTGAGCGCCTGGCGGATGGTGGCCCGGCTGATGCCTAGCTGGTGCTGCAGTTCGCGCTCTGATGGAAGCTTCTCGCCTGCTCTGAAATCGCCGCGTTGAATGGCCTCAGCCAGGGCAGTCCGAACGCCGATATGCAAAGGTGTTGAACCGTTCTTATCGATTGTGATTGACATCATCTTAAGCGGTTGATACTGGAATATACTGGTATGTACCACTATAGCGTATACATGCGGATCATGTCAAATCGATGTCTGTTAGAGAAAGGCGTGCGTGTCGAGCAGGAAGCTCATTCCATATAGCCGGCGAAGTCTTCCAGGGGATCATCAAAGTCGTCGGACATCCATACCTGGCCGCGGGCGCTTCCGGCTTTGCGCGGTTTTTTTGCCCTAATTGGAGTCGGAACGAGCTTTACCGCCCAACCATTTTCTGCGGTGATTACGACCGTCTTTCCTTTATGCGCATCCGAAAGCAGTTGGTTCAGGCTATTTTGAGCGTGTTCTACGGTGTAGGTGTCCATCTGTCGTTTTCCAATACGACGTTCACCGACAGTGTAACGGTTCTATTCGGATAATCAACGAAAAGACGAGCGGGGCGCCGGCGGCTGACATTGTAGTCAGTTGTTTTCTGAGCTTTCGCCCCCGCGACCGCAGCGAATTCGTCAGCACAAACACGCTCGTGAACGTCATCGCCGTCGAAGAGCAGTACGGCACGCTATCCGGCGACGGAGACGGCTGGAACCGCCAGCTGTTTGAGAGCATGCTCAATGCGTCGGACAACCAAATGCAAACCGGCTTTCTGGCCATCGGGGTGGCGCCCTTTATCTGCCAGCTGGTCAGAAAACTCGACCAGTGACGCGACGAACTGGGGGCATCTTGGTCTGCGACACCGACATTAAAATCGCCCATAAGGAAGAGGTGATGACGGCGATCCGGTCCATGGACCATTTGATCGGCGAGCGCGATCCGATGAATCTCTACGAGTTTTACCTGGAGGCGCTCAATACCATCGAAAACAGTGCGGTGTAGAGCGGGTGGCACTCGCTTTCGCCGCGCTGTGCCTTTAACAAGAACCTGCCGTCTTTGGCAGCGAGAGCAAGCTATTTCGCTTGCCCGGCGGCATTTGTCGACTCCGGCAAATTATGTCTTGGACGGATGCAAGCCGGCTTCAACCCAACGGCGCCGTGATCGCACTACTATGTCGCGATTCATGCGCAGGCGGGACAACGTTGCCCGACCAATTTCTGTCAGGCCGAGGACAAGCGTATCATCCTCATTCCAGGCGAAGTGCTCACTCCAGATCTGAGAGCGCGGGTTGAACAGCGGCACTTCAAGTTGCGAAACGGGATCGAAGGCCATTTGAAATCTATTCTTAGCTCCGTTACAGGAAATGCAAGATAGACAGAGATTATCCGGCTCGGTCTTTCCACCGGCGGACAGAGATACAATATGGTCTATGTGCATATTGATGACAATGACTTCTTGCGTTTGACAGTACTCGCAGATACCTTGCGCCCGATCACGGGCGTGTCGGCGCAGGTCTTCCGCGACGCGCGCCATCTGTTATGCCCCTAGTCGGAGGTGTTTCTGGATATCGCAGCCGTGCTGCTTCAATAGCAAGAGCGCCTCGGACCGAAGCAGCATCTGATAGTCTACGACTTCGATAAGGCCTTCCATCTCGTCCAGTTCTTCGGCCGAGATTTCTCCCTCGTCGCCGAGGGCGGCAAGTTCACGCAGACGCGCATTCTGCGGCCAGGCAAGCCGCCGATGCACGATCGCCACTAATTGCTCGTCCGAATACTCTTTCAACGCTTCCGGTGACAGATCCTCCTCAGAGAAGTCACCATACAAGAGATTGAGACTTTCGATCAAGACAGCTTCAACCGACTGCTCATTCTCACGAGCGATCTGCCGCATGCGATTCAATGTAAGCTCCGGGATGTCGAGGCGGTATAAAGCCTCACTCATCGCAAAAGGACCTTTCGACTCTTTGCACCATTGTAACTGAATGGCTGCCAGTCGCACCACGCGCAGCCAAGCCGCCTTGTCGTAGCCCATATCTGCATGGGCTTCTTTTAAGGGCATGATCAAGCCTGAATCGTGTCTGCTTTTGCTCTTTCGCCTTCTAACGACATTGAATGGGAACTTATTGGTTATCGGCAATTTTGGGGTGTAACTGAAGAAACAGCTTCGCAGGAGCGCCGTAGAGCGATTTATACGCCCCTCAGGTCATATGGATCCCTCTATTTCGGGCCATTAGCCGCTTATACTGCCTCAAGCCCAGGAACTTAATCCTATAGAAATGTAGACATAAGGTAATCGCGACAACACGGCAACTGACGACGGCCTGGCAAGGCTTGCGGCGGACAAGATGAACCATCGTGAATTCTTCTGTTTCTGTACGCTGTCGTGGTCACAACTTCATTAATTCAAGCACCTGACGAGCAGCGCGGTCATCAGTGACCAGGGAATCAATGTAGCCGCCATTCAGCGCACCGAGAATTGCGCTGGCCTTGTCGGTTGTTCCGGCAACGGCGACCACATTATCAATCTGGCGCAGCGCTTCCAAGCCAATACTGATAGACCGGTGATTGATCCCGATATCGAGTATCTTCCCCGCGACATCAAAGAATTGCGCGCACATGTGCCCGACGACGCCGATATTGTGCAGCCAGTCACGCTCCTTGCGGGTGATATATCCGGTCCAGATGATGCCCGAAGATTGCGCCTGCAAAGACCCGATGCCGATCAGCACAATGTTTGCTTTGGCTGCAATCTGCAAAACATCATTGACCGTCGGTTCTTGCAGGAAAAGATCTCGCGTACGCCTATCTTCCACTAGCAAGGGCGCATGCAGATAGCGATACCTGGCGCCGAGCTTAGTAGCCAGTTGCCGTGTTAGATCGATTCCCTCGATGAGGGGATTGTCCGAACCCAGAGCGCCTATGACCGGGACCACCGTAAGACCCTCGCTCAGTCGTGGCCGCACCTGCTCTACTGTATTGGCTAGCGAGCGGCCATAGGACACACCTAGTGTGCTGTTATCGTTCAAGGACTCTTCAAGCAAGTTGGCACCAAGTTTGCCCAAACCGTTATGGATCGAATCAGCTAATCGCCTTTTGCTGCTCAGCACTCGCGCCTCGCGCAGCGCAAATGCGGACTTCAATCCGTCTTCCAAAGCATGATCGCGCACCACATCGTAATTGACTGTTATTGTGACGATGCCGGCATCACGGGCGCGCTGCAACATGCGCGAAACGGTCGAGCGCGAGAGGCTTAGCTTGCGTCCAATCTCGGTTTGGGTCAGGTTCTGTTCGTAATAGAGACGGGCAACCTCGACGAGTATTTGGCGATGGCTGTCTTCGGCATAATAATCCATGTCTTCGATCCACTTTGCAAAATTATGCGAGTGCAAAAAATATTCCCGTGAATTACAAAGAAATACCAGAATAATTTACCATTATCCGATAGATTATGCACATTTTCTCACATTTGTAGCAGTCTGTTCGCCGCATGGTAATCTCTGAGCAGGTTGTCTCCGGCAGATACAGTTCGGAAGTCATTTCAGTCGAATAGGTTCTGAGACAAGGGTCTGAATGCAGATAGACGAGATTAGTCGAGAATCGTGGATTTTGAGCAGCTTCCCGGAGTGGGGCACCTGGCTCAATGAAGAGATTGAACAGGAAGTTGTCGCGGCGGGTAGTTTCACGATGTGGTGGCTCGGCTGCTGCGGCATCTGGCTCAAGTCGGCAGGCAACACGAATCTGTGCATCGACTTGTGGGTAGAGTCCGGCAAGCGAACCCAAGCCGAAAAATGGATGCGAGAGCGGCACCAGCATCAACGCGCAAGTGGTGTGCGAATGGTGCAGCCGAACTTGAGAAACGCCGTCGTTCCTATTGACCCTTTTGCCATCCGCGAAGTTAATGCAGTTCTTGCCACACACGACCATAGCGATCATATTGATGTCAACGTTGCCGCCGCCGTCGTCCAGAACTGCGACCCGCCGATTCCCTTCATTGGTCCCCAGACTTGCATCGACAAATGGGTTGGCTGGGGTGTACCGCAGGAACGCTGCATAGTGATGAGACCTGGCGACGTCGTCACTGTCGGCGACATCGAAATCGTGGCGCTGGACTCCTTTGACCGTACCGAGCTGGTAACGGCTCCGCCCGATGTAATGCTAAAGGGTAAAATGCCGCAGGATATGGACGAACGAGCTGTCAATTACTTGTTCAAGACGAGCGGCGGCAATCTTTATCACGCGGCGGATTCGCACTATTCGAACTGGTTTGCTCAGCACGGAAACAAACACGAAATTCATGTGGCGCTGGGAAACTTTGGCGATAACCCGCGCGGCATCACCGAC
>JAPOYU010000119.1 GCA_026706395.1 Chloroflexota bacterium
AATGCGGACGGCCGTCGCTGTGCGTGCCTCGATCGCCTGTCGCGGCGCATCAGCACCGCTCACCCCGGAAGCCATAAAATTGCGCAGCCCCGTCCAAAGATAATAGAAGCCGAATACGACGGCGATGCCGACTAGTATGACAAACCAGGAAGGCGGCCCCGACCGCCGACCAACATTCATGATGACCTCAATTGCCTCTTGCCCTTTAACATAATGGATTCCCAATCACATTCAAGCGAACGTTGATGAAGCGTCGGCTGAGCGAAGCCCAAGCGTACAGCGCGACCCGCTCTCGAGACGCTTGTAATATCGCTGTCATGTCATATGATGTTGCGGCAGCGGTAAGGAGATCCCAATGCACGCTCGGCTATTCGTCGCGCTCATGATTCTGCTCGCGACAATCGGTGGCGCAAGCGCCCAAAACAGCCCATCCCGGAATCTGACCGTTTTCGCCGCGACTTCCTTAACCGATGTCTTCGAAAGCCTTCGCGCGGCCTTCATCGAAACCAATCCTGATTTCGAAATCCTGTTGAATTTCTCCAGCTCGTCGACCTTGGCCGCCCAGCTAATCCAAGGCGCGCCCGCCGACATCTTCGCCAGCGCCAATGAACTGCAGATGGACCTAGTTGTGGAGGGCGGTTTGATTGCGGCCGACGCGATAAACATCTTCGCCCACAATCAGCTCGTCCTTATCACGCCGGCCGATAACCCCGCCGGTATCGAATCTGTGTGGGACTTGACTGACGAGTCCGTCCTGCTTGTTCTCGCGGCCGAAGGTACGCCTATCCGCGCCTACACCGACGAAATGATCGCCTCTCACAACGCCGACTATGGCGAAGGCTTCTTCGAGTCAGTCATGCGAAACCTGGTATCGGAAGAGAGCAATGTCCGCCAGGTTGTGACCCGCGTCGCCCTCGGCGAAGCCGACGCCGGCATCGTGTATCAGTCTGACGCGCTCGGAGATATCGCCGCCCAATTGCTCACGATCGAAATCGACCCACGGCATAATCAACTCGCGTCCTATCCCATCGCCCCGCTCATCGACGGGGAGAACAGCACGCTCGCCCAAAGCTTCATTGACTTTCTGCTCTCCGAAGACGCCCAGCTCATATTCGCGGAATACGGCTTCTGTTCACCTGCTATACTTACCGAAGTTCCACCGGAAGATCAAACGCCGGAGCTGACGCTTGAAGCCGACGATGCTGCCGAGACGCCAAACAACTTCTGCCCAGCGCCAACACCTGTCAGCCGATAGACTCCTTGTCTTCGCTGTCAGCGCTTTTACCATCCTGCTCCTCGCGGCGCCTGTCCTCGTCTTGCTCGCTCGCGGACTAAGCTCGCGCGCCTGGGAAGGATTGCCCGATTCCGCAACTATCCTCTCCGCCACAATTCTGAGCTTCGCTTCCACTGCCGCCGTCGTCTGCCTCACAGCCCTCTTGGGGACGCCGCTTGCCTTCGTCCTTTCCCGCTACAATTTTCCGGGGAAGCGTTTCCTCAGCCTGTTTATTGAATTGCCAATTGTCATGCCGCCGGCGGTCGCCGGTCTGGCCTTGCTGCTCACATTTGGCCGAACCGGCGCCATCGGATCCTTCTTGGCCGACGCCGGTATCATCATTCCGTTTTCCATCCTGGCGGTTATCATCGCGCAGTTCTTCATCTCCGCGCCATTCTACATCCGCTCGGCTCAAGTGGGTTTCGCCGGCATAGCGACGGAAATTGAAGACGCCGCGCGCGTCGATGGCGCCTATGGCTGGCTGATGTTCTGGTACATCATCTTGCCTATAGCTTGGCGAGCGCTGATTTCCGGAATGATCCTCAGTTGGGCGCGGGCGCTGGGCGAATTTGGCGCGACCATTCTCTTCGCCGGCAATCTGCAGGGCAAAACGCAGACGATGCCGCTGCTCGTCTATAGTATCTTCGAGCGCGACATTGACGCCGCAATCTGGACCGGTGTAATTCTGATCATACTGGCTATGGTCGCTCTCTTCCTCTCTCAAGCATTCGCCCGCGCTCAAGACCGGCTGACTCCCTAAAAACCTGCTGCATAGGCTGGCGACGCTAAACGTGAAGGCGCTGCAATTGAACGATAAAGTGAAAGTTCTTATATTGTGCACCGCAAATTCCGCGCGTTCCCAGATGGGCGAAGGCTTGCTGCGCCATCTCGCCGGTGATGCCATCGACGTATTCAGCGCCGGCGCAAAGCCGTCCAGCGTGAATCCCTATGCCGTCCAAGCCATGAATGAACGCGGCATCGACATCTCAAATCACAGTTCCGAACACGTAGGGCAGTATCTGGACATGTCTTTCGACTACGTGATTACGGTTTGCGACAATGCCGCCGAAAACTGCCCGGTATTTCCCGGTCCCGCCAAGCGCATCCACTGGAGCTTTCCCGATCCGACCGCCGTCTCCGGCGATGACGCCGCAATTCTGGCCTCATTCGTTGAGGTGCAAAACGGCTTGGAGGTGAAGCTGCGCGACTGGCTCCAAACCTTACTTTGACTCTTCGTTGCTGCAATTCGACGTTAAGCATGCCGAAACAACAAGAAATCTGTAGGGGCGAGCTATTGGCTCGCCCGCAGACCGGGCCCTGTGCCTTATATCGACGCCATTTGACGTTCTTCTCATTGTGCGCTTGGACCAACTGAAAACAAAAAAGAGCGATCCGCCTGACCGCTCTCTTGTTTTCGCTTGCGCCCGTCCGGGCTTAGACCGCGCCCATATTCTCGATGATGCGCGTCGCGAACTCGCTCGTCGCTACCTTCGTCGCATTCTCCATCTGCCGCGCGAAATCGTAAGTCACATAGCGTTGGTCGATCGTCTTCTCATAGGCCCGCGTTATCAGCTCCGCCGCCTCGAACCAGTTCAAATGCTCCAGCATCATCACACCGCTGAAGAGCAGCGAACCAGGGTTGACCATGTCTAAATTGGTATACTTTGGCGCCGTGCCATGCGTCGCCTCGAACAACGCGATCTCGTCGCCTATGTTCGCCCCCGGCGCAATGCCAACCCCCCCGACTTCGGCCGCCAGCGCATCGCTCAGGTAGTCGCCATTCAGATTCGTTGTCGCGATCACATCATGTTCCCGCGGGCGCAGCAGCATCTTTTGGAACATGATATCGGCGATGGTGTCTTGGATCAAAATCTTCCCATTCGGCACGTTGCCATTGTGCTCCGCCGCCGCCTCATCCCAGGAAATCGTCTCCTCCGGGAATTCCTCCTTCGCCAATTCATATCCCCACTTCTGAAAAGCGCCTTCTGTGAACTTCTGTATATTGCCTTTATGCACCAGCGTGACACTCTTGCGCTTACGATCAATCGCGTATTGAATCGCGGCCCGAATCAAGCGCTTGCTGCCAAATGGACTGATCGGCTTAATGCCCAATCCGGCATCCTCGAAGAAGTTCACCGCGCCCATTTCTTCGCGCAGGAATGCCGCAAGCTTTCGATTCTCCTCCGTGCCGGATTCGTATTCGATGCCCGCGTAGGTGTCTTCCGTGTTCTCGCGGAATATCACAACATCCACATCCTCCGGGTGCTTCAGAGGGCTTGGCACACCGGCGTACCAACGCACCGGACGCACACAGCTATACAAGTCAAGCACCTGCCGCAAGGTCACATTCAAGCTGCGGAAGCCGCCACCGACCGGTGTGGTCAGCGGGCCTTTGATGCCCACCTTGAACTCGCGAAACGCCTCGAAAGTCTCTTCCGGCATATAATCGCCATCGTATACTCCGGCCGCCTTTTCGCCGGCATACACTTCCATCCACGAGACCTGTCGCTTGTTGCCGTAGGCCTTCGCAATAGCCGCATCCCAGATCCTCTTGCTGGCGGTCATAATGTCGTAGCCAATGCCGTCGCCCTCGATGAATAGCAGAATCGGATTATCCGGCACTTGCATCTTGCCCTGCATGAAGCTGATCTTTTCTCCGATGGCGGGCGCCTCGATCTTCTCGTAAACCATTACTCGCTGGTCTCCTTTTAATCGCCGTGTTGCGTCAATCCGCGGGATTATATCATAATTCGCTTATAGATAAATTGTCTTGTTGGAGCTTTCCATAGAGTTCGCCAAACCGTTGCCTCTTATATTTTAATGACTTGCAGTCTGGCTCGATCTGCAACACAATCTAGGTCTGGCAGCCATGCGAATGCGATCAGTAATGTCGACCAGTTGCCGAGCGTGCGCTCGCGGAGTATGGTGATCTTGATGTCTTCTATATCGGTCGTGATTCCGGTTTATCGCAGCCAAAATAGTATCGTCTTGCTCGTCGAGGGACTGTCGCAGGAGTTGCCAAGCCTTGCCGACGCCTACGAAGTGATCCTGGTGGAGGATGACGGCGGTGACGACAGCTGGAATGTTGTAAAGCAGTTAGCAAGCGAGTACGCGTTTGTACGCGGATTTAAGCTAATGCGAAACTTCGGGCAACATAACGCCGTCCTTTGCGGCATTCGCGCCGCGCGTTTCGCCTGCATTGTGACAATGGACGATGATTTGCAGCATCCAACCGGGCACATCAAAGACTTGCTTGCCAAACTGGAAGAAGGCTATGATGTCGTCTACGGTACTCCCGACAAAGAACAGCACGGACTCTTTCGAAACCTCGCTTCGTTGACGACCAAGCTCGCTTTGCAGGGCGTGATGGGCGCCGAAACCGCCCGCAAAGTAAGCGCCTTCCGCGCCTTCCGTACCGACCTGAGAAATGTATTTGCGCACTTTCGAGGTCCGCTTGTGAATATTGACGTCTTGCTGACCTGGTCCACAACGAGTTTTGTTGCGGTATCCGTTCCGCATTCCCCACGAACCATCGGCAAGTCCAATTACACTTTTGGAAAACTGGCTACTCACGCTTTCAACTTGATCACCGGCTTCAGTACACTGCCATTGCGCTTCGCCAGCGCCCTCGGCCTCCTTACGACCGCCTTTGGTTTCATTGTCCTGGTCTATATCGTCCTGAGCCAACTTTTCGCATTCCGCTTTGAGGTGCCAGGCTTCACCTTCACCGTCTCATTGATCGCTATCTTCGCCGGCGCCCAGATGTTTGCTTTGGGCATCATCGGCGAATACCTGGCGCGAATGCACTTGCGCATCATGGATCGCCCCGTCTACATCGTGAAGGAATCGACCGAAGAGACGGAAGCCGAATCAGCATGACCACTCAGTTGCTGACATATTTGCCTTGGGATTCAGCTCACTTTGGCTTTCGTATTGCCCGCGCGCTGCCGCGCCGACTTGACGCGAATACTTATCGCCAGTTGGTCGACGCCTGCCAAGACCAATCCATCGAATGCCTCTATTTCCTCGCGGACGCCTCCCACCCAACCACCATCTTGACCCTGCAAGCCAATCACTTCGACTTCATCGACATCCGCCTCATTCTGGCCGGCCGTATTCGCAACATTCCCAGCCCTCCGCTAGCCGACAATATCCAGTTTCGACTCGGTCACGAAGGCGACCTGGCGCCCCTGCTTCCGATCGCCGAGACAAGCTACACCATGTCGCGCTTTTACGTCGACCCGCGCTTTGGCAGTGACAAGGCAGCGCTGATGTTCCAAATTTGGCTGGAAAAAAGCCTCACGACTGATTTCGCTGACGCGGTGATTGTTGCCGAACTGGCGGGAATACCGGTCGGCTTCGTAACTTGTCACTTCCATAAGCCCGCTGATGAGGTGAACGTTGGGCTCGTAGGCTTGGCGGAATCCACTCGAGGCATGGGCGTCGCCAGCGGCATGATGGCCTATGTTCGAGCTTGGGTATCCACGCAAGGCTTTGACCGCTTAAACGCCGCAACTCAGGGAAGCAATATAGGCGCGCAGCGCCTCCACCAACGGGGTGGATTAATGACCCGCTCGGTTGACTTGTGGTTCCACAAATGGTTTACTAGCCTCACCTGATTTGTGCTGACGTTCGCGATTTCCTTAGGACAGTTATGACCCGATTTCGCATTCCCTTCAACAAGCCTGCCTTCCTCGGCAACGAAATCCAATACATTAGAGACAGCATTGCGAATTCGCACCTGTCCGGCGACGGTGTCTTCACCCATAAATGCCACAGTTTCCTGGAAGAGTCGCTCGGTGTGCCCAAGGCGCTTTTGACCACGTCCTGTACCCACGCGCTGGAAATGGCGGCCCTCCTCCTGGATATTCAGTCGGGCGATGAGGTCATCGTCCCGTCCTTTACCTTTGTCTCTAGCGTCAACGCCTTTGTACTGCGCGGCGCCAAACCGGTCTTCGCCGATATTCGCCCCGATACGCTTAATCTCGACGAACGGCAACTGCCCGACCTCATCACCCCGAAAACCAGAGCCATACTCCTCGTGCATTATGCCGGCATCGCCTGCGAAATGGACGCCATCATGGCTCTCGCTCAGCAGCGCGAAATCGCCGTAGTTGAAGACGCCGCCCACGCGCTCTTCTCACGTTACAACGGGCGCTTTCTAGGCACATTCGGCCAGCTTGCCACCCTCAGCTTCCACGAAACCAAGAACTTCACTTGTGGCGAAGGCGGCGCTCTGCTGATCAATGACGAAAAGCTGATTGAGCGCGCCGAAATCATCCGCGAAAAAGGCACCAACCGCAGCCGTTTTTTCCGCGGCCAAGTCGATAAATACACTTGGGTCGATCTGGGCTCCAGCTATCTGCCGTCGGACATGCTTGCGGCCTATCTTTGGGCGCAATTCGAAAAGGCAAGCGAGATCCAAACCCGTCGCCGACAGATTTGGCGCTGCTATCTCGATTGCTTGAGCGCTTGGGCTTCCGCCCATAATGTGCAGCTGCCTGCGATTCCAGCCGGTGTAGAGCAGTCCTACCACATGTTCTATCTGCTGTTGCCTTCAATGAAGGCGCGGTCTGCGCTAATAGCTCATCTCAAGCGCCACGAGATCCTCAGCGTTTTCCACTATTTGCCCTTGCATCTTTCCGCAATGGGACAACGCTTCGGTGGGGAGCTCGGCGACTGCCCCGTAACCGAGGACTTGTCCGACCGGCTTCTGCGACTGCCCTTCCATTACCATCTCACGCCCGAGGAACAGGACGAAGTGATCTCGGCGCTTCATGCCTTCGAAGAATGGGATTAACTTGAGCGGTAACTTGTGATACTATGACGGTTGTTATGAAGGGGAAAGTTTCAGAACATCGACTATAGCGTGCCCGCCGAAGGTGCGTTTCAGTAATTGATCTTCCACGGAGAACATACATCGTCATCGTACATCGAAATACCATATCAGTTATGCAAGCCCGTCTCTGCCTGCGCCGACGGGCATTTGTAGTTTGGAGTTCACACTAAATGGCAAAGCAACCTAAATTCAAAATCACGCCGATCGGCGGATTGGGTGAAATCGGAAAGAATATGACCCTGTTCGAGTTAGGCGGCGATGGCTTCCTGATCGACTGCGGCATCATGTTCCCCGCCAACGACATGCACGGCGTCGACTATATCATCCCCGATTTCCGCTGGCTCGAGGAACGCGACGATATCAAGCTGCATGGCATCTGTTTCACCCATGGCCACGAAGACCACATCGGCGCTGTTACCCACCTTGCCAAAGCCTTTCCCGGTCTGCCGCTTTACGCGACGCCGCTTACCGCCGGTCTTCTGCAAGTCAAGCTGAAAAACGCCCGCCTGCTCAAGTCAGCCGACATCCACACCTTTAACGCTGGCGACAAGATTCGCGTTGGCCCTTTCAAGCTCGAAAGTTTCCACGTTTGTCACAGCATCCCCGATTGCGTCGGTTATGGCATCAACACGCCCTACGGCGTCGTCGTGCACACCGGCGACTACAAATTCGACAACACCCCCGTCCACGGCCGCAAAACCGACTACGCTCGGCTGGCCGGCTTCGCGCAGCGCGGCGTCGTCCTCCTCCTGGCCGACAGCACCAACTCCGACAAGGCCGGCTGGACCGAATCCGAAGCCGTCATCGATGGCGCCCTGGACCGCGTATTTCGGCGCGCCAATGGGCGCATTATGGTGGCCACCTTCGCCTCGCTGATCTCTCGCGTTCAGCAAGTTGTTAACGCCGCCCGCAACCACAAGCGCAAAGTTTGCATCACCGGTTACACCATGTCCGAATATGCCAAAATCGCCCGAAAACTGGGCTATCTCGATGTCGACGACGGCATGCTCGTGAACATCGGCCAAGCCCAGGCATTGCCGCCGCACAAAGTCGTCTTTATGGTGACCGGCTCCCAGGGCGAACCCTCGGCCGTATTGGGCAAACTCGCCAGTGGCCGCCATCGCCAACTCGATGTTCGCGAAGGCGATACCATCATCCTCTCCTCGCATCCCATCCCCGGCAACGAAGAAATGGTCTACCGCACCATCAACCGGCTGATCGAGCGCGGCGCCGATGTCATCTACGACGCCATCGAAGCCGTGCACGTGTCCGGGCACGCCTGCCAGGAAGAAATGCGCCTCATGCTCAATCTCACCCAGCCGAAAAACCTGATCCCCGTCCATGGCGAGATTCGCCATCTGCATCAGCACGCCAAGATCGCTGCCGATAACGGCATCCCCGCGCAAAACGTAACTGTGATCGGGAACGGTACCACCGTTGAACTCGATGGACGCGGCGTCACCGTTGGCGAACGGCAGCCCGGCGGCTACGTCTTTGTCGATGGCAGCGGCGTCGGCGATGTCGGACGGGCGGTCATCCGCGACCGCGAAATCCTGGCGAAAGACGGCTTTGTGCTTGTCAGCGTCAATGTCGATCGGCACAACGGCAAACTTGTCGAAGCGCCGCGCATCGTGTCCCGCGGTTTCGTGTATCTCAAAGACGCCGAAGACTTCCTGGACCAGATCCGCGATGCCGTAACGCAAGTCATAAATCGCAACGGCCGCAATCTCAACGGCAGCCGTCAATCCATGGTCGAAGAGAGCCTGAGCAAACTCATCTACAGCGAAACCAAACGCCGCCCGATGATATTCAGCATCGTCAACGAAGTCTAAACGCGCTTACGTTGTGAACCACCATCGAATCCGTCGGTGCGCCCGTATTCTTCCCCCACCCAAAATGAAATTCGTAGGGGCGAGCCACCGGCTCGCCCGCCTAACCTTCACTCTGTGTCCTCCGTGGTTAGAATATCGTTTATACGCGAACAAATAGTCGCCTTTTCCCGCCTGATTTCTGCTACACTGACTACCATGAACACCAAATCGACCATTCAGCATCTAAGCCGAAAACATGCCGCTTCTAACCCAAAACACAACCATTACCGCCCAAAATCCGATTTTCCGCCCGAAAAATCCCTTTGTATCCATACTGTATCGATAGGCGCTGGCAAATATCCGGCAAGATACCTCAAAAATATGTCCTCTGTTCGTCCGCTTTCCATCCTTTATTCGCTCTTTTTCGCCCTTTATCCCTCCTTTTCCGTTCAAGTTTATCGGGGGACACCACCTTGCCAACGGACTATCATGCCCTCACAATACTCCTGCAGCAACCCAACCGAGGCTGCGGCGATGCTCTTGCCTGTCGATGAAAACTCAATCCGCTCTCAGATGGCCAGATGGCCAAAAAAAGTTTTCCCGCGGCGACTCGCCCGCTGCCGGTCGCGTTTTCGCCCGACTTGCCCAATATAACTGAGGAATCCGCTTCGATGAAGCAGCCGGTAATCCACGCCAGCAATATCACTCGCGAACTTAGGTTAGGCAGCCATATCGTGCATGCCTTGCGTGGCGTAAACCTGGACATTTATCCGAATGAAATGGTCGGCATCATCGGGCCTTCCGGCAGCGGCAAAAGCACCCTGCTCGGCATCATCGGCGGCTTGGACAGCCCGACAGACGGCGCCATCGCGATTGACGGCATCGATATCACCCGAATGGGCGAAGGACAGTTGACCAACATCCGCAATCAGAAAATCGGCTTCGTTTTCCAATTCTTCAATCTGATCCCGACTTTGACCGCGCTTGAGAATGTCGCCCTGCCGATCGAATTCGCCCAAGAGCGCCGGCACAAGCCTTTTGAACGGGCGAAGGCCTTGCTTGATCTGCTTGGGCTGGGCGGCCGTTTTCACCACCGCCCAAACGAACTCAGCGGCGGCCAGCAGCAGCGTGTCGCCATCGCCCGCGCCCTCGCCAACGATCCGCCGATTCTCCTGGCGGACGAGCCAACCGGCAATCTCGATTCCCGTTCCGGCGAGACCGTGCTCGAGGCGCTGTCCAATATCCGCGACGAGAATGGCACAACCGTCGTCTTGGTGACGCATGACCAGTCTCTTGCGGAGCGGATGGATCGTGTTTTGACCCTTGTAGACGGCAGAATTGAGCCGGTAAACGGCTCAGGGGGAATCGGCGGCAAATGACACTCAATCCGCGGCAAACTGACATGCGTTTGCGCCGAATTGGCGGCTATCGCACAAGTGTTGGGGTTGCCGTCTCGCGCTATATTCGGCTGCAAATGGTGACGCTTCAATGAGGATATCCGATGGCTGACGAATTCTATTCTGTCGAAGTTGCCGGGATCAAGCGCGATCTGCCGCTGATGGCAATCAAACCCGGCGTGAAGATCGCTATCCTCAATATTCTGGGTGACTACGAGTTCGTCAACGCGGCAAGCGCCGAACTTGCCGGGATGCTTGCCGGCCGCGGCATAGACGTGCTGGTGACGGCGGAGGCGAAGTCGATCCCGCTGGCGCACGCCTTGAGCACGGCGATGAAGCTGCCCTACGCCGTCCTGCGCAAGACTCACAAGCCCTATATGGGCGATGCCCTGCAAAGCGAGACATTGAGCATAACCACCGGCAAGCCGCAGACCTTGTTCCTGGACGAGAAGGATCGTCGCTTGGTGGCGGGAAAGCGCATCGCGATCATCGACGATGTGATTTCCACCGGCAGCACACTGCAAGGCATGCGCCTGATCATGGATAAGGCGGGCGCGCAGGTCGTGGCGGAAGCGGCCATTTTCACCGAAGGCGACCGGGCCCGGTGGTACGATATCGTCGCCCTCGGTCACTTGCCCGTCTGGGTGGAAGACTGACCTTTGACCTCAAAAAGACTCCTGCTATTGTTGCAGCAATTGTTATCTCACAGTAGGAAATTACAATATGTCGACATCGACGACTTCCTGGTCGTATGTGATTGTCTTCCTTGTCTTGATCATCCTCATCGCCATCAGTGGCGCGGTGTTGCTGCGTTCCCGGCCCAAGCCCGTCCTCATCGAGATTCATCCGCCCGCGCCCACATCGACGCCCCTGCCGACGCCCACACCCGCGCCGATAACCGTTTATGTGACGGGCGCCGTCACCGGGCCAGACCAACTCTATGAGCTGCCGCATGGCAGTCGCGTATCAGACGCTGTGGCGGCTGCCGGCGGTTTGCTGGAAGGCGCGAATCGGACGCTCGTAAACCTGGCGGCTGTACTGCGAGACGGCGACCAGGTCCACGTGCCATTCGCAGACGCTGCCGCCGAAGCGATAGACCTGCCGACGCCGCCTGGCGGGGAGCGTGTTTACATCAATTCCGCGACGCAAGCGGAGTTGGAAACCCTGCCCGGAGTCGGACCGGCGCTGGCGCAGCGGATCATCGACTATCGCGAACTCGTGGGGACCTTCGACACTCTGGATGACTTGGACAAAGTCTCGGGAATAGGGCCGGCCACGCTCGAAGGACTGAAGGATTTGCTCGCCTTCGATTAGCGGATGCGCTCGCCGGAGTTGGCATCGAAGAAGAAGGCGCGCTTCCAGTCAAGGCGGCAGTAGATCGTGTCGCCGGGTTCGTTCTGCGCTTCCAGCGGGGCTTGGAGGCGCCAGCGCCGCTTTCGCAGCCAGACTTCCAGCAGCGTATGCTTCTCGGCATAAAAGGGTGTAGCGCGCTCGATGACAGCGGGGATGCCGGTATGGGCGTCGCAGAGGTGGATATGCTCCGGGCGTATCCCGACGATGACCTCCGCGCCGTTTGGGCGGAAGCGCGGCAGCGGCGCTCGGCCCATATAGCTGCCGTCCCATTCGCCGTCGCTGACCCGGCCCCAGAAGGAGTTGATGGTCGGCGTGCCAAGAAACTCGGCGACGAAGAGGCTGTTGGGGTCATCGTGCAGCGCCTCGTAAGCCCCTGACTGGATGATGCGCCCGGCATTGATAACCACGATGCGGTCGGCGACGCTCATCGCTTCAACTTGGTCATGCGTGACGTAGATCAAGGTAACGTTGAACTCCTGAATCAGGCGCTTGAGCTCGACGCGAGCCTGGGCGCGGAACTTGGCGTCGAGGTTGGCAAAGGGCTCGTCGAAGAGCAGCAATTCGAGGTCGCGGGCGAAGGCGCGCGCGATAGAAACGCGCTGCTTCTCGCCACCGGAGAGATGACGCGGGAAGCGGCCCATGAGGCTTTCGATATCGACGCCGGTAATGTTGGCGACCGTTTCTACATGCGCAGGGACTTCCTCTTCGCGGTCGCGCAGGCGCAGGAAAAACCCGACGGTCTTGCGGCTCTCCCAATGTGGAATCAGGACATAGTTTTGGAAGACCATGCCGATGCCGCGGTCTTCGATCGGGATGTCATCGAGCGGTATGTTGTTGTAGAGGATGATGCCGCTGTCCGGCTGGTCCAAACCGGCGATCAGGCGGAGCAAGGTGGTCTTGCCGCAGCCGGAGGGACCCAGCAGCACAACCGCCTCGCCATCTCCGACGTGCAAGTTGAAGTCTTTGATCGCCAGAACTGGTGTGAGCTTCCTGCTTTTGTCGAAGAAGGTCTTGTTGACGTCTTTGAGCGTGATCGTGCGCATGGCAGCGCTTTCCGCCATGAGTGATGGTCTCAAGCATAACACATATGCCGGGCAATATCGGGAAAGCAACCCGAACCACCGCAAGCCGTCCTCCAAACCGGCGACGGCAGGACCTGCGTCCGACTCGCCACTGCGCGTAGACACTGCAGGTCAGTCGCCCCTGCGGATTATTTTGGGAGTGGGGAATACGGGATTGCGTTTACAGATGTGACCGGATGTATGGAATTGTTGCCGGCCGCTGATGTATACTGAATGAGTACGTTCGGTGAAAGCTAGTTGCAATACGGCATGGAGAAGGGCATTGACAACAACGATTGAGCCGGACCTGATCCCGGTCACTACCGCCACGGATTGGCAACCTGATCCGAAGACGCCGCGCCGCCGTCCACCCTGGATCCGCGTTAGAGCGCCCAGCGGCGAGAGCTATGAGCAGGTGCGCGAGCTGATGCGCAGCAAGACCTTGCATACGGTCTGCGAAGAGGCGCAGTGCCCTAACCTGGGCGAGTGCTGGGGCAAGGGCACGGCCACGTTTTTGATGCTGGGCGATACCTGCACGCGCAGCTGCGGCTTCTGTGATATCAAGACCGGACGCCCAAGCCCTTTGGACTGGGGCGAGCCCAATCGGATCGCCGAGAGTGTGCGGGCGATGGGATTGCAGCACGTGGTCATCACGAGTGTCAATCGCGATGAGCGCGCGGATGGCGGCGCGCCGCTATTCGCCATGGTCATTCGGCGCATACGCCAACTGCAACCCGGCTGCTCGATTGAAGTGCTGATTCCTGACTTCAAGGGGAACGAGCTGGCCCTGCGGGTCGTGATGGACGCCCAGCCGGAGATTCTCAATCACAATGTTGAGACGGTGCCGCGGCTGTTCAAGCGCGTTCAGCCGCAAGACCGCTATGACTGGGCGATGGCGACATTGCGCAATGCCAAGCAGATGGATCCGCTGGTTCTGACCAAGAGCGGGATCATGCTCGGCCTGGGCGAGACCATCGGCGAGGTTTTGGAAACGATGGCGGACCTGGTCGACATCGGCGTGGATATTCTGACCCTGGGGCAATATCTCCAGCCCAGCAAACGTCATTTGCCCATTGAGCGGTATTATACGCCGGCGGAGTTTGACGGCTTGCGCGAGCAGGGCTTGGAGATGGGCTTTAAGTGGGTGGAGAGCGGTCCTCTGGTGCGCAGCAGTTATCGGGCGGCGGAGCAGGTTCGGGCATTATCCGAGCTCGACCATTTTCACCTGCACGCTGCCAGAAACGGCTAAGTGATGCCAGGCTTGAATGACAGGTGTAGAAGCAGAGAACAGAAGAGTCGCAGGGTTTGCAGATAACAGAGGGAAGAACATGAGCGCGTTTTTCGCCAATCGCCGGGGTCAAGCGGAAGTCGAAACCGAAGAGACGGTGACGGTTATGCCGGCGGGCCGCCCGGTCGGGTTCGACACCGTCGTCGGTTCAAATACACAGTTCGAAGGCAGTTTTGCCAGTTCCGGCAACGTGCGCATGGACGGAAAGTTTGCCGGGTCGCTGGAGATCAGCGGCAATATCCTGGTCGGTGAATCGGCGGATATCCGCGCCGACATCAACGCGCGGAACATCTCGATCGCCGGCACCGTGCGTGGCAATGTCACCGGCAACAAGGTGCAATTGCTGAGGACCGGACGCATCTGGGGTGATATCAGCGCGTCGGCTTTGACAACCGAGGAAGGCGCATTCATTGATGGCAAGATTACAATGGTGGGGCATGACGCCACCCGTCCGCCGACCGATGACGAAGTGATTGAGCATGAGCTGGCCCTGGAAGAGATGGACGGCGAGTCAACAGACGAGGACGATGCGAGCGCAGAAGTCGATGTTGAAACAACAGAGCCAGAAGAGGCATCTGAGGCGAGCAAGAAAGAGTAGTTCGGCCCAATCGTGGCTGCCCAGGGGCTATACCCGTCTGGCTAAATGGAGCCTACACTCAGACCGCCGTCGAGGACGAATACAGCGCCGGTGGTGAAGTCGGACGCGGGCGAAGCGAGAAATTGAGCGATGCCGGTGAAGTCCACGGGTTGGCCGATGCGACCGGCCGGCATCTGAGCCAATATGCCGGCCAGCAAGTCTTCATTTGCCCAGAGCGCTTGAGCGAACTTCGTTTGCGCCAAACCTGGCGCGATGGCATTGACCTGGATGTTGTCAGCGCCTAATTCCATCGCCAGCGTTTTAGTCAAGCTGATGACAGCGGCTTTGGTGATGCTGTAGATGCCTTGGTAGCGGCCGGGATTAAGGCCGACGATCGACGCGACATTGATGATCTTGCCGCCGCCGCCCGCGCGCATCGCTTTCACCGCCGCCTGCGTCAGCCAGACATTGCCCATCAGATTGACGTCCAGCGTCTTGCGCCAATAGCTGTCGTCGGCCTCGAGCAGCGTGCCGAAGTGTGGGTTGGTCGCCGCGTTGTTGACCAGGATATCGAGCTTGTCGTAGTGTCCCAGCGTCTGCTCGACCAAGGCTTGCAGCGCCTCTTTATCACCATTGTGCGCAGCTATGGCGGCAGCGTCTCCACCTCCCGCGCGAATCTCGTCCGCCACATCGTCGAGGGCGTCTTGCTTGCGGCTGGCGAGGACTACCTTCGCGCCCGCGCAGGCGTATTGCTTTGCGATAGCTTTGCCGATGCCGCGCGAGGCGCCGGTGACGATAGCGACGCGCCCGGACAAATCAAACAGGTCAGACATGGCGGGCTTCCTGTATCTGTCGGAGAATCATGTCCGCTCGCGGGGAATACTGCCCACAAGCGTCAGGCCCATTCGGCGCAGATCGTCCGAATGACGAATGGTCTGATCGACATATTCGGCGACGAATGCCAGCGTCAGGCCGATCAGCAGAGCGATGCCCAGTCTTATCACTGGCGCCAGGCGGGAGGGCAATGCCGGCGGCGCCGCAACTACCGTGGCCGGATCAAGAATGGTCACATGGGCTGATTCGCCGCCGAGCTGCGGAAAATACGTTTGGCTGTGGCTGCTCAAGACGATGAGCGCAGCATCGACGAGCGCCCGCAGAGCTTCGCGGTCGTTATGGCTGAAGTAGATGACGCCGATATTGCGGACGTTGTCGGCGGAGATTTGCAGGCTGTCCAACGCCATGTCCTCGTCAGCGAACTGCGCCTGGATCTCGGCGCGGAAGCTGGCGCTGCGGACCCAATCGGTCAATGCGTCGACCGTGTGCTCAGACGCTTGCCAGATATCGGTATAGTCGCCGTCGCGTTCTGGCAGGTTCAGCTTCTGCGCCGCGCTGTAGCGCACTTGCGCGGTGAAGCCGCCGACGCTGCTTCTCATGGAGTCGGCCAGATCAGGAATTGTGATAAGCGCGGCTATCAGGACCGGCAGCAAAATGAGCCACCAGCGGCGGAGGAGAATGCGAATCAACTCGAGGTATTCCATCGGTTTATCCTTCAGTTGCGGCAACGGGATCCTGGTAGTGAAATCTTCCTTTTGATTGGCGCGCTTGCCATGCCTGCTCTACATAAGCGCCGATGCGGTCGACAAAGATAGACGTATCGAATCGCCGGGCGTGATGACGAATTTCTTCAGGATTGTACGCGTCGGGGTCAAAGTTGCGCCAGACTTCTTTCAAACTTTCGACTGTGGCGCGGGAAAAGAATTCGCCAGTTGTGGCGGGCAGGACCGTATCCAAGGCGCCGCCGCCGCGAAAAGCAATCACGGGCCGGCCCGCCGCTTGCGCTTGCACGGGCGTGATACCGAAGTCTTCCAGGCCGGGGAAGATCAGCGCTTTGCAATTCGCCATCAATCGGGGCAGGTCGGCGTCCGGCACATAACCGAGGAAGGACACTGTGTCACCGGCCAAGGCGCGCAGGCGCTCCAGATCTCGCCCTGCGCCCGCGACCTTTAGCGGCAGGCGCAATTCCGTTGCCGCTTGCACCGCAAGGTCGATCCGCTTATAGGGGATTAGACGCGAGACAATCAGATAGTAGTGCTCGGTATCATCTGCGGAAGCGGGTTGGAAGCGCGCGGTATCGACGGGCGGGAATATGACTGTGGCATCGCGGTTGTAATAGCGGCTGATTCGTTCCTTGACGGCGCTGCTGATGGCGATGAAGTGGCTGACCCGCTGGGCCGCGGCATAGTCCCAGCGGCGCAGCAGGGCGGTCAGTGGCTTCAGTAGAAGTTTGGAAGCGCTGCCCAGGTCTTCACCATCCAGGTAACTGTCCAGTTGCCAGACATAGCGCGTAGGAGCGAGACAGTAGCAAATGTGCAGGCTGCGCTCGTCAAATTGCAGGCCGTGACAGAAGCCGCTTTTGTTGCTGAGGATCACGTCAAAGTCGGAGAGGCGAAGGCTGTTCCAGGCGAGCGGATAGAGCGGCAGGAAAATCTGATGCCTGGAATGTATGGCCGGCAGTTTGTTCAGCCAGAGCGGGCGGATATCCCAAGCGCGATAATTCGCTGGCATTCGGTCTTGCGCGTAGATGCTGGTGTAAATTGGGCTGGCGTTGAAGTGGCGCGCCAATACGTCCAGCACGTCTTCGGCGCCGCCGATCTGATTGAGCCAGTCATGTACGAGCGCGAGCTTCAAAACCGGGCCTTCTGATCACTTACGGTCCGCGGTGGATTCCCAATCGATTCTACCACGATCGCGTCCGGCGCTCAGCCAGCTTCCAGGCTGCTGACCGGCGCAAATGAACGACGATGTTCGGGGCAGGGCCCGTACCGCACGAGGGCGCGGCGATGCGCTGCCGTGCCATAACCTTTGTGCTGGGCAAAGCCGTATTGTGGATAGCGCGCATCCAATTCCTGCATGTGCTGATCGCGCCAGACTTTGGCGATGACGCTGGCGCAGGCGATGCTGAGCGAGTGTTTGTCGCCGTCGACGATGCTGACTTGCGGGATGTCCCGGCGTTCGGGAAAGAGCATGTAATCAAGGAAGAGGCAGTCGGGTTGAATGTCGCTTCGGCTCAGCGCATGTTTCAGGGCGCGCTGCATTGCGGATTTGGTGGCGGCGACGATGCCCAGTCGGTCGATTTCGCTCGAACTGGAACGGCCGATGCCCCAAGCCAAGGCGATATCCTTAATCGCGTCGTCCAGCGACTCTCGCTGCAGCGGAGTCATTTCTTTGCTATCGCGTACGCCGCGCAAGGCCTTGCTGAGATCACCGCGGTCCAATGGAAGGGCGACGGCGGCGGCGGCCACTGGACCAGCCAAGGGACCGCGGCCGGCTTCGTCCATCCCGAAAATAATGCGGCAGCCGGCTCGGTGAAAATGGCGTTCGTGATGCAGGCTAGCTGTCTTTGCTGCTCGCGGTGGGCCTGGCATAACAGCCTCTGCGCCAGTTGCGGCGTATCTCCCAGATTTCGCGCAGCATGTGGATGGAATCATCCCAAAGCCGCATGGTGGAATAGGGATCGTAGTACCAGGTAATCGGCACTTCCTTGACCTTGTATCCGCGCTTTTTTGCTATGTATAGCAATTCAACATCGAAGCCGATGCCGTTCATTCGCTGCACCTCGAAAAGATCGGTCGCTGCCTCTGCGCTGAACATTTTGAAGCCGCACTGGGTGTCCTCGTATTCGTTGATCGCGGCGAGTTTTATGATGAAGTTGTTTATTCTTCCCATAAGGTGGCGATATTCCGGTTCCTCGACGCGCACTGCGCCGGGCGCTTCACGGCTGGCGATGACGATATCGAATCCCTTCGTCGCCGGGGGCAAGAACTGGACGAGGTCATCAATCCGCATCGACAGATCGGCATCGCAGATGAAACGCCATTTACCGGCGGCGGCGAGCATGCCTTGTTTGACGGCCAGACCTTTGCCGCGCAGATTATCGGGAGAGCGAATCACTTTCAGGTACTCGTAATCACGAGCGCATTCCAGCGCGATGTCAAAGGTACGGTCATGGCTGCCGTTCTCGACGATGATGACTTCGGCGCTAAAGTCCTGCGTCCGCAAGAAGCGATCGATCTCTTCCAGACTGGGCGGAAGTCGTGTTTCTTCATTGTGAGCCGGAATGACGATGCTCAGGAAGGGCGTGTTCAAGGCTCTGTCTCCAAACGAGAGCGTTCCGCCAAGTCAAATGTATAAAGTGTATCATAAGACATAATGCGCAATTGTACACTTGCGCATTGATTCAGTGGACGGATGAGAGCGCAGGGCTTCCGCTTCTACGGGCGGGTCAAGATGCTGTCGATGTAGTCATCGTCCGCGCTTTTCCGCGCCTGAATTTGGCGACGCTTTGCAAGCGCGCCCCGCATAGACAGCAGTCCGCTGATCAGGCCACGCAAACGCGCGCGCGCTTCTCGGCCGCGCCATGCCTTAAGAGCCGACCAGGCAAGCTCCAAGTGCCTTGCGAGTATCCGCAGTCCGTATTTCCGCAGCAGGCTCGAAGGCATATTCTTGACGATGAGCCAGGTGCCATTGCGGCCGGCGTAGAAGCTGGCGGTTGCGCCGCCGCCGGTAGCCGACAAGTGGTGATAGACGATGGCATTCGGCGTGTACCAAACTTTGTAGCCGGCGAGTTGAGCGCGCCAGGCAATGTCGACGTCTTCCAGCAGAAAGAAAAAGTCGTCATCAAGCGTGCCGATATCTGCTAGCATGGAGCGGCGATAGGCAGCCGAGCCGCCACAGGCGGAAAAGACAAATTCGCCGCTGTCGTATTGCCCGCTGTCGACTTCCCAGGCGCCGCGATTGCCGGCGCGCCCGTCTGTGGTGAAGAAGTCGCCGGCGGTATGGAAGCGATCGCGCTGATCGAACAGCAGCATCTTGCCCCCGACAATGCCGACTTCCGGGCGCGCGTCGAAGGCCGCGATGACTTCCGCCGCCCAGCGCTTGTCGACCTCGGTATCGTTGTTGAGCAAGGCGATAAACTCGCCCGTTGCCGCTTCTATCCCGATATTGCAGGCGCCGGTAAAACCGCGGTTTGCCGCCAGTTCTATAAGCTTGACATCGGGATAATGGGATTTGACATATGCCTGTGAGCCATCGGACGAAGCATTGTCCACAAGAATGATTTCACGACTGGCTTCGGTTTGGCGGCGCAAGGCGTCAAGGCAAGTTTCCAGGAAGTGCGCACCGTTCCAATTCGGGATGACGATGGAAAGGCGAGGTTCTGGCATCAGGCGGAGGCCTCGGCGGCGAGGAAAGCGCGCAGGGCTTCCTGCCAGGGACGAAGCTCGATGCCGATGCTGCCCCCGGCGACATTCGCCAAGGGCGTATATTCCGGCGGAAGTGACGGTCGCTGCCACTCATGGCGGCTGATCCGTTCAATCGGCGTGTCGCGATAGCCGGATTGGTCCAGGATGGCGCGGGCGAACTGCCAACGGCTTGCCGCGCCCTCATTGACCAGGTGATAGCTGCCGAAGCGCTCGGATTCGATGAGTTGCGCGATGGCGGCGGCAAGATCGTTCGTGTAGGTGGGGTTGGCGACTTCGTTGCTGACAACGCGAAGAGGCTTGCCGGCTCGGGCGGCGTTGAGTATGGCGTGGACGAAATTGCCGCCGCCATGGGCGAAGAGCCAGGCGGAGCGGACGATGTAGTGCCGCGGATTGACCTGTGCGATGGCCTGCTCGCCATACCATTTGCTGTAGCCGTAAGGATTGATGGGATTCGGATCGTCGAGCTCGGTGTACGGTCGGCCCAGCGTTCCGTCAAAGACTTCGTTGCTGCTGACGTATAGTATCGGGATGCCATGCCGGGCAGATAGTGCGGCCAGGTGAGCGGTTGCGATCCCGTTCGTCAGCAGCGCCTTGTGAGGATCGAGGGCGCAGCCGTTGACATCGGTCCAAGCAGCCGGATGCAGAATAATCTCCGGGGCGCTGCTTTCGGCCAAGCGGCGGCAAGCATCGTAGTCGGTCAGGTCGGCGATCAAGTCGACGGCCGCGTCAGCGTCGACGAGATCCGTCCTGATGACCTCATGCCTATCGACAAGCTCCCGCTGGAGTTGCGCGCCAAGCCTGCCGGCGGCGCCGGTTAGCAAGACCTTCATGTGATGCTGACCCGTTGAGCTGGCTTCATCTCAATGCGCTCGGGCGCGCTGAACCGATACGTATTCAGCTTATGGATGCGAGTCGCTCGGCGTATTGACGCTTGTAGTAGTCGAGATACTCGCCGGTCTTTATCTTGCGCCACCACCATTCATTCTCCTGATACCAGCGGACGGTGGCTTCCAATCCGCGCTCGAAGTCGAATTGACGCCGCCAACCCAGGGCGCGCGCCTTTTCCGCCGTCATGGCATAGCGCCGGTCATGCCCTTCGCGGTCGGGGACGTGACGAATCAGCGAATGGGGTTTGTCAAGCAAGTCGAGGATGCGACGCGTGACATCGATATTATGGCGCTGATTCTCGCCTGCGAGATTGTAGGCTTCGCCCGCTTTGCCAAAGTGCAAGATGCAGTCGACGCCACGCGCGTGGTCATCGACATATAGCCAATCGCGGATCTGCTTGCCATCGCCATAGAGCGGCAGGGGACGGTCATCCATGGCTTCGGTGGCGAAGAAAGGTACGAGCTTTTCCGGATATTGATAAGGACCGTAGGTGTTGCTCCCGCGCGTGATCACTGTGTCCATGCCATAGGTCACGTGATAGGCGCGGACCATGAGCTCGCCCCCGGCTTTGCTGGCGGCGTAGGGACTATTGGGCAGAAAGCGATCGTTTTCGACCGAGAGTCCGACTTCGATATCGCCGTAGACTTCGTCGGTCGAGACTTGGCAGAAGCGTTCAATGCCATGCTTTCTGCCTTCATCGAGCAGGATATAGGCGCCGACGACATCGGTGTGTATGAAGGCGTCGGGCTCCAGAATGCTGCGGTCGACATGGCTTTCGGCGGCGAAATTTACGATTGTGTCGATCGCATATTCTGCGAGGACACGCTGTACGGCGCGGCGGTCGGCGATGTCGCCGCGCTCGAACCTATAGTTCTCTTCGTCGCTCACGGGCAGCAGGTTATCCACATTGCCGGCGTACGTGAGCTTGTCGTAGCAGACCATGTTGTAGTCAGGATATTGCGCGACCATGTGTCGCAGGAAGGCGCTTCCGATGAAGCCGGCGCCGCCTGTTACGAGGATGTTTTTCATCGCTTGTCCACCAGCGCGTCCTCCTGAGCCATCAAACCCACAATGTACTGTGGTCGCCGAGGTTCATCTTGATGCCGCTCGGCTTGCTGCCGCTCCGCTTCACGGAGGCATTGCGGCCGATCAGGCTGTCGCGCAGAGTAGCATCGATATCAATGACGCGGCTGTTTTCCAGAATGATGCTGCGTTCGATCTCGCAATTGCGGATCTGACAGCCGTGATAAATGCTGGTGAAGGGGCCGATATAGCTATTCTCGATACGCGTATTTCTGCCGACTATGGTAGGTCCGCGTACGATGCTGTTTATGATTTGCGCGCCCTTTTGCAGCGTCACGCGTGAATCAACCGCTGAATCGCCGTCGATGGTGGCGGTTGCATGCACAACGGGTGTGATCTCTTCCAAGACATGGCTGTTCGCTTCCAGCATGTCAGTGGGCTTGCCGGTATCAATCCACCAGCCTCGGTGAACATGCGGGAATACGGTGTAGCCCTGGTCGATCAGCCATTGGATGGCGTCGGTGATTTCGTATTCGCCTCGCGCCGAGGGCTTGATGGCATTGACGGCTTCGAATATGTGGCGGTCGAACATGTATATGCCCACCAGCGCCAGATTGCTGGGCGGGACTTTCGGCTTTTCAATCAACTGCTCGATACTGCCGTCGGGGCGCAGTTGGGCGACGCCGTAGGCCGAGGGATTGTCAACTTCTTTGAGTACGATCTGGCCGTTCCACTCGTTATCGGCGAAGTCCGCGATGAGGCTGCTGATGCCGCCTTCGATGACGTTATCGCCCAGGAACATGACGAAGGGATCGTCGCCGAGGAAATCGCGCGATACCTTGACCGCATGCGCCAGACCATCCGGGCTGGTTTGATGAATGTAAGATAGCTGCGCATCCCATTCCGCGCCGTCGCCAAGCGCCTCTTTGATTTCGGCGGCGGTTGGCCCCACGACGATTCCAAGCTCGCGAATGCCGGCCTCGCGGATGGCTTCAATGACGCGGACGAGTACGGGTTTGTTCGCGACCGGGATCAACTGCTTGGCGCGGGTGTAGGTCAAAGGATAGAGTCGCGTCCCTTTGCCGCCGCTGAGGATGAGCCCCTTCATCGTCAAATTGGGATTCCTTTCGCCAATCCTATTGGGATCTTAATACTTGTGAGACTTCGAAACAATGTACGCATGGAGTCGACGATGGTTTGCAGGTGAGACGGCACATGTCAGCGCAGGATACTCAGTAGGCGATTTTGTTTTCGCCGGGCGCGTTGGTCAGCACGGCGCCAACGATGCGGACGTGCACGCGTTCCAGCGCTTGCCGCGCCTGCGCCGTGTGATCGCGCCGCGTGTCGCCAGCGCGTATCGCCAGCAGCGCGCCATCCAGCTTAATTCCGAGCAAGGCGGCGTCTGTCGCAGCGAGGACGGGCGGACTGTCGAAGAGCACATAGTCGGCGCGGTCTCGCAGCGCGCTGATGATCTCGTTCATCCGCTTGCCGCTCAAAAGATCAGCCGGGTTCGGCGGCAATTCGCCTGATGTGATGACCTGCAGATTCTCAACGTCAGTATTTTGCAGTGGCGGGTCCGTGATTGCGCTGTCTTCCAGCATCATTGCGCTCAGCCCGCGAAACTTATCCAGGGCCCAGATTTCGTGTTGTTTTGGCTGCCGCAAGTCCGCGTCAACCAGGATGGTTTGATTGCCGCTCTGGGCGAAGGTCACAGCCAGATTCGCCAGCGTCATGCTCTTCTGGTCATCGCGCGCGGCCGAAGTCACGAGCAAAGTATGAATCGGGTCTTCGACACTGCTGAACATCAGGTTGGTGCGCAAGCTGCGATAGGCCTCGGCGGCGGCGGAACGCGGCTGCAAGAGCGTTATCAGGTTAACGTTCGCCATGACTGCTCCTCTAATTGACGCGACGGGACTCTCAGGTATTTTAGCCCAACTGCCGATATGGCGTCAGCGTAAAATCGCGCTACCTGTTTAGCTACACTTTGAGATGACCTATGCCTCAGTAGGTTGGCGTTTCGAAATCCAGGTTGACGGCTTCCAGGCCGGGCTCTTCAAGCGCGTCGGCGACTTGGCGCAAAGTTTCTCCGGATTCCGGATGAATGTAGTCAGGCGCGATATCGGCGAGCGGCACAGCGAGATGGGCGAAACGAAGGATTTCCGGATCTGGGATCTTCCACGGCTTCGCGCCATAGTGGAATACGGCGTCATTCCAGAGAGAGATATCCAGATCGATTGTGCGAGGCGCGTTTTTATTTGCCGGATCGCGCGCGCGCTTAAGCTCTGTTTCGATTCGGTCAATCACGGCTTGCTTCAATCCCAGTGGCGATCGCAGGGTATGGATTTTGGCGGCCATATTGAGAAACGGCGCCTGCTCAACATAACCTTGAGGTTCGGTTCGGTAAACGGGTGAAAGCGTGAGCACTGTCGTGTAGCGGCGCAGGCGGGCAATGGCGGCTGCGATATTTGCTTCCGCCGCGATATTTGAACCGATTGAGATGTAGGCCACATTGCGGGCGTAATCCGTCGGGCGGCGCTCAATACGGATGCCGACCGAATCCGCGCGACGCAGCGCGCCCGGTTTGTGGACGCTGACCTCGACCCAGGGCGCGGACAGGCCCACGGTTACTCGACATGCGATTTCTTCAGCCAGCTTTTCCAGCAGCGAGAATTGGGCGCCTTCGACGAGGGAAATAATCGCTTTGGAAACAGTCTTGTAGTTGAGCGCATCGGCGGGATCGTCGCTTTCGCCGGCGCGCCTGTGATCCCCGCCGATTCGCAGGTTGATCACGACATCTTGCGGCGCTTGCAACTCATGCGCGCTAAACCCTATGACCGTGCGCAGGCGGAGATTAACGATTTCAATGATGTCCATCATGAGCCTTCACCAACACCTCTCGGTCAGTTTAACACGGAAGATGCATAAGCTTTTACAGCAACCGTGTCGCCTTCATAGGCTGATAGGCGTTCAGGCTAGTCGAATTTCCTCCGAAAACAGTGGTTCGCACACGGGTATTGCAAGCGGGATTCCAGATATTCTATAATCCCCGCACTCGGACAGCCAGAGAACTCTAAGCGGTTGAGGCGCAGATCGAGGCCAACAATACGCCCCGCCCAGCGGACAGATTGGCAAACTATGGAAGACCAGGACAAGCGCAGCCTCGCCATCGCGGAGAATATCATTCAGCAGCGGCTGGAATCAGCGGACTTGTTAACTCGCTACGGCTTGGATTCAGCGCCGGTGGACGAAGAAGCCGTGCGGCGCGCGACTAAGGATTTGCTCTTTGCTATCGGGGAGAATCCGGGCCGGCAGGGGCTGATTGATACGCCAAAGCGAGTTGCCAAAGCCTATCAAGAGTTGGTCAGCGGCTACACGACAGACCCGGTAGAACTGCTGAACAATGCGGTCTTTGATGTTGACTATGACGATATGGTCATCGTCAGCGATATCAGCATCTACAGTCTATGCGAGCATCACTTGCTGCCCTTCGTCGGTCATGCGCATGTGGCTTACATTCCACGCGGCAAGGTCGTTGGGCTGAGCAAGATCCCGCGCATCGTCGATATGTTTTCGCGGCGATTGCAGGTTCAGGAACGGCTCACGCGGCAGATCGCTGAATTCCTGATCGAAGTGCTTGAGCCTAAAGGCGTGGCTGTCGTTATGACCACGCGTCATATGTGCTCGATGATCCGCGGCGTCATGAAGCACGAATCGAACATGACAACCAGCGCAATGCTGGGAGACTTCCGGCACAATCGGGAGACTCGCAACGAATTCCTCATGCACATCCAGCGTTCCAAGAACGAATAAAGCAGCCAGCTGACGACATCGTTGCTTGCAACCGCGGCTGCCGGGGCCGCGCAGGCTGCTCTTCTGCGCGCTTGCGGCAGTATCGAGCTGTGCTATAATCTCTTTGTCGCGGCGCGAAGGAACCGCGGCACTCATCAAGAGCGAGTGAGAGAACCGGCTCATTGATCTCGCGGCAACCCCTGAGTCATCGGGACGGTGCTAATTCCGGCAGGGCATAGACTCTGGCAGATGAGCGTAACTGACTGCACTGCATCTACGCCCGCTGCCCCGCAAGGCGTTTTTTATTTTCGCAGAAAGGTTGAGCATGTCGACGACATTCATGACTTCGCCGAGATACCTTTTCACGTCCGAGTCCGTTTCCGAGGGCCATCCGGACAAAATGTGTGATCAGATCAGCGATGCGATTTTGGACGCGATACTGAGCGACGATCCGATGGCGCGAGTGGCCTGCGAAGTGGCGACCAATACCGGCCTGGTCGTCGTTTTTGGTGAAATCACGACGACAGCCTATGTCGATATCGAAAAGGTTGTGCGGCGGACGGTCGAAGAGATCGGTTACACGCGCGGCGACTACGGCTTTGACGCCGAAACCTGTGGCGTGCTTATCTCGGTCAAGGAACAGTCTGCCGATATCAAGCAAGGTGTTGATACCGCGCTGGAAGCCCGCGACGGGGCGGACTCGGACGCCTCGATCGATGCGACCGGCGCCGGCGATCAGGGTATGATGATCGGCTTCGCCTGCAATGAAACCGAAGAGATGATGCCGCTTACGGTGTCGCTCGCCCATGGCTTGACTCGTCGTCTGGCGGAGGCGCGCAAGAGTGGCGAGCTGCCCTGGCTGCGCCCCGATGCCAAGAGCCAGGTCACCGTTGAATACTGTCACGGTGTACCGCGCCGCGTCGATACTGTTGTGATATCGACGCAGCACGCGCCGGAAATCAACAATGAAGAAATCCGCCGACAAATGATCGAGCGCGTCATAAACGATGTCATACCGCCCGAATACATTGATGCGGACACGCGATACTTCATCAATCCGACCGGCCGATTCGTCACCGGCGGGCCGCTGGGGGACGCCGGTCTAACCGGTCGCAAGATAATCGTTGATACCTACGGCGGCGTGGCGCGGCATGGCGGCGGCGCCTTCTCCGGCAAGGATGCCACCAAGGTCGATCGCAGCGCGGCCTACATGGCGCGATATGTCGCCAAGAACGTGGTCAAAGCTGGCTTGGCCGATCGCTTTGAGTTGCAGGTATCCTACGCGATTGGCAAGGCGGAACCGACATCGCTGGCCGTCGAGACCTTCGGTACCGGGCGCGTCTGCGATGAGGAGATAGAAGCGCTGATTCGAAAGACCTTCGACCTGCGCCCGGCCGCAATCATCCGCGACCTGAACCTGCGTCGCCCGATCTACCGCCAGGTAGCGGCTTATGGGCACTTCGGCCGTGAAGATATCACCGTGCCCTGGGAGGAAACAGACAAAGCCGAGCTGCTGCGCCGGGAGGCGGGATTAACTTGACCGCCGGAGATTGTGAATGAATGAGGGACCGCGCATCTGCGATTACGGCGATTCTTCGTACCGGCAAGACTTCTGGGAAGGGCAAGGACGCGATTACGAAGATGCGGTTGAGCGCCGTGTTTTGGCGAGATTATTACCCCCAGCCGGCGAAAGACTGCTGGAAATCGGCGCCGGTTTCGGGCGCTTGACAACCGAATATCGGCGCTTCCGTCAAGTCGTTCTGCTGGATTATTCGCTGGAGCAGCTGCAACACGCTCGTGGTCGCTTCGGAGATGATGGCTACGTTTATGTCGCGGCGGACGCTTATCAGATGCCGTTTCAGCCAGGCGCGTTTGACGCGGCGACGATGATCCGCGTTATTCATCACTTTGAAGAAGTGCCGGCCGTCCTGGCTCAAGTAGGGACGGCGCTAAGCGGCGGGGGCAGTTTCATACTCGAATTCGCCAATAAGCACAATCTGAAGGCCATGCTGCGTTATCTCCTGGGTCTTAACGGTTGGAATCCCTACGCATTGGCGCCAGTTGAGTTTGTCGAACTGAATTTCAATTTCCATCCGGAATATATGGCGCAAAACCTGACGGCCAGCGGCTTCGAAATGCGCCGAACAGTTCCGGTGTCATGGCTGCGGTTGGGCTCGCTCAAAAGGGCGCTGCCGACAAGCTTGCTGGTTCGCCTGGATGAGATGCTGCAGCGCACGGCTTGGACGCTGTCGCCAAGTGTCTTTCTTGATCTGAGGCTCAAGCAGGGGGGCAAACCGGCGCTTCCCGCGGCATCCAATGATCCGCTGTCCTTTCTGAAATGCCCGCTGACCGGCTCCCGCCTGCGCCGGGAGGGCGACGCGCTGGTCAACGAAAGCGGCCTGCGCTGGGGCATAAGGCAGGGCGTATATGATTTCAGGAAGCCCTTGGACTGAAACAACTGGCGCTACAGCGAAGGGCTCCTCAGCCATGAGTCAATCAATTCCTTAGTCAGTTCAGGCTGTTCAAGCTGGAGCATGTGGCCGGCGCTTGGAATGATTTGCAGTTCTGAGCCGGGGATGCCCGCTTCCAGTTCCTGACTTAGCGCTACCGGCGTCATCCTGTCGTTCTCGCCGGCCAGAATCAGCGTCGGCGCCTTGATGTCGCCAAGCCGGTTGCTCACGTCAAAGTTGTCGCAGGCGATCAGATCGCCTTCAAAGACCGAAGGCGATGTTCCGCGCATGATCTCCGCGGTCTGGCGCGCCATATCGGCTGGCCTGTTTTTCGACCACATCCAGCGGCTGAGATTGTCGATCGTCTTGTCCTTTTCGGCGACGATGCCCTTGATCAGCGCGGGGTTTACCGGCAAGCGGGCGCCGGTACAGGCGAGCACAATAGCGCGGACGCGCGCCCTATGTTCCAGCGCGAGGAATTGCGCGATTGCGCCGCCCATGCTGTGCCCGATTAGGATTGCCGAATCGATCGCGAGCGCATCCATCAGCGTGGTCACATCCAGGGCATAAGCGGCGATGGACGAATGACCCGCGCCTGCGCTGGCGCCATGGCCGGGGAGATCGATGAGAATTGCTTCAATGGACTGCAGCTTGCGCAGGGAAGCCGGAAAGCTAAGGTGGGAGCCGCCGGCGCCGTGAATGAATATGGCGCTTTGCGCATCGTGTTTGCGGCGGTGAATTGCGGCCCAAACTTTGCCGCGTGGCGTATCGACCAGTGGCATACTGTCTGCGTTTCAGGGCACAGGCTGGTCGCGCAGCTTGAGCCAGAGGTCGAAATTGCGCTGCACGAGCCCGGATATCGAGCCCTGCCCAAAGCCGGCGACAACCGTTTTCACGTGGTCGTTTAACGGTTCGATCCAACGCTGATCCAAACGGTCATATCCGATCGCCGCGCCGACGATGCTGCCGGCTGTGCCGCTTGTGCAATCCGTATCCATACCACACATAACCGCGGTCGTGATCGTCTTGCTATAGTCGAGATTGCCGTGCAAAAGAGCCAATACTACAAAGGCCATGTTGTGCAGCGAGTGAAGGAAGGGCAGATGTCCATACTTGTCGTATATGCGATCACAGACCGGAAGCCAGTCGGCGTCAGCGGCATACCAGTCCTGCACTTCCTGCACGATATGCGCGAGGCGGGACCGCTGCGGAATGACCGACAGGCCCCCTTGGATAATCGCGTCTACGGTCGCTTGTCTGCTCAGGGCAGCGCTTAAAGCGCCGGCGACAAACATTGAACTGTATATGCCGTTCTTGACGGCGTTTAGCGTCACCTCGCGATGTGCGATGCGGGCCGCGCGCCGTGGATCGCTGGGCGCGATATAGCCCCAGAAATCAGCGCGAATAGCCGTGTTGATGCCTTCGCGCCAGGGATTGATCTTGGTCGGGAACTCGGCGATCTGCTCTTCAACCGGCAGTTCTTCATTGAGATTCACCATGTGATAGTACGATTGCCGCGTGCAAGAGAAGAGCCAATGGTAGGGGATATTGCGCAGATGGTTGTTCGCCACATCCAGTTTGCTGAAATTGAATCCTTGATTCTCGAGCAGCATCAGGCCCAGAATCGTATAGTGTATGTCGTCATCCGGTTCGGCGTATTCCACGTTGCCCAATGTGGACGGCTTGCAGCGCAATGTAATGCCTAATTCGGGCGATCTGTGCGGCGTCCAATCATCAAGTGGATAGGCGTCGACGCTTTCCAAGTAGCGCCTGATGAATTTACGGTCTAGGCGCATTTCGAATGGCTTCCCGAGTATGACAGCGGCGATCCGGCCGTACCAGGCGCCCTTGATGCGTTCGCGATACTCCTCGTCGTTCAGGGCCGTCAGAATCGGAACGTCAGCGGCCTCCGCAATGATTGGCTCGTAGTCGTTCGGCTCGACGAAGGGAAAGTCTGCTCGAATGCCCCGTTCCCGCTGAGACCAAAGACCGTAGTACGCTTGCTCCCATTCTGCTTCCGAGAGAGTTGAGGTGTCGGCTGCCGTCCGCAGGCGCTCCGGCAAGTACTCAGCCGCGAAGTTTGGCTCCGTTGAAGCGCCGACTGGATAGCCCTCCTCGTAGAGTTGCAGGTATTCAAGCGCGAACAGGTCTTTCCAGTTGGCGTAACCAGGCATGCTGCATGTCCTCAATATTTCTTCGCGGCAGGCGGCGCGGCCCCGCATGTACGGTTTGCCGAAAAGCGGGACCGACGCTTAACCTAGCATGATAGGCGCGTCAGAAATGCAATTCAAGGTTTGGCAATCGAAGCATTGGGCCCTTGCCAATCTGCGCCGGCCGAGTTTTTGGGTTGTCAGTTCGCTGGCTTCATCTCGCAAAGCGCATACAATGGATGCAGTCCGGAATAGAAAAGACCCGACGGCTGCCTGCCGGACCGATGGCAAGCGCGTCATCAAGGAGAAACGCCGTGAACAAGAACGATGTGGACCTGTCAAACCCGCGCACGCCGGGGCAATACCTGCGGCTGTTCCTTACCGGCTTTGCCATGGGCGCGGCTGATATCGTACCCGGTGTCAGCGGCGGCACTATGGCATTCATTCTTGGCGTCTACGAAACCCTTATTCACGCGATCAAAGCCTTCAACCTGGAGGCTCTGCGATTGGCGCTGCGCCTGAAGATTGACGCCCTGGCGGAATATGTATCTTTGCGGTTTCTGCTGGCTCTGGGGCTGGGCCTGGCTACGGCGATTCTGGCGCTCTCAAGCTTCCTCAGCGCAACGATGGACGATGCCAATGGCCGAGTCATGCTCTTCGCCTTTTTCTTTGGCTTGGTGCTGGCGTCGATATTGACCGTGGGCAGCAAAGTGCGCTGGAACGGCTCCTCCGCTGCTGCGCTTGTACTCGGCGCCGTCGCGGCATTTATCATCGTCAACATAGTGCCGGCTGAAGCTGAACATACTGCTCCGGCGCTTTTCCTTAGTGGCATGATCGCGATCACTGCGATGATCCTGCCTGGCATATCCGGCTCCTTCATGTTGTTGATTCTGGGTCAATACGATTATGTATTGACGGCGGTAAGCAACCGAGATTTACCGCCTGTCATCGTTGTGGGCTTGGGCGCTGTTGTCGGCATCATCGCCTTTTCCCGCGTCCTCAGCTATTTGCTTAAGCGCTACTACAACCTGACGGTTGCGCTTCTGGTCGGCTTTATGGCGGGCTCACTGTGGAAGATCTATCCGTGGAAGGAATGCCTTGAAAGCGATCTGGATCGACATGGGGATTTCCGCTGTCTGGCCGAGGGTAATATCGCGCCTGCCACCGAGTCCGAGGGTTTTGGCATAGCGCTGCTGCTGTTGGTCCTGGGCTTCTTGCTGGTGAACCTGCTTGATCACTTGCAGGCGAAGGAAAATCCGGTTTTCAAGCGCATTTTGCCCTGACGGATGCCGCATCTAGCGCTCGTCATCTTCGCCTCTGCTAGTTGGCCCGTGCTGTCGCAATGCCCGCTCCTGGGCTTCGATGATATCCTGAATTCGTGAGCGCGCTAGCACCGCGGTGACATCCACCCCCGCGAAAGTAGGCTGATCAGCCGGCGGCGAGTCTTGAGTAAGCTCTTGCGCCAACTCTTGCGCGATCTCTCGGCGGCGGTGGACCGAGGCGGCGATGGCATGGGTGGCGACCGGACTGGTCAAGAGGACAAAGAGACCCAAAGTGAGCAAGCGCAACGCCGAAGACGGCATGAGCAGCGCCGCGCCTAGAAGCAAGCCGAACAATCCCAGTATCGCGACTTTGCCTGAGGCATGCAGCCGCGTCAGTACATCAGGCAGGCGTATGACGCCAATGACGCCGACGGCGCTGAAGAAGAGACCAAAGAGCAAGGCGGCGACGCCCAGCAGTTCAAACATGACTAATAGATCCTGCCTTCCGAGATATAGCGTGCGATGCTGATCGTCCCGACAAACGAGAATGCGGCTAGCGCGATGGCCATATCGACGAAAACCTGTGTGCCTTCGACCAGGGCAAGCATCACGATGATCCCGATCATAAGAGTTGTAATAAGGTCGACCGCCGCAAGTCGATCGGACAGCGAGGGGCCGGCCACGACGCGCCAGGAAGCTGGTATCAACAGGATGACCAGCGCCAGCAATATGAGTTGGATGGCGGCTTGGGCAAAGGTATTCTCAATCATGTCCCAGGATTCCTTTGATTCTCTTCAGGCGCATCTGCTGGTCACGCTCAAGATTGCTCTCGGATTCATCCGTATTCAAGCTGTGCACAATCATCAGAACGCCGACATCGCGCGTCTCTTGAAAGTCAACGACGAGCTCGCCGGGCGTGATGGTAATCCCGTGGGCGCTGATAGCCGAGATTAATTCGTCTTCGGCTTCATCGCCGGTGTTGATTATGGAAATGCCGGGCTTGATCGGCATATTCGGCGATAGGACGATGCGCGCGACATTCAGGCCGGCGACCAGGATTTCCTTCGCCATGTACAAGATATAGGCGAGCAAGTTGTAAACTTGAAGAAAGGCGTTGCGAATCTTCAAGCTGTCGCCGCGCATTCCCGTAGCCAAGATTCCAACAATACTGAAGAGATAGCCCAACAGGAAATTGCCGGGGGTGGGCTGCGCGGTGTAGATCGTCCAGCCGAAAGCCAAAGGCAGCGCCAGCGCCACGGCTTTGCCGATTCTGCGGAGTCGCTCGGTCATGCTTCCGACGCCTGCCTCCAAAACACTCGCCATGACAATGCTAGCTTGGCGGAAAACATAGAATGGCGCGCCTCTCTATTCGCCCAGTCCATTTGGATATACTGCTGAAATGTACAGATTCGGATCTTGAATTTGGTGGACGGTGGCCGTGACCAGATTTATGAGTGGCTCGGCCAAGAGCGTACCCATGAGCAAGCACATGAGAATCATGACAAACGGGGCGAAGTAGCTGTCGCCTTCTGGTTTGGTTTCGGCGGTTTGGTCAAGAGGGTCTTGCTGGAATATCCGCTGCCAGGCGTGAATCATGTACATGAGCGTGAGGATGCCCGCGCCGACGATGATGATGAGATTCTGCCAATCGCCGCTTTCAACGCCGCCTTGGATCAGCGCCAGTTTGCTGATGAAGCCGTTGAAGGGCGGCACGCCGGCGAGTGATAGCCCGCCCAGCAGAACCAGCCAGCCCAGGGCCGGTGGCAGTCGGCTCCCAATCCCGCTGATATCGGCGAAGTTTGCGGTTTTGATCTTGGTGTAACTGGCGACGACGCCAATCAGCATCAGCAGAGAAGACTTAATGAAGGCGTGATTAAAGGCATACACGATCGCGCCGATTAGCGCCAGGGTCCCGCCCCAGCCGATGCCGACGAGAATGAATCCGATTTGCGCGAAGGTCGAATACGCCAGCATGCGTTTGGCATTGTAGGTGCGGAGCGCGCCGAGGCTGCCGAAGATGATGCCGATGATGCCCAAAGTAGACAGCCAGCGTTCAAGCAGAGGCGCTTCTTCAATGAACAGCAAGGTCACCAGGCGCAAGATGCCATAGACGCCGACTTTGACGACGATTGACGAGAGCATCGCGCTGATTGGAGTCGGCGCGGTTGTGTGGAAATCTGGCTGCCAGAAATGAAAGGGAAAGACGGCGCTCTTCAGCAAGAAGGCGCAAAGCAGCATGATGGCTGAAGCCGGCGCCAGGAAGGGTCGGTCTCCGGTTTGCAGAATCTGTGCGATCTGCGCCATGTTAAGTGTGCCAAAGGTGGCGTACATTGCCGCGATACCGAGCAAGAGAAACAGCGTACCCATCGAGCTGATGAGAATATATTTGAGCGCGGCTTCCAGGCCGTATTGATCATCCGAAATCGCCGTCAGCGAAACTGAGGCCAGCACCATCAATTCCATAAAGACGAAAAGGGTGAACAGGTCGCCGGTGAACATCGCGCCGACCAGTCCTACTTCCATCAACAAGAACAGCGGCACAAAGGCCGGGTAGGTCATGCATTTGTCGTGACTGTGAAAGGTGTAGAGCAAGCCGCCTATCATTATGGCGGTTACCATGAACGCGAAGAGGGCGCCCAGGGAGTCTCCCACGAGAACTATGCCATAGGGCGGCGGCCAACTGCCCAGGGCATAGGTCTGTATTCCGATATCATGAACTTGCACCAGCAGCGCGGTGCTGAATACCCATGCCAACAAGCCGGTCAAGACCGCCAGCGAGCGTTGCAGCCTGTTTGACTTGGCGAACAAAAGCGCGGCGATTGCGCCGATTAGCGGCGTTATCAATGTACCGAGCAAGAGAGGATTGTTAGCCATTTGGGTCAATTGCTGCTCCGAATCGTGACTCGCAAGCTGCCACCTAGTGTTTCAGCTTGTTGATGTCGTTGGAATCTATCGTGTCGTAACGGCGTGAAATGATGTTGACGAAACCAAGGACGAGAGAAAAACTACCGAAGCTGACCACGATAGCGGTTAGGATCAGCGCTTGGACCAAGGGGTCGCTGGTTTGCCGTCCGGCTTCAACATTGCTGACATAAGGCGCGAAGTCGCCCTCGAACGCGCCTGCCGCGACGAAGAACAGATTGATGGCGGAGAACAAGATAGCGAAACCGATCGCCGCTTTGATAAGGTCGCGGCGCAGCAATTGGAAAACGCCAATCCCGAACAGAATGCCGATTGCCAGGGCGAACATAAACTCAATCATTCTGTTTTGCTTTCTCTATCTCGAAGGTGCATAGTTCTTGACTTTCGCATCATGCATCAGCCAGCTTGACTTGCTCATCAGCCGTGCCCTCTTGACTTCCGTTCGAACGAGCTGTCGGATAGGCGATCGCTTCAATGATCACTCCCAGGCCGCCCATAACCGTAATGGCAATTGCGATCTCAAACACAAGTGAAGACGTGATATGCAGGCCGAAAGACCCGATCAAGTCATACACGCCAAGCGCTTTGTCGAACTGCATATGTCCCATGAATCCCATGCCGGCAAATACTGGCAGCACTGCATTTGCGATGGCGATGACGAGCCCCAGGCGCGTAATGAGTTCGGGGCGAAACCAGGGCAACCGCCGTTTCGCTTCGTAATATCCGAAAACGATGTACCACAGCGAAACCGCCAAACCGATGGTGACTCCCGCCGTGAAGCCATCGCCTGGTCCGAGCCCGCCATACAGTATTTGCGCGATGCCGATGAGCATGGCGATCGGCAAGACAATGAAGGAAATTGAACGAGTGAATGGCGTGGACAGGCTGGTGGCATCCTGGATTTCGTCAACGACTTCGTCGTCGAATTCGTGCAATGCGGTCGGCTGCACGGCTTGGGGCACGAAAGCTCCGCCGGTTCGGCGCCCGCGCGCCAGCAGCGTCAATACACCCAATGCCGCTGTCGTGAATACCGCGATTTCCAGCAGGGTATCTGTGCCGCGGAAGTCAGCCACAATAGCGCCGACAACATCTTCTGTACTCACTTGATGCGTGTTTTCCAGGTGCCAATGCGCGATGCTGTCCCGCCCTGGCCGATTTTGCAGGGCGATAAGGGCGAAGACAAATACGGCAAGGCCAATAACGATTGAGATGCCAAGATCCCGCAGTATGCCCAAGTTGTAGTCGTGGCGGCCCGTCCACAAGCCATCGATCATCTTTAGGCGGATGCCAGCGCGAATACGCCCCAGCATGATGATGATCAGGACGGTCGCCATCGTTTCCACCAGCAGTTGAACCAAGGCGACGTCAGGGGCGTGGTCGATCAAGAATATGACGCCAATTGCGTAACCGATGACGCCGTAAGCGATCGCCGCTTTCACGTGTTCCCGGACGACGACAGTAAGGACGCCTGCAGCGACGGTCAAGAAAAGCATGAATATTTTCGCAAGGTCGGTGATCGTGACGGAAAAGTCGGTAGGAAGCAGTCTCTGGCCGGCGGTTACTGTGGATAGGGTCCCCGAAGCAATGAGCACAGCGGCTACGGCGCCGAGTATGATGACAAGATAGTAGCGTACGAAGCCCGACTGCGTGTGCAAGACCGTAGCGCCCGCCCAACGGATGTAGGCGAGCATTTCACGATAGACGAGGTCGCTTGAGATTGGGAAAGTGATGCGCGCAATCAAGGGTTTGCGCAGCAAGAAGAGAATAAAGCCCGCGACCAGAATAAACAGGCTGAGCATGAATACATTATTGAAGCCGACAAATAGATGCAACTCAAAGTCTTTAGGCACCGCTAGCCTGAGAAGCGGCAAAACCAGTGGTTCGAGCAAAAAGCCCAAACAAAGCGACAGGATCGAAAGCAGCAGCGGGCTCAGCCGAATGAGCGGCGAAGGGCGGTGGAAGTGAATCTGATGGCGCGGCTTGCCCAGAAAAATATCGTAGGTCAGCATGTAGCCGGCCATCGCGGTAAAGATGGTGCTGAATACTATCGCCAGCATCACAATTTGCGTCCAAGGCGCCGTGTAATGCAGCATGGCATCCAGCAAAACTTCCTTGGCGACGAAGCCGAGCAAGAATGGCATGCCAGCCATTGAAAGCGCCGATATCACTGTGACCAGGAACATGACGGGCATCCGCTTCCGCAAGCCGCCGAGGCGATCAATGAAGCGTGTGCCCGTCGCGTGGTCAATGACGCCCGCCACCAAAAACAGCGCCGACTTGTAAAGGGCATGGGCGATGATGCCAACGAAGGCGGCTTTCAGGCCGTTCTGGTCGGGTAGGCCGAGCATGGCGACGATGGCCCCTAATTTGCTGACTGTGGAATATGCCAGCAGTCCTTTGAGATCGTTCTGCTTCACAGCGAAGTACGCGCCGACCAACATGGTCAAGAGGCCGACAGTCAGCAGCATGCTTGTCCACAAGTCGTTCTGATACATAACCGGGGACAAGCGCGCAAAGAGGTAAATTCCGGCTTTTACCATCGTCGCGCTGTGCAGATAGGCGCTAGCCGGCGTGGGAGCGCTCATGGCGCCGGGCAGCCAGAAATGAAACGGAAATTGCGCGCTCTTGGTGAAGCCGCCCAACATGATCAAGATGGCGAAGAGTGTGAACCAGTCGTGCTGCGCCAGTGACTTTGTCTTTAGGATCGCGCCAAGATCGGCGATCAATGTGATCCCGGCTTCCGGATAAAGAATCTGGCCAGTTGCAACGCTGAGCATGACAATGCCGATGATGAGGGCGAGCGCGCCGCCGCCGGTGACAAAGAGCGCTTTGAAGGCGCCCTCCCGTGCGGCGGGGTCTTTCGCGCCCTGGAATCCAATGAGCCCGAAAGATGTGATGCTGGTCAATTCCCAGGCGACAAACATCATCAGCAGGTTGCCAGACAGGACGACAGCCAACATCGCCCCGGCAAAACTGGAAAGCCAAATCATGAAACGATTGTGTTCGGAGGCGTCATCAAAGTAGGGGCCGGCATAGAAAAAGATCAAGGCGCCGATGCCGGTGATGATTAGCGCGAATAGCAGAGACAAACCATCGAGATAGAAAGACAGCGAGATGCCGAGGGACGGGATCCACTCAAACGATTGAATGGTGGCGGGCTCAGTCTGAAGGCGCGGAGCCAGCGTCAGCAGCCATAAGAAGAGAGCGGCCATGACCAGCGACGACACTAGAGCCTGCGCGGATTTGTCGAGCGAGAACCTGACCACCGGCACTGCCAACAACACTGCAAGGAGGAAAGGCGCGACGACAATAACAAGGAGTTCCATCAGTATACGAATCTAACTCGTCTGCGATTTCACGAGATTTCCCTATGCATCGGCCATGGCGACGCCACACTGCAAGCTAGCGTACCTGCTCCCATTGCCTTAGCAATGGTGAAATGTCCCAACTAGAGCGTCCGCAGCGGTGTACAGTGCCAACAACCGCCGGCCAAGAGTCAGCTCTTCAGGCGCGCTCTTAGCGCGGCGGTCAAAGCGGGCGCGACTTCATAAAGGTCGCCGACTATGCCGTAGCGCGCCAGCTTAAAGATCGGCGCTTCCGCATCTTTGTTTATCGCGACGATGATCTTGCTGTTGCGCATACCGGCCTGATGCTGAATCGCCCCGCTTATGCCGCAAGCGATATATAAGTCCGGGCTGACGACCTTGCCGGTCTGCCCGACCTGGTGCTCATAAGGAATATAGCCGGCGTCCACCGCAGCGCGACTGGCCCCTATAGCCGCGCCGAGGGTTTCTGCAAGCGGCGTCAGCGTATTGAGGTAGCCATGCTTTGCTTTCCAGATGCTTGCCTCGTCGCCGGTGAGGTCTGCCGGCGCTAGGGCCGGGTTATTGGCCATACCCCTGCCGCCGCTGACGATGATGGCGGCATCAGCCAAGTTGACCTTACCCGTCTCCGAAGTGAAATCGAGGACCTCCGTCTCGATTGCGGCGGGTGCCGGCTCAGCAGCGACCTTCTCGCAAGCAATGGCGCCGTCGTCGCTTGGCTGCGACGCTGGAAACGCGCGTCCGCGAATTGTGACGAAAGTCGTTGGAGTAATGCAGGTTAACTCCATCATGACCTTGCCGGCGTATGCCGGGCGCGTGCCGATGACCTTGCCATCTTCCAGGCGCAGATCGATGACATCGGATAAGAGCCCGCTATTAGTGTCGCCGGCGGAGCTGGCCAGCAATTCCCGGCCGCGATTTGTCGCCGCAGACACGACGGCGACCGGGCGTCGTTCGCTCACCAGCTTGCTCAGTAAGGCCGCATAAGATTCCAATCGATACTCCCGCAAGCTGTCATCGGCGCAGACGAGAGCATTTGCCGCGCCGCGCCGCCCGCTCTCGCCAGCAATTGCGCCGGCGTTTTCACCGAATACAAGCGCTGTTACATCGGTTTCATAGGCTTGCGCGAGAATCCTGGCGGCGCTTAGCGCTTCCCAACTGCTTGAGAGAGCGCGGCCGGCAAAGGCTTCTATCCAGACGAATACACTCAAAGCACTTTCTCCTCAAACAGGCGCTCAACCAAATCTTCCGCTTTTGCCTCGACATTGTCGCCTTCTATGATTTCCGTGCTGACGTCGCGTTCGGGCGGATTCATATAGCGCAGGGCAGTGGTCGCCGCGCGCGGCAAGTCTATACTCAGATCGGCCGCCGACCAGACCGGTATTTGCGCCTTGGCCGCTTTGCGAATACCAAGGAAATTGGGGTAGCGCGGCTCGTTTATGCCCTTCATAACGGAGACAACTGCCGGCAGCTTGGCGGCGACCAATTGCCTGCCTTGTTCCAGCATCTTCTCGACCTTGATGGCGCCGGCCGCGAAATCCAGTTCAACAATCTCGGAGACGTAACTTAGCATTGTCCAGCCCAGACGCCGCGCCAGCTGATAGGTATGTTGATCGGTTGCGACATCTACGCTCTCTTTGCCAAATATGATCAAGTCTACATCATCGAGTTTTCGAATCGCGCCGGCTGCCAATGCCGACCACACCAGGCTGTCATTCATGTCCGCGCCAGGTTCTTCAACCCGCAGCGCATTCGTGATGCCCATCGCGATGCTATGCTTCAAGGCATCGTCATTGAATGCCGAGCCGATGGCAATTACGGTCGAATCCCCGCCGCTGTTTTTCGCTTGAACGATCGTCTCCTCAAGCGAGTACTCGTCCCAGGGATTCACGACTGTGGCGACATCGCCCCAAGTGACTTCCCCATCGCCGTCTACCCAGACTTTGGCGGCGGTATCAGGTGTGCTGCGTGTAAACGTTACAACATGTGCCACTAGGGACCTCCCGGCGCTTTCCCGAGCATTGTATAGGCAAAATGCAAAAAGTTAATCCTGAGGAGTCATTTGAAGGGCTGAGGGCCATGAAACTTCGCCGGTTTCCTTAGCGTGAAGCCGCGTGCTCGCATCAATGATGGCCGCCCCAAGACAGCAGCCCGTCAATCGCGCGTCGAGCAGATCGGCGCCGCGGAGGTCGGCGCGCCAAAAATTGGCGCCACGCAGCTCTGCTTGGGCAAACGACGCCCGCTGCAAGTTGGCCCGGGCGAAATTCGCGCCGCTTAAGATCGCGCCAGTGAAGTCCGCGCCTATCAGTTCTGCCTCTCGGAAATGCGCATTGCCGAGATTGGCACTGACGAAGATTGCCGAGTTGAGCTGAGAATAACCGAAGTAGGCGCCGCGTAGATCCGTGCCGACGAAGCGCGCGCCAAGCAAACGGCAAGAAGAAAGCACCACGTCATTGAGTTCTAAGCCTGACCAATCCACCTCTTCGAGGCTGCCATCCTGGTGCGCCAACCGTTCCTTAAGCGCGTCTATCAGCGTGTGACGCATTCCCGGCTTGCCCGATTCGCCAATTTGCAGGATCAACCGATCTGTCGCCACCAGCTTGTACCGCAGCATCATAACCCTGTGTCGAAGGCGTGGTATCAAGAGAATCTCCCGAGATGCTCTGCCCTCACGGGAATCTTCAGGCCCCGCCCATGGTAACGGCTGCGCAGCCCGCCAACAAGACGTGGTTCTGTCAATCTGGATTAGTGAGAATGATTAGGTCTGCTCAACGTTTTTTGTGCCTTTGTGCTATAAGTGCCGAACTTCTGATGGGATATGCTAACTATTGTCGGTAATGGTTCTGTCACTCTAAAGACGCGCGCCGATGGCTATTGCGACACGACAAGCTGAAATGCTCATTACCACTTATCTGGAAATGACAAGTCCGGCACATTTTGCGCCTGCTTTTGTCCAGGCGAATGATGTTGAAATCGTCAGGATGGAAATGCCCGACTTGGGTTTTTACAAGTTCCTGTATCAATCGGTGGGGGAGGAATGGGCTTGGCGCGACCGCCTGCAGATTCCCAATGCCGAGTTGCGCCGAATTCTGACCTCGCCGCGAACGCAAGTATATGTCATGTATGTGAGTGGCTCGCCCGCCGGCTACGTCGAACTCTATAAACATGACGATAACGCGGTCGAGATAGCATATTTTGGTTTGCGGCGCGATTATATGGGCCGGGGCTTGGGCAAGCACCTGTTGAGCTATGGGGTCGCGCGCGCTTGGGAAATGGACGCGACCCGCGTATGGCTGCATACCTGCAACCTGGATGGGCCACACGCCTTGGCAAACTATCAGAAGCGTGGATTCCGTATTTTCAAAGTCGTCGAAGAGCCTATGCCTGAGTTGTACACGTAGTTGCGCGTTCCGCGGCGCGCAATCAGGCGGTCATTATTGTTTCAATCAGGCGACTGCTTGCTCCGCTGAATATCATGCAGACTCGATCCGCGATGCCGCCGTAGCGCTTTCGAATCTTGTTGAGGACTTCCTGCGGTTCGGCGACAATCGCTACTTCACTCAACATATCGTCCGTAACGAGTTCTGCCAGCTTCTCCCGCTGCTTCGACGCTTCGGATTCCTGCAAGTTTCCTGCAAAGTCGCCCCAATTTGGATGTCTAATGACATGTTGATTCATAGGTAACTGGTGCTGCAATGCGAGTTGCTGGACTGCGCTGGTTTTCGCTCGCAGGCTCTCGGCCTCGTCAAGACCGCTGACGACGAATACCTCCGCGGCCAACTCGACATCGGATCTGGCGCGTCCGGCGGCGCTCAGGCCGTCGGAAAGCGCTGGCAGAATCACACTGTCCAGATAGGCTCGCGTATGCAGTCCCGGCGCGTGCAGGCCTTGACAGCGCTCGCCGGCAAGCGTGCAGAGCGCTGGGTCCGCTCCCGAAAGGAAAACGGGAATATCGGGATGGCTCACTGGTCCCGGATTGAAAAACGGCGCCATCAGGCGAAAGGTATAGTGCTCGCCGCGATATCGAAGTCGGGCGTCGGTCTGGAATGTATCCCAGATTGCGCGTAAGCCTTCGATGTATTCGCGCATGCGACCAACGTCTGCCTGCGTGTCTTCGTGCCAATCGTAATTCTCTCGCTGCTCGGTGTACAAGCCAAGCAAGAATCGCCCGTTCGATTGTCGCGCCAGGTCCCACGCGATCTGAGCGGTTACCATCGGACTGCGGGGAAAAGCGGCCGCTTGCGCGCCAAGCCTGATGCCCCGGGTCTTCTCAGCCGCGATCGTGAGAGCGAAAAACGGGTTTCGCCCGCGCTCCAGCGTCCAGGCGGCGTCGAAGCCAAGGTCTTCGGCTCGCTTTATTAGATCGGCATCTGCGCGGAGATCGCTGGACGGGCTAAGCGCGATATCCAATTTCATCTTGTTAACACCACACATCTGCCTCAGAGAATTAGCTGCGCCCTGTTTTGCTCGAACCAGGCCTTCAGCTTGCGGTAGTCCGGGCAAAGAGATTCAACGAGCAGCCAAAACTTTGGGCTATGATTAAGCTCTTCCAGATGGCAAAGCTCATGGATGATGACATAGTCGATGGCATCAACTGGAGCCATCATTAGGCGCAAGTTCAGGTTGATATTGCCTTTGGCCGAGCAGCTTCCCCAGCGAGTTTTTTGATTCTTGATCCGCAGCTTGTTGTAGGTGAAGTCGTATTCTGCCGCAAGCTGCGCGACTCTGGGCGGCAAATACGCCTTGGCGAGCTCTCGGTAGAAGCGTAGGACTGCGTCCCGCAGCCTTTCACGATCGAGATTCGTCGGTCCCGGCGGTACACGGACTTCAAACCTGGCGCCGCTAAGTCGCGCGGTCGGTTTAACCAGCCCAGCCGAGGCGGAGAGCTTAAGCGGCATGGGCTCTCCTCGAATGAGGAACAGCTCTCCCTCAGCGTACATTCTGCGAAAGCGGCTGCCGTTTTCATCGCGCGCCCGGCGGATGTTCGCGATTATCCAGCGGGACTTCGCGCGCAGCACTTCCTCGGCCGCCGGACTTTTTCTGCCATGTGGGTAAACAACCTCCAGCCCATTTTCGAGGCTGAACTTGACGATGATGCCTTTGGCTCGTCGGCTGTGGCGCACCGTATACTCGACTTGTTCGCCGTTGAACACGATGTTCGGCATCAGTGCCCCATTGCTTTCGCCGCGTGCTGCCAGATCACGTCTTTGCCCGCGTCCGATGGCTCGAAGGGAAAATAGAAGCCGGCGCGGTCTAGCAGGCCGGCGTAGCGCTCACGCAACTTGTAGGGCAGCTCGGATGGCGAAGCCACTACGGCAAACTGCTCCAGCATATCATCGCTTATCAGCGTGCTCAGTTCCTCCCAGCGGTTGCGCCGCAGCAGCGCGTTTAGACGAGGGACCATATCGTCCCAGCCGTGCAGTTCGAGGACGCGCCGGTAACTCGGGGTGCTGGCATAGAAGGCGATTTGCGACTTCGTCAGCGATCTGCTTTCTTCAATTTCCTTCTCGCCAACGCCGGTGACGACGAATACAGCGCAGGAAAGTGTCAGGGGTTTGCGCATGTCGCTGTTGGCGCGCCCGTCACGGAAAGCTGGCAGCAGCACCTCGCGCAAGTATCGCGGCGTGTGAAACGAGTGTACATGGAAACCATCGCAGCATTCGCCAGCAAGCCTCGCCAGCCCAGTATTAACTCCGGCGATATAAAGCGGGATCTTCACGTGTGGACTCTGTCGGGCTGGTTCCCGGGCCGCGGTAGAAGCTGTCCGGTAGTATTCTCCCCGATATTCCAGATCATTGCCCGTCTCGAAGTTGTGCCAGATCAAGCGCAAGGCCTCAATATATTCTCGCAGTTGCTGGACCGGTTTGCCCCATTTTTCGCTGAAGCGCTTCGTGATATGCGGTCTGATCTGTGTGCCTAAGCCAAGGATAAAGCGGCCATCGGATTGCGCGGCGAGATCCCATGCGGTCTGCGCCATGATCATTGGACTGCGGGGAAACGCGACCGCAATGGCGGTGCCGAGAGATATGCGCGCTGTGGCCAGCGCCGCATGAGCCAACGGCAAGAAAGGATTATGCGCCGCCTCCGCCACCCATAAGCCGTCGAATCCCCGTTCTTCCACGGCCGCTGCAAGGGGCGCGGCACGCCTCAAGTCCTCCGCGAATACCGTAACATCAAACTTCATGCGCTGTCCTGTCTGTCCCGCGGGATTGTATCGCGTCCGCAACTCGCTCGCGAGCGCAAAACCTTATTGGGCGTAGGGGGTTATGGATGTTACAATAGTTGCCGCTAAGTTAGAAGAATTCTGACAAACTGGTCTTATGCGCCCCGTGCCGGAGTGATTTGCATGGAGTTGAAATGAGCCTGAGAAATACCCGTTCCGTCAATATCGGCTTGCGCAATGTCGTCGCGACCATACTTATTGGTCTGGGACTGGTATTTGTCTGGGAAATCCGCGGCACCCTTATGCTTACGTTTGCGGCTGTGGTTTTGGTCATCCTTTTTACGATGCCAGTGCGGGTGCTGGTTCGTCGATTCGAAATGAACCGCCTCGTCGCGATCGTTGTCAGTGTTGTCGGGTTCTTTGTCTTTATTGGATTGCTCGGCGCGCCGATCCTGCGTGTCATCGGCAACCAAACTCCTGTCTTGCAAGAACGGATCCAGATTGGTTTTATACAATTTCAAAAAGACTTCACCAACGATTGGGTGCGGGAACAGATCCCCTTGCTAGCCGGGGCGATTCCGAGTAGCAGCGCGCCTATCATCAACCAAGATTTGTTTCAGCAGGCTCAGTCGCAATTGACGGACGCGTTGGGCCGGCTCGGTGGCTCGGTCTTGCCGGTTGTGGGCGGCCTCGCCAACACGATCTTGAGCGCGCTGATTATCTTCTTCCTGAGCATGTATCTGCTGGCGGAGCCCGAGCGATACGTCAAGGGCATGATTAAGCTGACGCCTACATGGTATCGCGAGCGCATGTTGACGATCTTGCAGCGCCTGGATTCAACCCTGCGCGCCTGGCTCAGTGTGACCGGCGTGTCGATGGTGGTTGTGGCTATCTTGACCGGGCTGGGGCTGGCGCTGCTCGGCATACAAGAATGGATCGCTCTCGGCGTCTTGGCGGGTGTGCTGTCCTTCATCCCGAACTTTGGCCCGCTGGTTGCGGTTGTCCCCTCGGTTGCGGTCGCGTTTACGCAAGAAGGGGTCAATGTTATCTGGACAGTGGTAATCATTTATGGCGTTTCCTTTGTTCAAAGTCAGGTCGTTAGCCCGGTATTGGCAAGCGAACGTATGGACATGCCGGCGATTCTGATTTTGCTGGGTCAGATTATCTTCGGCTTTTTCTTCGGCTTTCTCGGCTTGATGCTGGCGGTGCCGTTGAGCGCATGCGTCGCGGTGCTGGTTGATGAAATGTACGTGAAGGATGTCCTGGGAGATCGCGAAAAGGCCAAAGCTGAAAACGAAGCGCCGGTAGACTCCTTGCAGGAGGAGTTAGTCCCCGAACCGTCGTAACGCCGCGCTGGTCGATCAGATCGCCAGATTCCCCCAGAAAACGCTGTTGCCTGGCCGGCGCCGGGTTCACTATGCGAGGCGGGCGCCGGCCGCATTTTATGATTTCAGCTTTGTTAAAGCCGGTCGCCTTGGCTGCGGAGGAAGTTCCCACGCTGCGGATTTTCCGCCTTGACAGGCCGTTCCGCCGCTGCTAAGCTAAGGTCAAGGGTGAGAGACAAGCTCTCGCTTTTTTGTGCCGGTTATTTGTGTGGCGCGAGTGCAGATTAACAGCAGAATAGTGGGTTAAGACAGAGCGAAATAAACCCTGTGAATACGGAGAGTTTGATCCTGGCTCAGGATGAACGTTGGCGGCG
>JAPOYU010000052.1 GCA_026706395.1 Chloroflexota bacterium
CAGTAAGAACGTTTCCTGCGCCATATTACATATCCAAAGTCCCTCCTCAGATAGGAAACATTATACATCCATTCTGACGCTTATTGCAAGCAGGCCTCGTTCAGTAAGTGTATCCTTTTCGGTTGAAACACAAAAAACTTTGCCACCGAGGACACCGAGAAAAACGAGAGCGTCGAGAACTGAGTGAAATATGTCATTTTCTTTGCGCCCTTTGTGTCTTTGTGGCGAAGCTAATTTCAACCGAATTCGATACCTTACTCTCGTTCACCGCGAATAGCTCGTCGATCATCGACTGAATCTCCCGCAACGAGCAGACCCTTGCCCTACGCAAGATCTGCTGGAGCCGTAGTAGTCGTCTGTCGGAACCAAAGATCGGAAGATATTGCCAATGATGGCTAATGAGGTCAAGCGCGCGAGGCGAAGGAGCGGCTGCTGGCGGGGACGAGCTGAGCCCGCCTGGCTTCGACTACGCTCGTCGCTTAAGCCAGTGTCTGCGCGTAAGAAGCCTGATGGCTAGCCGTACCATCTCGCAAGTATCGGCTCGCCGCGAACAGGCTCGTCATACCAATCGCAACGTGCTTGGCGACAGTCAGAAGCAGCAGCAGCGCTATCCAGGGCTCATAGCTGGCAAACCTGATCAAGCTGCCAAATGTTCCCAGTTCGTCCAGCAAGAATGACAGATGAAATGGCGGTTGGACCAGCAGCAGCGATACCATGACGCCAAGAATTACGCAGGCGAAGCGGAATAGGATCGGCTTGTATACGGTTCGATGCAAAAGACCGGCGTAGACCGCCAGCCCGATTCCCAGCGCCAACCCCAGGGTCAGGCTGTCTTTGAGCGCTGATAGCCCGTCCAACGGGAAGAGGCTCCCCGCCGGATATCCAAACCAGGGCAACTGCGTCTTCAGCATGAATTCGACCGAACCCAGCACGAGTCCGAATGCCGTCGTTCGCAGGACCATCTTGAGTAAGGGAATCGATCGCCACATGATTCTCAGCCTTTCCGCTCGCCTCAATTGTATCAGCACAGGCTGCCCTTATGCAAAAGCAGGCTGCAAGTAAGCCTCGTTCACGGCGAAGAGCTCGTCGACCATCGACTGAATCTCCCGCAGCGAGCAGACCGCGGCCGACAGCGGTGAATAAGCGACCGCCTGATAAATCAGTCGCTTGTCGCCCTTGAGGATGCCTTCGACCGCCATCTCCTCGATCTGCGAATACAGGTTGGTCAGCGGCGCCACCGATTGGGGCAGCGGACCGACGGCGACCGCTTCCAGCCCGTCGCGCGATGCCCAGACCGGCACTTCGACGCAGGCATTGTTGGGCAAGTTGTCGACCAATCCCTGATTGGGCACGTTGCCGTTGAACTTGAAAGGCGCGCCGCCTTCCATGGCGTTGATGATATAGGCGGCGTATTCGTGGCCGCGCTCGAGGTCGACCTTCTCGTTTGCGAACCATTGGTGGATGTCATCGCGCCAATCGTGCTCGCGCCGGCGATACTCTTTGAGGATATAGGCGTGATGCCCGGGATTCCAATTGGTGCCGTGCGTGGCGTATTTCTCGATCAGGTCAGGCCGCTTGCGGAACCACCAGTTGTATTCGGAATTGTGCCCGCTCGACTCGGTCACGTAATAATCCAGCGCCAGGTACATCTCGTTGCGCGCTTGCTCGGCATTGTAGATGTCGTCGTTTTCCGTGATGGCGTATTTGATCAGGGGGTAGGCGTCTTCGCCCTGCCAGGTGAATTCGATGAACCAGGCGGTGTGGTTGATGCCGGCGCAGGTGTAGTTGATTTCGTCGTAGGGTATTCCAATCCAGCGCGCCAGCATCTTGGATGTGCCCTGTACGCTGTGGCACAAGCCGGTGGCGTTAATGTCCGCTTCGATATCCAGCGCCCGGCAGAGCATGGCCATCGGATTGGTGTAATTCAGCATCAGCGCCTTCGGGCAGTAGCGCTCCATGTCGCGGGCGATATCGACCAGGACTGGAATGGTGCGCAGCGCGCGAAATATGCCGGAGACGCCGCGCGTATCGCCAACATTCATGTCCACGCCGTACTTCATTGGGATTTCGATGTCATGCCGCCAGATGTCAGTCGAGCCTACCAGAATGGTCACGACCACGTAGTCGGCGCCGCGCAAGGCTTCGATGCGATCCATTGTCGCTGTAACTTTGGCGGGATACTGGCCCGCTTCGACGATGCGCGTCACCGCCCGCTTGGCAAAATCGAGGCGCTCGGCGTCGATGTCCATCAGGGCGATTTCCGCGCCTTCGAGCAGGGGAAAGGTTAGGATGTCCTTGACAAGCTTGCGCGTGAAGCCGAAGCTGCCGGCGCCGATGAAGGTGATTTTGGGCATGGGATTGTGTCTCCGGTTGGGGTTGGATTCAGGGATGCCACTGTCCAATTCAATGACGAGCAAGGACGAGTACGGCTGCCGTCAATCGGGGCGCTAAGGCACAGTTTCTGCCCCATTCAAAAATCCGCGCGCAGCACAATAGACGCCGACCCCATTTTCGTCAACATATCCAAGCACGGCAATAGTCTAGATCGTCTCTTTGAACTGCGGCGAGCAACTCCAGGAATGCATGACGATCGAGCGATTTTATGTCGGTCGGCACAACCTCAATGTAGCGGGTTTCGACAAACTGGCCATTGTCGCATTCACGAATCTTATGTCCACCCGGTACATAGAGGGGGTATGTTTTGGTTTTCATTGTTCGCTGAGCAAATCAGTTCACGGCTTCGGACAATGGCTCGGGTTCGTTGTACCCGTCCATTCTGCCTTCGTTCTTCAGGAATTCGCGCGCGTCATAATATAGGCCGACGCCGTTTTCATCCACGTGGCCAACACGGCAGCGGCGAAAAAAGGATTCGTCGGTTTCGTCCCGCGTTTTGCGAAGCGAAGCGAGGAAGGCGTCTAGGTCTGGCGACGCGATTTCGGATGGAACGAGATCAATGTAGCGTCGCTCTACCAGCTTGCCAAAGCTGTATGAGCTGACCTGCTTTCCGCCTGGTCTGTATAGCACGAACCGCTTTTCCATCATCTGTCTAATCCTTCGTACCAACGCATAACGTATGACCAAAAGTTGGTCGGCGAAAAAAGCAGATCATAGCTGCCTTCTTTCACAAAGTATACCCGATAAATGTCGTCGCTCGCGCCCTCGTCGGCCGGCCGAATGAATGCTACCCTGTTTACATTTGCTCTAGCTCGGGTTGCCACGTTCATTTCCTGCGGTCTATCCAAGCGAAACCCGTGATCAATCCAGTTGTGGATTGCCCTCGCCACGCTGACTGTATCCCAGCCAAAATCATTGGAATCGATGTTTTCAAGGCGCGAAACTTGGGCGAAGCCATTGGCAAAGCGATCAGCGCTCGTCTCACCTTCCCCGACCAACTCAAACAGGTTAGATGCGATTACGGTCAAAGCCCACGCCTGGGCTTCGTCGTTGTCGTAATATAGCAAATTGCCCGAATACACCGCCAATGTCAATGGCGGCGTCTCGATCGATTTGCGTCAGGTCTGATTGCATTTTCCACTACTCTATCAATCCCTCCAACCGGTCCACCAAGCCCTCCAGCATCTTAAAGGTCTCCTCCACCGCTCGTGGCGTCGACATGTCGACGCCGGCCGCCTTCAAGGCTGGAATGGCGTAATCGCTGCTGCCGGCTCGCAGGAAAGCGTGATAGCGCTCGACCGCGCCCGCGTCATCACCCGCCAGAATCGCGTTGGCCAAGGCCTGCGCCGCTGATATGCCGGTGGCGTACTGGAAGGTGTAATAGGCCTCGTACAAGTGCCCGAACTGCGCCCAGGTGATGCCCGTGCGCAGCGGGTCGTCTGTCATCGTTTCGCCGTAACCCTCGGCGTAAAAGCGAGCCATGATCTCGTTGAGCGTCGCCGGCGTCAGCGGCTCATCGTTCTCCATGCGCGTGTGAACTTCATATTCGAAGCGCGCCAAGGTCGGCATGATGAAGAAGTAGCGGTGGATGTTGTCCATCGCTTCCTGTATCAAGGCTAGCTGGAAATCGCGGCTGTTCTCACCGGCGAAGAGATGCGCCCGCACCATCGCCTGGTTGAAGTTCGAGGCGACTTCGGCGGCGAACATCGAATAATTGCTGTAGACGAAGGGCTGATGCGCGCGCGTGTAGTGGCTGTGCATCGAATGCCCCAGCTCATGCGCCAGCGTGCTCATTGAGCTCAGGTTGCCATCGAAGCTCATCATGATGAAGGGGTGGCTGTCGTAGGTGCCGAAGGAAAACGCGCCTTCGGACTTGCCGTCGTTGATCGCGTAATCGACCCAGCGCTGCTCCAGGCAGCCGCGCCGCATCGTGTTCACATAATCCTCGCCCAATGGCGCCATGCCGGCGGCGATCATATCCACCGCCGCGGAAAAAGACAGTAGCGGATCATCACTTGTCAGCGGCGCCCAGATATCCCAGGGATGGATCGTCTCGTAGCCCAGCGCCCGCCGCCGCACATCCCAATAACGATGCCAGGTGGGGATGTGTTTCTTGTAGGTATCGATGAGATTGTGGAAGACCTCAAGCGGGATATTGTTCGGCGACAGCTTCGAATGCAGGACGCTCTCGTAGCCGCGCAGACGCGCCAGCACGACGTTGCGCTTGACCGACGCCAGATACGTGCTGGCGAAGGTATTCTGGAACTTCAAGTAACTGTCGGCATAGTTTATCCAGGCATTCTTGCGAATCTCGCGGTCGCCGCTGGCCAGCAGCTTGTTGACGGTGCTCTGCACCAATGGCTGGGGCGCGCCAGCGCTGTCGTCGGCCGGCGCGAAATCCAGGTCCATGTCGTTGAGCGCGCTGCGGATGCTTTCGATACGCCCCAGCGGATCGCTCAACAAGCCCAATACCGCCTCCACCTCGGCCGAAAGCACGTGCTTTTTCTTCCGCAGCAAATCGTCGATGTGCTGCTGATACAGCTTGAGTTCATCGCTTTGCAGCCAACTCTGCAGCAGGTCCTCGTCCAGCGCCAGCAGCTCGGGCTCGGCGAAGGCGGCGCCAGCCATGAATTGACCGGCCAAGCCCTGCGCCTGCCCGACCATGCCCTTGATCTCTTCGTTGGCGCCATCGCAGGCTTGCCACATCACCGGATACATATAGAGCGTCCAGACGCGGCGCGCGAGGGCTTGATGAAAGTCGAACCACTCGGCGAGCCGCTCCGGGCTCTGCGCGAGCGCGCCTTTGAAGCTATCGAACCCGGGCAGGTCCGCCATAGCTGCCTGGTATTCGTCGCGCCAGGCGTCGAATGAAGGGAAGACGCTCTCGTGATTCCAAGTGGATTCGCTGGGGACGTCAGAACGTGCGGGGACTGTGGTCATGGGGACTTGTCCTTATGATTTAAGTTTCGGGAAAGCATTGTATTTGGATTCTGCCATAATCTGTATGGCAATCAGATGGTATCATTGACGTTATGAAGAAGAATCCGCTTCCCCGATTAGATCAATCCGAGGCATTGAGAAGCCAGTTGCTTCCCTACTGTCGTCTAGCCCCGGGAGAGATTTGGGAAGACGAAGTGCACGGTCATCGCGTAGGGTGTCTTGACGCAAGCGATTCTGTCGCGATTGCTAGATTGATGGGCAAAGAACAAGCTGCGTTGGCGGTTCATGATCCACCTTACAACGTTGCTGCTTTTGAGATACAGCACGTATCCGAGTTTGTTGATTGGTGTAGTCGATGGATTTCATTGACGTACAATGTTCTCTCGGAGGACGCTTCTCTATATGTGTGGATAGGTGCGGATCAAAACAGCGGTTTTCAGCCGCTGCCCGATTTCATGATTATGATGCGTGGACAGCGGTTTAGTCCAAGAAGCTTCATAACGATGAGAAACCAGCGCGGATATGGCACACAAAAGAATTGGATGGCGGTGCGACAAGAACTGCTCTATTACGTCAAAGGCAATCCTAGCTTCCAGGTAGAATACACCGACATTCCTAAAGTATTGAAAGGTTATTACAAGACAGTCAATGGAAAAGTAACTGAAAACTTGCAGCGCAGTAAATCTGAGCATATTCGCGCCAGCAACGTCTGGGTAGACATCCAGCAAGTTTTTTATCGGATGGAAGAAAATGTAAGCGGGTGCTACGCGCAGAAGCCGCTAAAGAGC
>JAPOYU010000076.1 GCA_026706395.1 Chloroflexota bacterium
ACCCGAACTGGGCGCCCGACCCCGATTATGTTGTGGGTTATGCGGGCGGCATCACGCATGAGGCTTGCCATGCCATCCAGCAGCGAACCTACACCCAGACGATTGACTGGGCAAACGAGTTGCCTTGCGAAGAAGCGCGGGTGGCTGTTCTTGCGGCGATAAAACCGGACCACGAATGGGTCGCTTTGCTTAGCAATTCAGTCGGCCACCCGGGCACTTGGCGGCGCTAAAGATGCGCCGTACGTGGCGAGTGCGCGGCGGCCCGGGGATTAACTACAGAGGACGCAGAGAAAAACTATGATAGAGGAGCAACTAGGAAGGATTTCTTCCTAGTTCGGCGGTGATAGGTCAACTATTCGGAAAAACTGAGTAGTTCGACGGAAAGCAAGCGCAAAGATTGAATTTTCTGCAAGTGTCAAAAATCACAGATGAGGGAAAACATGGAGCGGAAGCAAAATCTCGATTTCGAAAAGCGTTACGACGCAATTGTCACGATTTATCACATTCGGTGTATAGATGGTGTGGAGATTCCGCTTGCCAGCGCAAAGCTGTATTCCGAGGACGCACAGGACAGGCATAGCTCTCTAAAGTTTCAAGTAACCGGAGACGATGATAGCCGTTTGGAACAAGTCGATTGCGAAGTGGAGCGTGCGCTGCAAGTATTGAGATTCATTTGTCCTTGGTATGAAGATGATAGCAAGAGCATAAACTCTGCGCGCAGCGTGTCAATGTGGCCGCACTCAGCACGAAACATCGTTTTTCGTCCCATTTCCGCAACAATTGATTCAATTCCACGCTGTGTTGGGAAACCTAAAGTACAAAGCGAAACGCAACTGTTGCACATGCCCTTTTTTCCCGCATTACTACACCATGCAAAGATTTCCTGTAGCCTCGACGAGATCAATCATCATTTTCGGAATTCTGATCATAACCCCGTTTCGCGGAGATTCTGTCGAGCTTTCGAATTCTATGACATTGCCTCTCGGAGTACTGATGTCGCTGTCGCTCTTGCCAACTTTGTCATTAGCGTAGACATACTCTTGCCCTCTAAGAACCCCAAGGCGAAGAGACTCACAGAATCTCTAAGTTCGCTAATCAGGCAAGCAGACCGATATGAAGGCTTATTGACACGCGCTGAAGGATATCCTGATACCAGCTTAACGAGATGGGCAGAAAGTGTTAATTTGACTATGAGTGACTACAAAGGGTTTTATGTTATGCGTGATAAGGTTCTTCATGGAAATACTATGAGCGAAAGCTTTTCACATGAGCAAGTTAAGAAAGCACGACAGATTGCGAAAAATGCAATTATAGCATATGCAAGATTATCACATTCCTTAGATTGGCAAAGCGATAATGAGGCAAAGAAATGGTTCAAAGAGGCGGAAAGTGCTTAATTCCATGTACATGGTAGCTTCGAAAACAAAGAATATTCTCTGCGCGCTCTGCGTTCTCTGTAGTGGATAGATCGAAATATGACTCAAGCCAATTTCGCCAGCGGCGCAGTCTGCGACAGTCAATTATACTTGCGGCTAACGCAATCCGTTATGTGAGTTTGTACGGAGGCCCGATCATGAAACGTCTGCTAAGCTGCATTGCGGCTGCGTTCATTTTTTTGCTGCCGATATCGCTCCAAGCTGAGGCCGCCTGCGACGCGGCCAAGCTGAAAGAAGACATTCAAGCGCGGCTAGAATTGCTTGACGAAGAGCCGGTGCGCGCCATCGTCGAGATTATTGATTTGGCTCTGGGCGGATTGCGTGACTGTTCAGACGAGCCCTATACCTTCGAAGGCTATGAAGGCGCGCAGCCAGTCTTGGGACCGCTGGCTCTGTCCGAAGGGCTGCACATCATCACGCTGATCACCGAGGGCGGCGCGCGAATCGACGGCACGGCATTAGACGGATGCGGCAAAGATTTGAGCGGCATCATTTTCAATTTCCCGGCTGGCCAAGCCATTCGCGGGGCGGCGAACCTCGTCGAAGCGGAAAGCGATTGCACATTCTATCTCGAGCTCAGCAAGATCACGGCGCCCTGGACGCTGACGATTCAAAGAGCGCCATGACCCAAGCCAACTTCGCCAGCGGCACGGTCTGGACGGGCGACAACCTGTCCGTCATGCGCGGCATCAACAGCGCCTGCGTCGACCTCATCTACCTCGACCCGCCCTTCAACTCCAACGAAGATTACGCCGCGCCCATCGGCAGCCAAGCGGCCGGCGCCGCTTTCAAAGACACCTGGACGCTTTCCGATATCGACGTCTACGAACACGGCGAACTGGCTGAGCGCAACCCAGCCGCCTACGCCGTCATCGACGCCGCGCGCCAGACGCATGGCAAGAGCATGATGAGCTATCTGATTATGATGGCGGTGCGCTTGATTGAGATGCGGCGGATCTTGAAACCGACGGGGGCGATCTATCTGCATTGCGACGACACCGCCAGCCACTATCTCAAGCTGCTGATGGATGCCGTATTTGGGGCGAGGAATTATCGCAATGAGATTGTCTGGAAACGGACAAGCACCAAAGGCAACACCAAGACGAACTTGCCTGATAATCACGACATCATATTGCGCTACTCTATGTCTACTAAATGCACTTGGAACGCACAGTTTACGCCACATGATCCCGAATATGTGGACAAGTTCTATCGGTATGTGGAAGAAGGGACTGGCAGGCGATATCGGCATGATAATCTCGCAAATCCAAACCGAAATCGACCTAACTTGACCTATGAATTCCTCGGAGTGACGCGAGTTTGGCGCTGGACAAAAGAAAGAATGTTGAAAGCCTATGAGGATGGAATTGTTATACAGACCAAGCCAGGTAATGTGCCAGTGTTGAAACGCTATCTTGATGAGCAGAAGGGCCGCCCGCTGGGAAATGTCTGGACGGATATACCGCCCTTGTCATCGAAATCAGCTGAACGTCTGGGTTATCCGACACAGAAACCACTTGCTCTAATGGACCGCATACTAGAACTGTCTAGCAACGAAGGCGACATGGTCTTCGATCCCTTCTGCGGCTGCGCCACGACCCTGGTCGCGGCTGACCGGCTGAACCGGCAATGGGCCGGCATTGACCTGTCGCCGCTGGCGGTCAAGCTGGTGGACCAACGCATCCGCGACGACCGCGGCGCGCTCTGGGGCGGGGCGATTGTGCTGGAGGAGCCGCCGCTGCGCAGTGACTTTGGAAAGCTGCCCAATTATCGCACGCACCGCCACCGGCTCTATGGCGAGCAGGAAGGCGTCTGCGCCGGCTGCGACACGCATTTCCCCTTCAAGGTCATGGAAGTCGATCATGTCTTGCCGCGCTCCAAAGGCGGCAGCGACCATTACGAGAACCTGCAGCTGCTCTGCACGCACTGCAACAAGAGCAAAGGCGCCAAGACCATGGCCGAATGGCGCGCGGCGCAAGCGGGCTAGGCGCTGTGGTATAGTTAGTCAAACTGGAATTGTACGCGAGGTCACGATGGCAATCCAGCAGCGCCTCTACGACATAGACGACCTGTGGCGCATCGCCTGCGAGGCGGGCGATGACAAGCGCTATGAGCTCATCGAGGGAGAACTTGTTGAAATGCCCCCACCCGGCGAAGAGCATGGCTATCTTATTTTGTTGCTTGGCAAGTTTCTTCTCGATTATGTAATTGAACATCAATTGGGGCGCGTTACCGTCGATTCGGGATTTTACGCTGAAGATGACCGATATACCTTGCTTGGTCCCGATATCGCGTTTCGCCGGCTAGACCCTGAGGCCGAACCAGCCTCGCGGCAATGGGTTCCGAGGATGCCGGACCTGGCAGTCGAAATAAAATCGCCGAGCAACACGCTGGCTGAGCTCCGCCGCAAAGCCGATATCTACTTGCGACTTGGCGCGCGACTGGTCTGGATCATCATACCGGATTCGGAAAGCGTGGAAGTTCACCGGCTCGGCGCGGAGGGCGCAAGGCAGCGCGAAGTCATCGGCATTGAGGGACAGCTTTCCGGCGAGGAAGTCCTGCCGGGCTTCACATTGCCGCTGACGAAGCTCTTCGCCTGAGTATAAAAGGAGCGAGGTCACGATGGCAATCCAGCAGCGCCTCTACGACATAGACGACCTGTGGCGCATCGTCTGCGAGGCGGACGATGACAAGCGCTATGAGCTCATCGAGGGAGAGATTATTGCGATGTCGCCTGTGGTTGAAGAGCACGGTTTCTTGGCTGGTAAGCTTTTCCACTACTTCATGCTATACGACCCGCAACAACAGCTGGGCATCCCATCGGTCGAAACTGGATTTTACACCCTTGCCAATCGCAGCGCCTTGCTCGCGCCTGATGTCGCCTTCCGTCTCAGCTCCACTGCAGCCGCGAGCCCACAGAAACGCTGGGTATCCAAAATGCCTGACATCGCCGTCGAAATCAAGTCTCCCCACGATAGTTTGCCCCAACTCCATCGCAAAGCCGATATCTACTTGCGACATGGCACGCGACTGGTCTGGATCATCATACCGGATTCGGAAAGTGTGGAAGTTCACCGGCTCGGCGCGGAGGGCGCAAGGCAGCGCGAAGTCATCGGCATTGAGGGACAGCTTTCCGGCGAGGAAGTCCTGCCGGGCTTCACATTGCCGCTGACGAAGCTCTTCGCCTGAGTATAAAAGGAGCGAGGTCACGATGGCAATCCAGCAGCGCCTCTACGACATTGACGACCTGTGGCGCATCGTCTGCGAGGCGGACGATGACAAGCGCTATGAACTCATCGAGGGAGAGATTATTGCGATGTCGCCAACAGGAGTATGGCATGGGCGCTTGGTTATCCGGTTAGGGGGTTATGTCAACAGCTTTGTCGAAGCCAATCAATTGGGCGTCGTCACCGGTGATACCGGTTATTATCAGCCCTCGGATCGGCATAATCTCTTGGGTCCAGATATCGCCTTTGCCAGCATGGAGCGCATAGCGCAGCCGAAGTCGCAAGAATTTGCGCCGCTGATGCCGGACCTGGCAGTCGAAATAAAATCGCCGAGCAACACGATGACCGAACTCCGCCGCAAAGCCGACATCTACTTGCGACATGGCACGCGACTGGTCTGGATCATCATACCGGATTCGGAAAGCGTGGAAGTTCACCGGCTCGGCGCGGAGGGCGCAAGGCAGCGCGAAGTCATTGGCATCGAAGGACAGCTTTCCGGCGAGGAAGTCTTGCCGGGCTTTCGTCTCGCGCTTTCGACGCTCTATGCTTGAGGGGATGCGGCGGGGTTCTCCGCGTTGTTTCCGGCGCTGAAGCGGGCCAGGTTTCAATCTCAATTTCAGTAGCGCCAGCGACAGCTTCCAAGCGACCAATTCAGCAAGTCAATGCTTGAATGGAGTGCCGCGCTGCGATGAATTGAACCGCCACTAGCAGAACGACTGTAGGGCCGATCCTTGGATCGCCCGCCAAAATCAATTAGCGCAAAGGAGAACAAAACATGAGAATCGGAGTAGATGTCGGCGGGACCAACACCGACGCCGTCTTGATGCATAGCCAAAGCTCTGCGCGCGGTGATCGAAGATTCCGGCATCGACCGGGCGACGATCGACGGCGTGATGATCGGCACGACGCATTTCACCAATGCCGTGGTCGAGCGCAAGCATCTGACGCCGACCGCTTGCATCCGCCTGGGCTTGCCGGCGACGGTCTGCCTGCCGCCGATGGTCGATTGGCCCGACGATTTGCGCGAATTAGTTGGCGGCAATTCGCACTTGGCGCATGGCGGGCACGAATTCGACGGGCGCGAAATCTCCGAGTTTCAGCCTGATGAAGTGCGCGCGATCGTCGAGAAGATCCGCGACGCCGGCTTGAACGCGATTGCGATCTCATCCGTGTTTTCGCCCGTCAACTCCGCTTTTGAAGAAGAGAGCGCTGAAATCGCGCGCTCGGTCATCCCCGACGCCAATATCACACTCTCCAGCGAGATCGGGCGCATTGGCCTGCTGGAGCGCGAGAACGCCGCCATTATGAACTCCTGCTTGCGACAGTTGGCGGCGCGCACGGTTGACGGCTTCAAAGCAGCGCTGGACGAATTGCATATCACCGCGCCCTTCTACATCAGCCAGAACGACGGCACTTTGATGAACGCCGACTTCGCCAAAGAATAT
>JAPOYU010000099.1:0-9149 GCA_026706395.1 Chloroflexota bacterium
AAAAAAAGGGCAAAACTGAGATACTGTATAGATACAGTATGCATACACGGGGGGGGGTAGGGGTATTCGCGAATGGCGTGGCGGCGCATTTTCAGTCCTCAACCCCGGCCCCCTCCTCCTCATCTCTATGAGGAGCATTCGTCGTCTCTAGTGGCGCGTAGACACAGCCACGTCTGGCGAGCATCACAAGGGGTGCGCGTAGACTGCCACTTGGACTTCGAGAGAGGGGGCTTTATTCGCGAGGTTGTTTTCCGCATGACTCACTTGGTTTTACCCAGGCGCGGCAGCTGTCTACCACGCCTGCGATCGTTTCCTTTGAAGCGGACTACGTCTCGCTGAACTCGGCATCGATGACATCTTCGTCTTCCGGCTGGGACGCCGGCTGTCCGTCTTGCGCCGCCGCGTCCTGATGCATCTGCGCGCCCAGCGTCTGCAACTGCGCCATCAAGGCTTCGGTCGCCGCCTTAATCTCGCTGATGTTTCCGCTGTCCTTGACCTGGTTCAACGCTTGGATCTTCTCTTCGGTCTGGGCTACGGCATCGGGCGGCAGCTTTTCCCGGTTCTCATTGATCAGCTTCTCGGCCTGGAATATCGCCGCCTCAGCCTGGTTCTTGACCTCGGCCTGCTCCTTGCGCTCGGCGTCCTCGCTGGCGAACTTCTCCGCCTCGGCCACCATCTTGTCGACTTCATCGTCGGACAAACCGCTGCTGGCCGTGATCGTGATCGCCTGCTCGCGTCCGGTCGCCTTATCTTTGGCGCTGACGTTCAGGATGCCGTTGGCGTCGATATCGAAGGTCACTTCGATTTGCGGCAAGCCGCGCGGCGCCGGCGGGATGCCATCGAGGATGAACCGGCCCAGCGACTTGTTGTCCGCCGCCATCGGCCGCTCTCCCTGAACGATATGAATATCGACCTGCGTCTGATTATCTGACGCCGTCGAGTAGACCTGCGATTTCTTGCTCGGGATCGTGGTATTGCGTTCGATCATGGGCGTCGCCACCGCCCCTAAAGTCTCTACGCTCAGGGTCAGCGGGGTTACGTCCAGCAGCAGAATGTCTTTGACATCGCCGCCCAGCACACCGGCTTGAATCGCCGCGCCCAGCGCCACGACCTCGTCGGGGTTGACGCCTTTGGTCGGTTCCTTGCCGAAGAAATCCTTGACCGCTTCTTGGATCGACGGCATGCGCGTCATACCGCCGACCAACAGCACCGCGTCCACATCGCTGGTCGACAAACCCGCATCATTCAAGGCTTGGCGACAGGGCTCGATGGACTTCCGCACCAATTCATCCACCAGGCTTTCCAGCTTGGCCCGCGTCAAAGTCATGTTCAGGTGCTTGGGTCCGCTCGCATCCGCCGTGATGAAGGGCAGGTTGATCTCGGCGCTCAGCGTGGACGAAAGCTCGATCTTGGCTTTCTCGGCCGCTTCCTTCAGGCGTTGCAGCGCCTGCCGATCTCCCCGCAGGTCGATGCCGTTCTCCTGCTTGAACTGCTCGGCGATCCAGTTGATGACGCGGTCGTCAAAATTGTCGCCGCCCAGGTAGGTGTCGCCGTTGGTCGATTTCACCTCGAAGACGCCGTCAGCCACCTCGAGTATCGAAATATCGAAGGTGCCGCCGCCCAGGTCATAGACCGCGATGATGCCTTCGTTGCGGTCGCCTAAGCCAAAGGACAGGCTGGAGGCCGTCGGCTCATTAATGATGCGCAGCACCTCCAAACCGGCGATTTTGCCCGCGTCTTTGGTGGCGTTGCGCTGCGCGTCGTTGAAATAGGCCGGCACCGTGATCACCGCCTGATCGACCGTCTCGCCCAGATAAGCTTCCGCGTCCGCCTTGATCTTCTGCAAGACCATCGCTGAAATCTCCGGCGCGCTGTAGTCGCGGTCGTTCAGTCGAATTCGCACATCGCCATTCTGCGCCGCCGATACCTCGTAGGGCACCAGTTTGGCGGCATCGGCGACTTCCGGATCGCTGAACTTGCGCCCGATGAAGCGTTTGACGGAAAACACCGTGTTCTCCGGGTTGACCACCGCTTGATTGCGGGCCACCCGGCCGACAAGCCGCTCGCCCGTCTTGGTGTTGATGGCGACCACAGACGGAATCAGATTGCCGCCCTCGGACGATGGAATCACGGTGGGTTCGCCGCCTTCCATCACAGCGACGACCGAATTGGTTGTGCCCAGGTCGATTCCGATTATTCTTCCCATCTTATCCACTCCTTGTCAGGTTCTCCGCAATTCTTTCGTCCAGTTTGCCGCGCTCAACTCGCCACTTTGACCAAGGCGAGACGCAGCACGTTGTCGCCGGCGCGGTAGCCCTTTTGCAGGGTTTCGATCACATGCCCGCTTTCGACCTCGTCGCTTTCTTCAGCGCCGATGGCTTGATGCAGATTCGGATCGAAGAGATCTCCAGTCGGGTCGATCGCCTCGACCGCATACTGCTCCAGCAGGGTCATGAACTTGCGCTGAATCATCTCAACGCCACCGATCCAAGGATCCTCGCCGACAGCTTCGGGCAGATTCTCGAAGGCGCGGTCGAAATCGTCGATGACCGGCAGCAGACCCTTCAAGGTATCGAGGGCCGCCCGCTGAAACAACTCACTGCGTTCCCGCTCAGTTCGCTTCTTGTAGTTGGCGAATTCGGCGCGGGCGCGCTGCCAGCCGTCTTCATTGGTCTTGGCTTCCTTCTGCGCTTCGATCAGCATCTGCATCAGGTTCGCGCCTTCCGGCAACTCAAGCGCCTCGTCCGGGGTTTCTTCCACGGCATCAGCCGGCTCAGCAGGGTCTTCGGTGTCTTTTGCACGGGCAGCCTCGTCCTCGCGCTCCAACTCGTCGGCCGGACTCTTGACATCGCTCATTCACTGTCCTTTTGTCAACTTGTCACCATTATGGCAGGTGACTATATGACCGGTATCAGAAATCGGCACGATTATAGGCGGGGATGCAGCAGTTTTCGAGGCAACACGTCGAAGTCTTACGAAGATTATATACTGGGCTGTGCGCTGTCTTCCGCCCCATCTTGATACAACGTAGCCAGCACGTTCGTCATCAGATTCGACACATAACGCACCGTGCTGATGGCGTGTCCATAGTTGATATGCGTCGGCCCCAACACGCCGACCGCGCCGCTCATCTTCTCCGGGTCGCCGTAGCGGCTTAGCACCATGCTCGTGCGGCTCAAGTTCTCATAGCGGCCGTCGCCGGCGATCATCACCCGCACATCGCCGTCTTCGCCCTTCGCTGGCGGCAGGCGCTCCAACAATTCGCTCAGCAGCGCATTAAGCACCGTATGTTCTTCGAGGATGCGTATAGCTTGTTGGGCGCCTTCCTCATCAGCGAAGCTGTCCATCAGTCGGCTAAGCCCATCTCGATAGATAAAACGCGCTCGATTGTTATCCACGTTCTCAATAAGCTCGGCGGTCAACTCCGCCACTTCCCGCTCCAGCATCGGCAAGTTGATGCTGCGCAGTCGGATCTGCTGCGCGCCCATATCGGCACAAGCTTCGTTGATGCGTTTGGCCGCCTCGCCCAATTTGCTCTGCGCCACCGGCTCAGCCAGGGTCAACATCCGCTGATGGACGCTGCCGCTGTTGAGGACCAGCACCATCAGCGCCAGACGGCCCTGAATCGCAATCAATTCGACGTGCTTGAATGTATTTGCCTGGGACACCGGCGGGGTCACGATAGACGCGGTCTGCACCGAACGCGCCAGCAGCGCGGCCGTCCGCCTCATCCATTGTTCCATCCCGCTCTGCAGCGTGCCGACGCGCTCAGAGATGTGACTCTGCTCGCCCAGCGTCAAACTGCGCGTTTGCAGCAGGCGCCGTACAAAGTAGCGGAATCCGGCTGCGGTCGGGACGCGCCCGGCCGATGTATGCGGCGCGGCGATGTAGCCCATCTCTTCCAATTGCGCCATCTCGTTGCGCACGGTCGCAGAACTGATATTCAGTTGGTAGTTCTCCACCAGATAGCGCGAACCCACCGGCTCCGGCTTCTCCGAATAAGCCTGTACGATACAGGTGAGAATGTCTTCCTGACGGCTGCTGAGGCCAGGCAACTGCCGCTCGTCGTTCATCAGATAGGCGCCACCGTTTCGGCTGAACTCCATGAATGCTAACACGCGGCAAAGGGATGCACAAACCCGCTTTCGCCTGGCTTGCTCCTGCGATTCGGCATTGGCTTTCCGCCGCCAGCTTCAAACGAAAATCTGATGTAAGATGTTCGCCGACCTCTTCGTCAAGGTGATAGACAAATGAAGAGGGCAATCGCAGAGGGCAGTACGCATTGCCTGTGAACCCAGGAGACATAACAACATGGGCGCCAAAACAATCGCAGTCAGCGGAGACAAATTCCAGAGTGAAGTGCTGGACAGCAGTACGCCGGTTCTGGTCGATTTCTGGGCCGAGTGGTGCGGGCCCTGCAAGATGATCGCGCCAATCGTCGATGAAATCGCGACCGAATACGAAGGTAAATTGCGCGTCGCCAAAGTCGATGCCGATGAAAATCAGGAGATACTCATGAACTACGGCATCATGAGCATCCCAACGCTGATCTTGTTCAAAGGCGGCGACGCGGTCGAGCGCATCACCGGCTTCAAGCCAAAAGGCAAAATCGTCAGCACGCTCGCTGCCCACATTTAGCCGAAAATGCCACATGATACCGACGCCCATCTCAGGCAGATGGGCGTTTTCCATTCTGGCGGACTTGTCCTCCGCTCTAAGCTATAATGGCAGTTGAAGTGGTATAGGGCACGGCAATTCAGATTTCTCATGCCGATACGCGTACTGATAGCCAAACCCGGCCTGGACGGTCACGATCGCGGCGCCAAAGTCATCGCCCGCGGCCTGCGCGATGCCGGTATGGAAGTCATATACACCGGCTTGCGTCAAAGCCCGGACATGATCGCCGAAGCCGCCCTGCAAGAAGACGTCGACATTGTCGGCGTTAGCATTTTGAGCGGGTCGCACATGACCTTGGTTCCCGCTATTCGCCGGGCGCTCGACGCGCTCGATATGCGCGGGCTTCCGCTGATCGTCGGCGGCATCGTGCCCGCTGCTGACCAGCAGACCCTGCGGAATCAAGGCTGTGGCGCAGTTTTCGGGCCCGGCGCCAGCCTCGACGACATTGTTACCGTCATCAAAGACCTGGTTGCGGAAGCGCCATCTTGCTCGTAGCGCAAGTACTCGCGGGCGACCGCCGCGCCCTAGCCAGATTCCTTACCGCGGTAGAGACCGACCGCGAGTCAGTCGCCGCCGAACTCGCCCAACTATTTCTCCATGCTGACGGCGCCATCATCGGCGTCACCGGGGCGCCCGGCGTCGGCAAGAGCGTTCTCGTTGGCGCGCTGGCCAAAGTGTTCCGCCAACGCGGACAAAGCGTCGCCATCATCGCGGTTGACCCGAGCAGTCCCTTTTCCGGCGGCGCCATCCTCGGCGATCGCATCCGAATGAAATCGCTGAGCGGCGACCCCGGCGTATTCATTCGCAGCATGGCGAGCCGCGGCCGCTTGGGTGGCCTGGCCTGGACGACGCAGGATGTCGCCCGCGTGCTCTGCGCTGCCGGTTTTGATGTCGTCATCATTGAGACCGTCGGCGCCGGGCAAAGCGATGTCGAAATCGCCCGCCTGGCGCATACCACCGCCGTTGTACTTGCGCCTGGCGCCGGCGACAGCGTGCAAGCTCTGAAGGCTGGCATCCTTGAAATTGGCGATGTACTCGCCGTCAATAAATGCGATCTCCCCGGCGCGCGAGAGACGGCTCGCACGCTCCAATCCATGCTGGAGCTGAACCATCCTTCAAAGCCGCTGCCGCTCCATGCGCCACCGTGGCAGCCGCCGGTTGTACTGACGTCGGCCTTGAAGGAGCAAGGCATTGACGAACTCGCCGACAGCATCGCCGAGCACCAACGCTATCTCGACGAGAATGGCTTGCTCGCCTTACATCGCGAAAATCAAGCCCGGTCCGAGCTTGAGGCGCGCCTGAAAGCATCCATCGCCCAGCACATCTTTGACTCTATCACGCCCGCCGAACTTGCTGGTATCATCAAACGTATAGCCGAGCGCGAAACCCACCCGCAAGCCGCCGCGGACGCGCTGCTCGCGAAGTATATTTTCAGCCGCGCGAAGTAGCCCCTGGAGTTGCCGTGAAGCAGATGCAAATGACTGACCTGGTGAAAGTGCCCGGCGCGAAATTCCACCCGGAGCCGGCCGCACAAGACGACCAGGAAGAACTGCAGTTCTCGTCCACTATGCGCTTCGGCTCAATGAAAGTATTCTGCGGCAGCGCATCGCAGGACCTGGGCACAGAAATAGTCGACTACATTTGCAAAATCTCCGAATACAACATCAAACCTGGCGCCTACACCCGCGCCGTCTTCTCCAACGAGAATATCTTCATCAAGCTCGAAGAGAGCGTCCGCGGCAAAGACGTCTATCTCGTGCAGACTATGGCATCGCCCGTACACGACAACTTCATGGAAATGCTGATTATGATCGACGCGCTTAAGCGAGATTCCGCCTGGCGCATCAACCTGGTCGTTCCTCACATGAGCTACACACGCTCAGACCAAAAAGACCAGCCCCGCGTGCCGATTTCGGCGCGCCTCGTGGCGAACATGATCGAGACCGCCGGCGTCGATCGCTACATCACCGTCGATCTGCACTCGGGACAAATCCAGGGTTTCTTCAACATACCCGGCGACGCGCTCACCGCCCTGCATCTCTTGAGCGACTATGTCTTGCAGAAGATGCGGGACGATGAGCTGACTGATTTGGTCGTGGTGGCGACTGACTTGGGCTTCGCCAAGAAGGGTCGCAACTGGGCGCAAATCTTGGGTGTGCCTTTGGCTTTCGTCGAAAAACGCCGCGTCGACAATGCCGAAAATCCACGGGCTCTCTCTCTCATTGGCGATGTTGAAGGCAAGAATGTATTGCTCGTCGACGACGAAGTCAACACCGCCGGCAGCGTCGTCGAAGCTGTTAATGTCGTCCGTGAGCACGGCGCGAAGGACATACTCTTTGCCTTCACACATCCCTTTTTCTCCGATCGGGCATATGAGCGTTTCGCCTCCCTCGACCTGCGCGAGATTATCTTCACCAACACCTTGCCCGTCCCAGAAGATAAAAGACTGCCCAATATGACTGTGCTCTCGCTCGCGCCTCTGCTGGGCGAGGTTATCCTGCGCGCTCATGAGGGCAGAAGCGTCGGCGCCCTCTTCAATGAGTAAACCGGAAATCCCCGACTCACTGAAGGACACTGATTCGGTCGCGCCGCTCTCCACGCCCACTCTAATCATCAGCGGCGCTGGCTTCCTCGGGCTATTGACGCTGCTATACGGCTTTGTGAATGCCGTCGGCATCGACGAGTTGCAGCTTATGATTGCCGACGCCGGCTTCTGGGGGCCGCTGGTCTTCGTCAGCATCAAAGCGCTGACATTCACCTTCGCGCCGCTCTCGGCCGGTCCCATCCAGTTCGCTTCCGGCATCTTGTTCGGCGTGATACCGGGCACCCTGTATTCGGTTCTTGGCGAGGTCATAGGCGGCGCCATCAATGTCCTTATCGCTCGGCTCTTGGGCCGGCGCATCGTCCGGCGCTTCGTCGGGGCTGAGGCGCTGCAGCGCATTGACCGCTTCTACGAGCGTTACCTAGATGATTGGAAGTCACTCCTGGCGGCGCGCCTCCTGCTCTTTTCCGTTTACGACTTCATCAGCTACGCTGTCGGCTTCGGGCATATCAGACTCTCGGTTTATATCGCAGTCTCCTTCATCGGTGGCTTGATCCCGACCTATATCTTCGTGCTTGTCGGCAGCCAGGCAGCACAGAGCCAAGATGTTCTTCTGCTCTTTTATGTCGGCGCGGCGCTCGTCTTCGCCGTCTATTTGCTATTCCGCCGCCAGATTTCCAGGCTTGTCGCTCGCGTCAAGAACTCGCTCTGATCAAGATGCGGAGACACAAAATGGCAGGTCGGGATTCCCTCGATGTCCGTATGATATAATCAACTCCAGCAAGTCAATCCAGATGCGTGAGGATCCATGTTCCGCAACATCGTCAAAAAAGTATTAGGCGACCCGATGGAAAAGGCGCTGTCCGGCTATCAGGAAACTGTAGACCGGATCAACGCCCTTGAGCCGAGGATGCAGCAGTTCAGCACTGAGCAGATGAAAGCTGTAACCGCCGATTTCAAAGCGAAGCTGGCTAACGGCGCGAGCATGGAAGACCTCCTGCCAGAGGCATTCGCTCTTGTGCGCGAGGCCTCCGTCCGCACCATCGGCCTGCGCCACTATGACGTGCAGCTCATCGGCGGCATCGTCCTGCATGAGGGCCGCATCGCCGAAATGAAAACGGGCGAGGGCAAGACCCTCGTCGCAACCTTGCCGCTCTATCTCAACGCGCTGCTGGGGCAGGGCGCTCATCTGGTCACGCCCAACGATTACTTGAGCAAGCACGGCCTGCAATTCATGGGTCCGATCTATCATTTGCTCGGCCTGTCCGCCGCCGTGATCCAAAATACCGGCGGGGGGCCCGATAGCGGCTCATTCCTCTTTGATCCCGATTTCATCTCCGATGACGCGCGCTATCAGAACCTGCGCCCGATCAGCCGCCACGACGCCTACCGCGCCGATATCCTCTATGGCACCAACAACGAGTTCGGTTTCGACTATCTGCGCGACAACATGGCGCTGACCTACGACCGCCTCGTCCAGCGCGCGCTGCGCTACGCCATCGTCGACGAGGTGGACAACATCCTGATTGACGAAGCGCGCACGCCGCTGATCATTTCCGGACCATCCGACGAACCCTCCGACTTCTATCGCCGCTTCGCCTCTATCGTCAAGCGCCTCAAGAAAAGCAGCGAAGACAGCGTCGAAGAGGAAGCGCCCGATGGCGACTACGTCCTCGATATCAAAGACCGCATCGTCTATCTGACCGAGCAAGGCGTGGAAAAGGTCGAAACCGCGCTCGGCGTCGCCCAACTGTATCATCCCAATAACGCCGAGATGCTGCCCTATCTTGACAACTGCCTGCGCGCCCAGACTCTTTTTGAGCGGGACAAAGAATACATCGTGCAGAATGGCGAAGTCGTTATCGTCGACGACTTCACCGGTCGTCTCATGCCCGGGCGCCGCTTCTCCGAAGGCTTGCATCAAGCGATA
>JAPOYU010000099.1:9176-44964 GCA_026706395.1 Chloroflexota bacterium
TGGCCGGCATGACCGGCACCGCCCTCACCGAAGCCGAAGAGTTCGAGAAGACCTATGAACTGGACGTCGTGCCCATCCCGACTCACCAGCCCGTCGTCCGCGACGACCAGAACGACCTCATCTACGTCAACGAAACGGCGAAATGGAAGGCCATCGTTCAGACGATTCAAAAGCGCAACCAACAGAATCAACCGATCCTGGTCGGCACCGTCGCCGTCGAGACATCGGAGCGCCTCAGCAATTATCTCAAGAAAGGCGGCATCAAGCACGAAGTGCTCAACGCCAAACAGCACGAAAAAGAAGCCGAGATCATCACCCAGGCCGGGCGTCCCGGCGCCGTCACTATCGCCACCAACATGGCCGGCCGCGGCGTCGATATTTTGCTCGGCGGCAACCCGGAAGGCTTGGCGCGCGCCACGCTGCGCCGGGCTGGCACTGACCTCACCGCCGCCACCAGCGCCCAATGGCAAAATGCCCTGGCCGATGCCGAAAAACTAGTCGAGCGCGATCGCCAGGTCGTGCTCAATGCCGGCGGCCTCTTCGTACTCGGCACCGAGCGCCACGAAGCCCGCCGCATCGATAACCAGTTGCGCGGACGGTCCGGACGCCAAGGCGACCCCGGCGAGTCCCGCTTCTATCTCAGCCTCGACGATGACCTGATGCGCCGCTTCGCCAATGATAATGTCAAGCGCTTGATGAAAACCGCTGGCTTCCCCGAAGATGAAGCCATCGAGCACGGCATGATCAGCAAATCCATCGAACAAGCCCAAATCCGCGTCGAAGGGCATAACTTCGATATCCGCAAGCGCGTCGTCGAATACGATGACGTCGTCAACCGACAGCGTGAAATCATCTACGGCCAGCGGCTCGACTGGCTGTCGAAAGACGCCGACGGACTTCATAGCGACTACCTGGCGATGATCCAGGACCAAATCGCGCTGGCGGTCGAAGATATCTTCGCCGCTGACTCACAGGGCGATCACCTTGACGCCGGCGCGATGTATCAACAACTCGCCAGCACAGGCTTACCCCTGCCGGAGGATGTCACCGCAGAAAACATTGACGACTTTGAGCAAGAAGACCTGACCGAAGCCATCGGCGCGCACACTGCCGGATTGTTCAAAGCCAAGCGCGCCCTGCTCGAAGAAGCGCGCGAGGGTTTGATGGAGATCGCCGAACGCCAAACGGTCATCCGCGCCCTCGATCACTTCTGGCAGCGCCATCTGACCGATCTTGACATCCTCCGCGAAGGCATCGGCTTGCAAGCCATCGCCCAGAAAGACCCGCTAGTCGAGTACCAGCGTCAGGGCTTCCAGATGTTCCGCGTGGTGGAAGATACCTACCGCCAGTTCGCCTCGCGCACCATCTTCCAGGTCCAGCCGGCTGTCGTGCAGACGCCTCAGCGCCATCGCCAAATGCGCGAATATCGGCCGGAGCTGACCATGGGCGGCGGCGATCGCCCGGTCCAGCAGACCGTGCGCCGGAACAATCAGCGCCCCGGCCGCAACAAACCATGCTGGTGCGGCAGCGGCAAAAAATACAAGCACTGTCACATGCGCGAAGATCAACTCTCCGGCAAGTTCCAGCAGGCCGGCTAGCGCGCTTTAATGTTCCGAATCGGCGACATAGAAGTCTATCTCTTCAACGACGCCACCACCTATATGGACCCGGGCGGCGTTTTCGGCTTGGTGCCGCGAGTGCTTTGGTCGCGCTATTACAGCACCGACGATCGCCACCTGATCAAGTCCGCCAACCACAATCTGCTCGTCCGCGCCGCCGGCCGGAACATCATCGTCGATACCGGCTTCGGCAATTGCCTGAGCGAAACGCAGCGCGCCCGCCGCAATGTCACGCACCACGATGGCACACATGCGGGCTTGGCCGCCCTCGGTATTTCATCGGCCGATATTGACATCGTCATCGACACTCACCTGCACGACGATCACTGCAGCGGCAACTTCCGCCTGAACGCTGACGGCCTCCGCCAGCCCGCTTTCCCGAAGGCTACATATTTGGTACAGCGCCGCGAATACGAAGACGCTGCCAGCCCCAACGAGCGCACGCGCGCCACCTACCTGCCCGACAACTACGTCCCGCTCTTCGACTCCGGGCAATTGCAGCTGCTTGACGGCGACAGCGACATCGTCCCCGGCGTCACAGTGGTCGTCACCCCCGGTCACACTCCGGCGCATATGAGCGTCCGCATCGAAAGCGCCGGGCAGCATGCCGCTTTCCTCTGCGACCTGGCTTCAATGGCGATCCACTTCGAGCGTCTCGCCTGGATGACCGCCTACGATGTCGAGCCGCTTATCACGCTGGAGACGAAGCGGGAATGGCAGCGGTGGGCGCTGCAGACGGGCGCCACCCTCTTCTTCCCCCACGACATCGCCAGGCCAGCCGGCCGCCTCACGCTAGACGACCGCGATCGCCCCAAGCTGCAGCCCGTGGAATTCGCCTACGACAATCCTATGGATGTCTAGACTTGGGGTTTCTTTAGAGATTTTCTCTGTGCTCTCTGCGCCTCTGTGGTGAATTTCCCTAATCCCGCGCCGGCTGACAGTCGGGGCAAAAATGCGTCCCCCGCTGGGCCAAGCGAATCTTGTTGATCGTCGTCCCACATTGTCGGCAGGGCAAGCCCGTACGCCCATAAACGAAGAAGTGATCCTGCGACTCGCCCTTCTGCCCGTCCGCCTTGCGATACCAGTTGATGCTTGCGCCCTCGTGTTCAATGCCGGCGATAAGCGCAGCGCGTATCGTCTCATGCAGCCGCTCTGTCTCTTCATCTGACAGCTTGTCAACTCCGGTGGCGGGATGTATGCCAGCGCGGAACAGCGCCTCGTCGGCATAGATGTTGCCGATGCCGGCTACCAGCTCCTGATCCAGCAGCAGCGCCTTGATCGCCCGCTTGCGCCGATACATACTCGCGCGAAAATGCTCCAGCGTAAAGTCATCGCTCAGCGGCTCCGGTCCCAGGTGCGCCAGCAGCCCCGCCACATCATCCGTCAGGTACACGCGCCCAAACTTTCGCAGGTCGGAAAAGCGCAACTGCTGGCCATTGTCCAAGTCCAAACGCACATGCACCCAGCGGTCCGCCTCATGCTCCACCCCCGCCTCAGCGACATACAAGCGTCCCGACATCTTGAGGTGAATCACCAGCGTATCGTGATCCAGTTCGACGAGGATGTATTTGCCTCGCCGCCTGATACGCTCTACCGTCTGGCCTGCGATCCGCGCCGCGAATTCTTGCAGGCTCGGCGAATGAATCGTCGGCGCCCAGTCCTGCCACATCGACAAGATTCGTCGACCAATCAACGGCTCGCGCAGACCCCTGACGACTGTCTCAACTTCTGGTAATTCGGGCATATTCGCTCGCGTTGAACCTGCCAAATCGCAATCGCAAAACGGTGTGAATGAGGCGAAACATTTGACTCGCCGAGTGCTATAATACGCCTATCCTTCACTGAATGACAGCCGAATCGATCGTCACACGGAATCGGACATCATGACCAGCGACTTCGTCCACCTTCACGTCCATAGCGAATTCTCCCTGCTCGATGGCCAAAGCCGCATCAAAGACCTGGTTGCGCGCGCCAAAGAGCTCGAAATGCCGGCCTTGGGCATCACCGATCACGGTGTCATGTTCGGCGTCCTGGATTTCTACCAAGCCTGCACAGACGCCGGCATTAGACCGGTCATCGGCATGGAAGGCTACCTGGCGCGCCGCCGCATGACCGACCGCGACCCCCACCTGGACCGCAGCCCCTACCATATGCTGCTCCTTGCCAAAGACACTACTGGCTACCAGAACCTGCTCAAAATCGCCTCGGCGGCGCAGCTCGAGGGCTACTACTATCGCCCGCGCATCGACAAGGAATTCATGGCCGCTCATGCTGACGGCATCATCGCCACCAGTGGCTGCCTCGCTGCCGAGATCCCGCGTATGGTTGCCAATGGCGATGACCGGAACGCGCGTGATCTAATCGGCTGGTATCATGACGTCTTCGGCGCGGATAACTTCTACCTCGAGTTGCAAGCCCGCGATATTCCGGCGCTGGACAGCCTCAACCGCTGGCTCTGCGAGTATCGCCGGGGCGGGCACAGTCCGGTCCAATTGCTCGCCACCAACGATGTCCACTACGTCCGCCGCGACGATGCCGACGCGCACGACACGCTGCTCTGCATTCAAACCAGCGCCCTGAAATCCGATCCCGACCGCATGCGCATGGAGCCCTTCAACAGCTACTACCTCAAGTCCGCTGAAGAAATGCGCGCCGCCTTCGCCGCCATTCCAGAGGACTTGCGGAGCGAAGCCTTCGCCAATTCACTGAAAATCGCCGAGATGACAGACCTCGATCTCGCGCCCACCGGTTATCACCTGCCTGCCTTCCCCGCCCCCGCCGGCTTCGATCAGCACAGCTACCTGCGCCATCTGATTCACATCGGCATGGAATGGCGCTACGGCGCGGACTGGCAGCGGGATGGCGTCTTCGTCGAACGCATTGATCGCGAGCTCAACATCATCCACAGCATGGGCTTCGATACCTATTTCCTTATCGTCTGGGACCTTTGCGAATTCGCCCGTGCCGCCGATATCTGGTGGAATGTCCGCGGCTCCGGCGCGGCCAGCCTGGTTGCCTACTGCCTCGGCATCACCAACATCGACCCGATCCAGAACGGCTTGCTCTTCGAGCGCTTCCTCAATCCCGGTCGCGTCAGCATGCCCGATATCGACCTCGACTATCCCGATGACCGCCGCGGCGAGATGATCGCCTATGCCGCCATGAAATATGGCGAAGACAAAGTCGCCGCCATCATCACCTTCGGCACCATGGGCGCGAAAGCAGCCGTCCGCGATGTCGGCCGCGCCCTCGATGTCGATCTCGGCAAGATCAACCGCGCCGCCGCGCTCATCCCGGGTGAAGCACGCCAAAAGAAAATCCGCGAATACGTCGAGGCCAGCCCGGAACTGAGCGCGATGGTCGATGGCGATCTTGAGCTGCGGCAAGTCATCGACACCGCCATCGAATTACAAGGTATGACGCGCCACGCCTCGACCCATGCGGCTGGTGTTATCGTCGCCGACCGCCCCTTGGTTGAGCTGGTGCCGCTGCATCGCATCACCGGCAAGGATCCCTCCGGCGGCGCGCTCAAAGCGGTCACCCAGTTTCCCATGGAAACCGCCGAAGCTATCGGTCTGCTTAAAGTTGACTTCCTCGGCCTGTCGACCCTCACCATCATGCGCAAGGCTTGCGAACTGATCGAACGCCACCGCGGCATCCATTATAACTTTGACACCTTGCCCTATCGGCACGATTCCGCCAGCGACGAACAGCGCGCTATGCTCGATGACGCCTTCGAAATGATGGGGCGGGGCGATACCATCGGCGTCTTCCAGGTCGAATCCGGCGGCATGAGGCAGATGCTGCGCCAGATGCGGCCGCGCGTCTTCGAGAATATCGTCGCCGGCATCTCCTTATTTCGCCCCGGTCCCATGGAATTCATCCCGCAATACTGCCGCCGCATGCACGGCGAAGAAGAAATCACAACGCTGCATCCCAAGCTTGATCCTATTCTGGCCGAAACCTACGGCATCTGCGTCTATCAAGAACAGATTATGGAGATCGCCGGCACGCTCTTTGGCTACGAGCTTGGCGAAGCCGATCTCATGCGCAAGGCTGTCTCAAAGAAACTGCCGTCGGAACTCAACAAACATCGGGCAATCTTCTTGGAGCGCGGTCCCCAAAACGGGATCGACAGAGATACAGCTGAAGAAATATTTGACATGATCGAGTTCTTCGCCAATTACGGCTTCAACAAAGCCCACGCCGCTGATTACGCCGTCATCACCGTGCAAACCGCCTACCTGAAATGCCATTATCCCGAAGAATACATGACCGCTCTCCTAAGCGTGCAACGCGACGATCTCGGCAAGGTTTCGACCTTCCTGGAAGAATGCCGCCGCCTCCAGATCGAAATCTTGCCGCCCGATGTCAACCACAGCCAACTTGACTTCGACATCGAGACGCAGCCCGATGGCTCGCGCGGAATCCGCTTCGGCCTCGGCGCGGTCAAGAACGCCGGCGCCCGCGCTCTGGAAGAACTGGTCGAGCAGCGCGGCGAGGCGCCTTTCGCCGGTCTCGTCGACTTCTGCCAGCGCGTCGACATGCGCAGCCTCGGCAAACGCTCGCTCGAAAGCCTGATCAAAGTCGGCGCCATGGACCACTTCGGTACGCGTGCCGCCCTTATGGCCGCGCTGGATGGCATCGCCAGCTACAGCAGCCATTATCACCACGACCAGGAAGTGGGACAGATGGTCATGTTTGGCGAAAGCAGTTCCAGCGATGACGCCCTGCTCAAGAACCTGAAACAGATCGAAGAATACAGCCCGCGCGAACTGCTAAAATGGGAAAAGGAATTGCTCGGCCTTTACCTCACCGGCCGCCCGGTCGACCGCTATCGTCAGTTCTTCGCCAGCTGGAACTTGCAGGCCATTATCGAACTCAAAAACCCTGCCACGGCGAAACCCGAGACGGTCCGCGTCGCCGGGGAAATCACGAGCCTCCGCAAGCTCACCACCGGCCGCGGCGACTTGATGGCCGTGCTCGGCTTGGAAGACTGGCATGACAGCGCCGACACCATCGAAGTCGTCCTCTTCCCGCGTACCTACGACCAAGTGACAGCCAAGCTGGCCGAGCGATCATCCACAACCGATCGCGACCAGGATTTGGTCGAAGGCGAAATCGTCATGGTTACGGGCCGGTATGATGAAAGCCGCGGCGACCCGCAGATCATCGCCTCTGACGTCACGATCGATTTCCAGTCCGCCTCCTCCGCCGATCTGCCGCCCGCAACGCAAGCTGAGGACGAGCCGGCCTGGGCGCTCGCGGACGACGCCGCGAATACCGAAGACACGACACTCTTTCAGGAGCCGCCTGACTTGCCGGCGCCGGACCTACAGGCGGCCGCTTTTGTCGATCCCGGTACAGACTTCGAGACGTCGGCAGCAGCCGACGAAGTCGAAACCGAGCCGGAAGACGAGGATGAACCCGAGTGGGTCAACGGCGATGGTAAATTGACCATGCCCGACGAAGCGGCGCCCAGTCAACGCCCGCCGCGAGGCATCGCTGTCATCCTGGAGACGGGCGACGATCCCGAAAAGGACCGGCGCAAACTCGCCCGCATCCACAATGCCCTGATCAAATATCCCGGCATCGACCAATTCAAAATTATTATCCGTCGTGGCGATATCTCTAAGTCGCTGACCTTTCCCGGCCAAACGACAGACATCTGCGATTCCCTCCGCGACGATCTGAAAAAGATCGTCGGGGGCGCTGAATATGTCATTGAAGACGAATTACAGTAACGTCATTGCCTCTGCAAACTGTCCTTACGAGCCGAAGATCAAGAGGCGCGCAATCCACAAAGCCTGCTGACTACCTTCACACAGTCTTAAATCTTTCATATTGGAAAGCCGCCGCCAGAAAGTTTAGAATACTTAGATGATATGCAGCTGTGACCTGCGCCATCCGCGGGTTGCGGCGCGACTTGGTCAACTGGAGCCAGCCGCGATGAAACGTATCGCCGTGATGACAAGCGGTGGCGACGCGCCCGGCATGAACGCCGCGGTACGCGCGGTCGTGCGCGCCGCGCTGGATCACGATGTCGAAGTCTTCGGCATCCGCCAGGCATACCAAGGTCTTCTCGCCGGTGACATCGCGCCGCTCAGCAGTCGCGAAGTCAGCGGCATCCTCCAACGCGGCGGCACCGTCTTGCAGACCGCCCGTAACGAGGAATTCAAGACCCCGCAAGGTCAGCGCAAAGGCCGACGCCGGCTAAACGAAAACGGCATTGAAGGCGTCATCGTCATCGGCGGCGACGGCAGCCTTCGCGGCGCGCTCGCCCTGCATCGCATGGGCCTGCCGGTCATCGGCATCCCCGCCAGCATCGACAACGATATCTGGGGCACCGATACCAGCATCGGCGTCGATACCGCGCTCAACACCATCCTGGATGCTGTCGACCGTCTGCGCGACACCGCGACCTCGCACAATCGCGCTTTCGTCGTCGAAGTGATGGGGCGCGACTGCGGCTATCTCGCTGTCATGGCGGGCATACTCGGCGGCGCTGAAATCGTCGTCACGCCGGAAAACGGCGTCACCATGAATGAAATCGCCGTCGCTCTCGAAGGTGCCTACATCCGCGGCAAATCGCACGCCATCGCCGTTCTGGCTGAGGGCGCGCCATACCAGGGACCGGAGCTGGCGCATTTCTTGGAGCAGAAGCATATCGGCTTCGAAATCCGCCTGACCATCCTCGGGCATACCCAGCGCGGCGGCAGCCCAACCGCCTTCGATCGGTTGCTGGCGACACGCATGGGGGTCTACGCGGTGGAGCTGCTGCTGGGTGGCGAAACCGGTATGATGGTCGCTCGTATCGGCCGTGAACAGGCGCCTGTGCCCCTGGCCGAGAGCACCGCGCAGACGCGCCAAATCACACCGGAATACTTTGACCTCGCCAGAATACTGTCGCGCTAGGCTTGTGATTCAAGCCGGCTTCCTGTCTGCAACATCAATGATTTCGCAGCCCAGCAGGTCGATCAGAGCGGCGCTTTCCAGGCGCACTTGCATGCCGCGCTGCCCCGCGCTGACCACGATATGCGCGACCGCAAGCCCCCGTTTATCGAGGTAAACATCCCAGCCCTTCTGCATCAGAGCCAGCGGGCTGATCCCGCCCACTTGCAGGCCGGTCAGTTTCTCGGCGCGGGCATACGGCGCCAGCGCCACTTTCTTTTCGTCCAGAGCCTTGGCCAGCCGCTTCAGATTCAAGCTGCGCTCGCAGGGCAACAGCACAAGTATCGGCTTCTTGCGCGACGGACATTCCACCACCAGCGTCTTGAACACCTCCTCCGCCGGCAGTCCTACCGCCGCCGCCACCTGCGCGGCATCGCGAATCTGCGGCTCGTAATGATACGTCTCGTACGGTATCGACCGGGCTTCAAGCAGCCGCATGGAATTGAGCTTTTTCGCCTTTGGCATGGTTGACCATCCTACCTGCGCGACGATTCGATCTGTCGGTTAATCACTGCTCCGCGGCTCATACTGCCGCTTGGCCAGCCGCGCCATCAGCCCCGGCGCCAGTAAGCCGCCCGCCAGCGCGAGACGATCGAACCAGCTAAGAATGACATGTCTTGGATTTCTCCCGGCCGCCTTTACAAGCGCCGCCGCCACTTCTTCCGCCGTCTTGGTCGGCAAGCGGCCGCGAACCTCCTGGCTCGAGCCCAAGCGATTCTGATTGAACTCCGTGACCGTGCGCCCGACCAGCACATCGGTCACGCTGATGTTGTCTTCTTCCAATTCGGGGCGCAGCGACCCGGCCAGGCTGGACACAAAAGCCTTGCTCGCCGCGTATGTAGCGGTGTAGGGCGTGTGTATCCCCGCGACGATCGACGAAATAATCAGGATCCGCCCGCCGCCATTTCGCCGCATGGCCGGCGCACAGGCGCGCACGCTGTGCAGCAGGCCATCGATATTCGTCCGCAGCACCGTCTCCACATGCTCCCACTCGGCATCGACCAAGGTCCCATGCTGGCCGATGCCGGCATTGGCGACGAGAACATCCAGCCGCCCAAAGCGTTCCAGCGTTCGCTCGACCGCCAGGGCCACATCGTCAGCCCGCCGAACATCACCGACGGCGGCGAGGAAGTCGCCATGTGGCGAGGGCAGGGCGTCGATTTCGTCTTGCAGATTAGACAGCCGCTCCGCCCGCCGCGCCAGGCCGCAGACTGCGTAACCGGCTCGCGCGAATGCCAGCGCCGCCGCCCAGCCGATCCCGCTCGACGCGCCGGTGATGAAGACCACAGGATTCGTCGTCATCTCAATATCACAAGCCAGAGGTCTGATGTGCGAGTTTCGTTGTCATAGTTGTCCGCTTACTGCCCCCGAAAATCCGCAAATCGTTTCTCTGTGTCTCTGTGGTGAAAAACCTGGACTTTGCCCCCTCAGACAATCAGCGGCTCCTCATACAGCCCAAACACATCCCGCATCACATCGACCGTCTCGCCCAGCGTGGCATCGGCTTCGGCACATTCGATCAGATAGGGCATCACATTCTCGTCCCCCGCGCAAGCTTCGCGCAGCGCACTCAGCGCCCGCGCCGTCCGCTCGTTGTTCCGCTCCCGCCGCAATCGAGCCAGCCGCGCCGCCTGCCGCTCATAGCCCTGTGGATCCATCTTCAGGATGGGAATGCGCATTTCCTCATCTTCCTCCACATGCACATTCACGCCGACGATGCCGCGCTCGCCGGTTTCGATTTCCCGCGTCTGCCGATAACTCGCATCAGCGATCTCACTCTGAAAGAAACCCGCCTCCAATGCTGGCAAGACGCCGCCCAAAGCCTCCACACGTTGGAAGGCGTCGCGCGCCTCCGCCTCGAGCGCGTCCGTCAACGCTTCGATGAAGTAGCTGCCGCCTAGCGGATCGACCGTGTTCGCCACGCCGCTTTCTTCCAGAATAACCTGCTGTGTGCGCATCGCCAGCTTGACCGCCTGCTCCGATGGCAGCGCCAGCGCCTCATCCATGCTGTTGGTATGCAGCGACTGCGCCCCGCCCAACACACCGGCCAGCGCCTGCAGCGCCACCCGAATCAGATTCACCTCCGGTTGTTGCGCTGTCAGGCTGACGCCGGCTGTTTGGGCGTGGAAGCGCATCAGCCAACTGCGCGGGTCCTTCGCGCCGAATTCTTCCCGCATCAGCCGCGCCCATAAGCGCCGGGCCGCGCGATACTTCGCGATCTCTTCGAAAAAGTCATTATGCGCGTTGAAAAAGAAGCTGATCCGCGGCGCGAATTCGTCAATATCCAGCCCGCGCGCTAAAGCCCAGCGCAGATATTCCCTGCCCGCCAATAGCGTAAACGCCAACTCTTGCCCCGCCGTGCTGCCCGCCTCGCGAATGTGGTAGCCGCTGACGCTGATGCTGTTCCAATTCGGCAGGCGCCGCGCCGCATACTCGATCGTGTCCGTCACCAGCCGCATCGCTGGCTCCGGCGGGAAGATGTACTCCTTCTGCGCGATATACTCTTTCAGGATGTCGTTCTGCAGGGTCCCGCGCAGCGCCGTCAGCGGCAGGCCCTGTCGCTTCGCCGCCACGATGTAATAAGCCCAGATGATCGCCGCCGGCCCATTGATCGTCAGGCTTGTCGAAATCTTGTCCAGGGGAATACCGGCAAAGAGCAGCTCCATATCACGCAGGCAGCTGACCGCCACGCCGCATTTGCCGAACTCGCCCAGCGCTTCCGGCGCATCGCTGTCATAGCCCATCAGCGTCGGCAGATCGAAAGCGACTGACAAGCCCATATTGCCCGCCTCGAACAAATACTTATAGCGGGCGTTGGTCTCTTCGGCGCTGCCGAATCCGGCGAAGATGCGCATCGTCCAGGGTTTGCCCCGATATCCCGTCGCATGTAGGCCGCGCGTGTACGGATAGTCCCCAGGATTCGCCAAGTCACGCTCATAATCCAGCTCAGCGATGTCCAGCGGCGTATACAGCCGTTCGATCGGCCGCCCGGATAGGCTCCTGAAGCCCTCCCGCCGCTCGGGGCGCTTCGCCAAGCTCGGATTCAGCACATCGCTTTCCCAGCGCTTTATGTAGTCGCGCACACGATCGGGCGCTTTGCTGTCCGTCATAGGTCCGTCTCCCTCGCCGCAACAGCCACAGTATAGCACCGACGGCTGATATCCCTTGAGTTCGAATCGACGCGCCGGACGACGGCTCGCGCAGATATTTGACGACAAATTCCCGATTCGGTAACATATTTGCACAAAATACTTCCGGTGAAATACTCAAGACGACGGCGGTACGTAGGCTTCCGAATTGGTTTGAAAACAGCATTCAGGTTTGAAAATGACCAGTGCAGACGGTTCTGTCGATAAGACTGCAATCCTCCCCACCGACCCGGTGGCCGAGGCCGGGCGCAAGGTCTTCGCGGGGCAGATCCGCCGTATGCAACGGCAGGAGGCCGGCAGCCGAACCGGCGAAGACATCGAATCTGTACACCGTATGCGCGTCGCGATCCGCCGCATGCGCAGCCTGCTGAAACTGTTGCCCGACTTCTATCGAGTTGGGACGGTAAGCAAAATCGAAGGCGGCTTGCGCGAAATCGCCCGCGCCCTTGGCCGCATCCGTGACCTTGATGTCCTCATTCTCGACCTGGAAAATTTCTCTGCAACCCAGCCGCCCGAGCAGCAAGCGCAGATTCTATCGGTCATCGACCGGCTCGACCAGCGCCGCGACAACCGCCGCAAACGCCTGAACGCGCTTTTCGATTCCAAAGGCTACGCTCGCTTCCTGCGTCAGTTGAGCCGCTTCGGCAAGACACCGGGCCGGGGCGCCCGTCGTATCAAGCGCCGCCGCGCGCCTCATCAATTGCGGCACGTCTTGCCTCTCCTTCTTCACCAGCGCATGGCGCGGGTCAAAGCCTACGATACTGTCCTGCCCTCATCCGACATTAATGATTTGCATGAGTTGCGCGTCGAGTTCAAGCAATTGCGTTATGCTGTGGAGTTTTTCGAGCCCGTGCTTGGCTCATCGGCGGGCCGCTTCTTGAGGTCGGTCAAGGCGATGCAGGACTTCCTTGGTCGCATTCAGGATATCTCCGTCTTTATGGAGGCGGTCAGCCGCCTTAAAAGGTTGACGCCGGAACAAGCCGCAGCGCTTGAAAGTTACCGCGAAGCGCGCAAAGCCGAGCAGGATCGTCTGCGCGACCAGTTTGAGGAGATTTGGACGCGCTTCAACAACCGCGCGACGCAGCGACTGTTTTCTGATTCGCTATTAGTTCTGCGCTAACTCAAGACCACAGATAATACGTGCCCGGCAGCCTATAAAACTCGCCGGCGGCCATGTCGTCTACCGCGAGCGGCAAGTAGATCGCCTTCTCGCGGTCCCAAACGCCGAGCCAAAACGTGAAACCGTCGCCGTCAAAATCGGTCTCCTTGTCTACTTTGAGGATCTGCCGATCGTTGATGAATTCGCCCGTCTGCCAAAGTGGTGTCCGGTATTCGCCATGTCCATGAGGCGTCGCAAAGAAGCGCCATTCGAAAGCAAAATCGCCGTTAGCATATCTAAGCTGCAGCACAAATTCATAATTCCGCGTCAGCGGCTGCAATGCCTGCCAGGTCGGCTCAAAAGTGAGAGGCATGTCCTCATGAAAGGCCTGCGGATGTAGGCCCTCGGGATACAGGCGAAGACGACCGTCAAAAATGATCTTCTCTAATTCATCTTTTCGCGTCGCAAATCGCGCTGGCAGTTGCCACCGCCGCTGAATTTCGCCAACTTGATACAACTCATAGCTGAATACGCCATGGTAATGCGACCGCACTTTCTCGAAGAGTTCGTGCCGGCCCAGGGCGGCGACCAACTGCGTCTTTTCAGGGGCGATCCCCGCGTCCAGATAGGCCTCCCGCGCCTTCGCCCCATAAATGACATGCGTCGCGCCTGTTGTCTCAAGCTCGTCGAGCCTGGTCAGAAGGGCGTCGTTGATTTGCATTTGCGGGAAAAAGAAGGGCAGACGCTCTTCACCTGGCGCTACGATGACGACTTCCGTCTCGTTTTCGCGGACGTAGTCTTGCAGACCTAACACGACCTGCATCAAGGAGGGATTGTAGACCTGGTATTTTTCAAAATCGCTAGCGAGATCGTCACGCAGCAGCCAGACGGAGGACCAACTTATATTCGTCATAACGGCGATCAATCCCGGCATACATATCAGCGCAAGGCAAAGATGATACGCTCGCCGCCGTCCATTACCCCAATTCCGCAGTCGGTCCCGTTCAAATATCTGCCCCAAGGCAATTGCGATCGGCAGACATAACAAGGGCAGGATCGCGAAGCCCAGCCGAAAGTGATAGCTGTAGGAGAAGAAGAAGGTAAGAAAATACGGCAGCGCCAGCAGCAGCGACCATGCGCCGATGCAGAAGAGTTGCGCCGTCTCAGGATCAACCGCAGAGCTCCGTACCCGGCGCAAACTGTAACCGGCCATGGCAAGACCGGCGAGCATCAGCAGCGCTTCCCCCGGCTGAACGAAACTCACTGGCGGGTCGACCCGCGCCGGGAACAGCGTCGAATTTGACGCCAGCGCGCCGGCCAGCAGCAGCAGCAATCCCGTCGTGCCCAGCGCCTTCTCGCCTCCGCTCAACTTGCGCCTAAGCGCCACAGCCAGCCAGGCGACCCCAACGGCAGCGATCAAGGGCGCCAGGTAATCTCCGCTGCGCAGCGCCCGCGTCAACCAAACCGCCTTGGGCAATGTGACCGCCTCATGACCCAGCAGCAGGTTGCGGATGTACCAGATCGCTCCGAGCGGCAAACAGGCCAGCCCAGTCCACAATGCCACCTGGAAGCGCGGCAGCCAGCGCTGCGGATCCAGCCTCGTCCGCAGCAGTTCCACCGTGAATAGCAGCAGGACGCCCCAGACGAAAGCGCCGGCGGTCGGTTTGCTAAACAAGGCGATGCCCAGCAACACACCCGCCAGAATCGCATAATGTCGCCGTCGCCCGGCGTCATCCCGCTCGCGCCAGGAGCTCAGGAAGAACATGGCTGCCAGCGTGAAACTGAATGTCAGGGGAATCTCCAGGTCGCCACGGTAAGCCCACTGCCCGACGTAGGGATGCAGGCTCCAGAGCGCTGCTGTGATCAAGCCGACCCGACGGCTGACCAGCCGCTGTCCCAGCAGATACGCCGCCAGGATGCTCCCAATGTGCATAAGCGGCAAGATCATGCGCGCCGCATGATCATTAACTGTGCCGATTAGTGTCTGTACATAGGCGAACTGCAGCGACAAAAATGGTGGGTAATAGCCGATCGAGTCCGGGATCAATCCTTCGAGAAAATACAGCCGCCCCTGATAGCCGTATACCCAGAGCGCGTCGTAGGCGGTAAAGGGGAAATATGCAGTGTGAATCCAGCGCAGTAAGATTGCGGCAGAGATCAAGGCGATGACAAGCTTTTCGTCGAAAGCAAGCGGTTGCGGCGGATTGACGCCGCCGTCAGATCCGTTTCGCTTTCGCCAGGCGATCGTCGCGCCAGCCATACCGATGATCGCGCTGCCAGTGATGATCCACTCCGCCGTCAGCAGCCGCAGGTCCAACTGCGCGCCGAGGACGCCCAGAACTAGCATCCAGGCGGTTATCCAAGCCGGTCCCAGCGCCAAAGCCAGCGCAGCGACCATTGGGTACGAGCGCCACTCCCGTCGTGAAAGCGCGGCCAAAGCCCAAGGCAAGCCCACCGCCGCCAACATCCACAAGCAAGGCAGCAGCCCCGGCAGCGATTCGTCAATCCAGTAAAGCGAGACCATCAACTCCAGCGTCGGGCTCTCTAATCAGCGACCGAGCCAGTATCGTCAGCGCATAAGACACCAGCAATATCACGGCGGGAAGCAGCGGCAGATAATAGCGTGCCCAGGGCAAGGGAGTCAGCCAAAGCGCCGCCAGCGCCGAGCCGATTATCCAAATGAAAACCAGCCAGCGCGCCTCCCGCGAAATGGCCTGATCGCGCGCGAGCTTCAGCGCGCCATAAAGGGCCAGCAGCAGACTTATTAGTCCCAGCCGACCTGAGCTGCCGATGAATAGCAGCCCGGAAAGCCAAGACCCCTCGTAGGCCCCGATCTGCGCCGTGATCACATCGTAATCCTCCCAGCGTGATACTTCAAAGTATTGGCGCGCGCCGACAAACGCAAACTGGAAGAAGCCGGCAACTTGGTCAGTGAAGGAATTGTAGCCACCGAATATATCAACTTGATCTTGTAGCAGTCCCTGGCGCAATTCGACAATCAACGGCGCCACTTCCATCGGATTGCGCCACCAGGCCGGATTCAGAAGCAGAAACACGATGACGGTGATGATGCCGGCCAAGGCGATTCCAATCAGGTCTCGGGCGGACCGCTGGAAGTCGCGGCCGCGCTTTTGCGCCAACTGCCAAACGGGACGCCGCGCGCAAGCCAGGAATACCAGCGCGCAGACTATCACATTGGGATGCTTTGCGGCGATGGCGAATCCAGCGCTGATGCCCAGCAGCGCATAAGTCCGCCAGCGCTGCTCTTGCAGCAGCCAGGCAGCGGCGAGCAGAACAAGCATGAGACCGAGGATGTGGCTGCCTTCCATCATGGCGCGCCGCCCGTTGATGAGCATATTCGGGTGCAGCGCAAACAGCGCGCTAGCCAGAAAGGCGTTCGGACGGTTAACGGTCATCTTGACGAATTGGAAGAAGGCGGCCGCCGCCAGCGCCAGTTGAATCGCGGAAGCCAGGCGCGCCTGCCGCAGCAGCTCGCCATCGGGTATCGCGCCACGCGCCACGTTGGAGTCGTAGTCCCGTCCCCAATTCCAGTTTCGGTTCAAATCTCGCGGCCCGAAACCGTTCAGCCATTGCAGCCCGCCATAGACCATCTTCGAAACTGTGCCATTCAGAAGTCGCAAATGCTGTTCATGAGGATTGACCGCCCACGACTCGTCGTAAAGGACCTTGGCCAGGTCCCCTTCGACGAAGATATAGTGAAAATCGCGCCCCATGATCATCAGCGTGGATTCATCGCCATGGAAGGGAATGATGGCGGCGCCGGCTGTGATGTACAAGGCGAGGCAGCCCAGCCACAGCGCGTCAACCCAGCCGGGAAGTCTATCCAGCGTCGGCATGCTCTGTCCGATGTTCCTTGGCGACCGTCACAACACTTAAGATTGTAGGATTATTTCGCGTCAAGAGAAAACCAGGCGCGGGGCAAATTCGCCTCGCGAACTAACTTTCCTGCGCCAGCGCTTTAATCTCCACCAGCAGATCGTTCTTGTCCACCGCTTGACCCGATTCAACATGTATTGCGCTCACCAAGCCATCGGTCGGCGACTTCAATTCATTCTGCATCTTCATCGATTCCAGGATGATCAAGGTATCGCCCTGCGATACCGCCGCTCCTTGTTCCGTTGTGACTTCGACGATCAGCCCGGGCATGGGCGCGTGCACTTCGCCCGAACCGCTTGCTTGCACGCCGCGCCGCTGCATCATCAGCATCGCCCGTTCGTCAAGCACCCGCGTTTCGAACAAGCGGCCGGTCATCATCACGGCGATCTTGTCTTCATCATCATCTATAACCGCTTCGAAGGATCGATTCTCAGTAATCACTGAAAACAGCGAGCCGCCAAGATTCAGGAAGTCGACATCACGCGCTTCGCCATTCACCAATACGCTGCCGGCATTGTCGATCTCGATCTCGTAGCGTTGATCGTTGATGATGGCGACGTACTTCATCGGTGCATCCTCTCGAAGCGTCCCATCCACTTCCAGTTGCTCGCGTCGCGCTTGGCCGGCGCCACCACCTGCGATGCCAATTGCCGCTTGCGATGCGCATAGAGCGTCGCCGCGATCGCCACCGTCTCCAGGTCGCTCGCGGTCGGGTCTTGCTCGTAGGTATTCATATTGAAGCGTCGCTCGACGAATGTCGTATCGAATTGCCCGGCGATGAAGCTGATGCTGTTGAGTAGGTTGATGTGGAAAGGGATATTGTGCTTCAAGCCCATGATGCGATATTCCGAAAGCGCGCGCCGCATCCGCAGCATCGCCTCCGACCGCGTCTCGCCCCAGGTGATGAGCTTGGCGATCATGCTGTCGTAATAGGGCGTGATCTCGGAACCGGAGAAGACGCCGCTGTCGACGCGCACGCCGGGTCCCGTCGGCAAGATCATCGTTGTGATCTGCCCAGTCGATGGCATGAAGTTGGCGTAGGGGTCTTCGGCATTGATGCGGCATTCAATCGCCCAGCCCTTAGGCTCCAGGACGTTTTCAGTCGGTCCCATGCGCCGGCCGCGGGCGATGCGGATCTGCTCCTTCGCTAGGTCGACGCCGGTCACCAGCTCGGTCACCGGATGCTCCACCTGCAAGCGCGTATTCATCTCCAGGAAATAGAAGTTCTTGTCCCGGTCAACCATGCATTCGATCGTGCCGGCGTTGACGTAGCCGACTGATTCCGCCGCCGCGATCGCCATCCGGCCCATCCGTTCCCGCAGACCGCGGTCGACGAAGACGCTCGGCGCCTCTTCCACCAGCTTCTGGTGCCGGCGCTGAATTGAGCATTCGCGCTCGCCCAGATGGATCGTATTGCCGTGCGCGTCGGCCAGAATTTGAAATTCGATATGGCGCGCGCCGAGCAGCAGCTTCTCCACGTAGACATCGCCGTTGCCGAAGGCGCTCTCCGCCTCGCGCCGCGCCGTCGCCAGGGATTCGGCGAAGTCCTCTTCATGCTGCACCGGTCGCATGCCTTTGCCGCCGCCGCCGGCTACCGCTTTTATCAGCACGGGAAAGCCAATCCGCCGCGCCGCGTGAATCAGTTCCTCATCGGGCATGCCCGCTTCCGTGCCCGGTATCAGCGGCACCTTGTTGCGCCTGACCGTAGTGCGCGCCGCCTGCTTGTCGCCCATGGTCGCGATCGCGCTGGGCGATGGCCCGATCCAGACCAGGCCTTCATCCATCACCTGCCCCGCGAACTCGGCGTTTTCTGCCAGGAAGCCGTAGCCTGGATGGATGGCGTCGGCGCCGGTCCGGCGCGCCACCTCGATCAGCTTGTCCATGCGCAGGTAGCTCTCCGCCGGGCGCGGACCGCCGATATGCACCGCTTCATTGGCGTAGCGAACGTGCAGCGCCGTGCGATCGACATCGGAGAAAACCGCCACCGTCGGGATGCCGAGGTCGCGCGCCGCACGGATAATCCGCACGGCAATCTCACCGCGATTGGCGATCAGAATCTTGTTGAATGGACCTGTCTGCAAAGCGATCACCTCCGTCAGTTGCGCTCCCCTTCCCTATCTAGCTGGATGCCCGCCATAGAGATGGCGGGAGAGGGGCCGGGGGGATGGGGTTGTTCCGGCCGCTAGAGCGGGATATTGCCATGTTTCTTGGGCGGGTTCTCGTCACGCTTGTTCTGGAAGACCTGCAAGGCGTTGATAAGCCGCGCCCGCGTATTGCGCGGCTCAATGATGTCGTCAATGAAACCGCGGCTGGCGGCGATATAGGGGTTGGCGAAAGTCTCCCGGTATTCGTCCGCCAGTTCTTTCTTGCGCGCGACCGGATCTTCCGCCTCCTTCAACTCCCGCCGATAAATGATCTCGACCGCGCCTTCCGGCCCCATCACGGCGATCTCGGCGGTGGGCCAGGCGACATTGAGGTCGGCGCGGATGTGCTTGCTGTTCATGACGCAATAAGCCCCGCCATAAGATTTGCGGGTGGTGACGGTCAGCTTGGGCACGGTCGCTTCACAATAAGCGTAGAGCAGCTTCGCCCCGCTCATAATGATGCCGTTGTGCTCTTGATCGGTGCCGGGCAGATAACCGGGCACATCGACGAATGTGATCAGCGGCACATTGAAGGCGTCACACGTGCGGACGAAGCGCGCCGCCTTCTCGCTCGCCTTGATGTCCAGCACGCCGGCCAGGACCATCGGCTGATTCGCCACGATGCCGACCGCGCTGCCGCCCAGCCGCGCGTAGCCGACCACGATATTTCCGGCGTATTCCTCATGCACCTCGAAGAAGTGCCCGTCATCGACGATCAACTCGATGACCCGCTTGATGTCGTAAGGCTGGTTGGGGTTCTCCGGCACGATGCTGTCCAGCGCCGCTTCCGTTCGCAGCGAGTCGTCAGCAGTCGGGTGTGGCGGCGGATCTTCCATGTTGTTTTGCGGCAGATAGCTGAGCAGCTCGCGCACCAGCGTCAGCGACTGCATCTCGTCATCGGCGACAAAATGGCAGACGCCGCTTTTGCTGCTGTGCACCGATGCGCCGCCCAGGTCCTCGAAAGTCACGTCTTCGTTGAGCACCTGCTTCACGACATCAGGACCGGTGATGAACATATAACTGCTCTGCTTGACCATGATGATGAAGTCGGTCAGCGCCGGGCTGTAGACCGCGCCGCCGGCGCAGGGTCCCATTATCACGCTGATCTGCGGGATGACGCCGCTGGCCAGCGTATTCTGCAGGAAGATATCGGCATAGCCACCCAGGCTCTCGACGCCTTCCTGGATGCGCGCGCCACCGCTGTCGTTCAGCCCGATGACCGGCGCGCCCACCTTCATCGCCATGTCCATGATTTTGATGATCTTGGCGGCATGCGCCTCGCTCAAGCTGCCGCCCATGACGGTGAAATCCTGCGAATAGACGTAGACCAGCCGCCCGTCTATCGTGCCCCAGCCGGTGACGACGCTGTCGCTCAGCGGGCGATTGTTCGCTAGTCCGAACTTGCTGTTGTGATGATGCGCGAAGGCGTCGACTTCGCGGAAAGTCCCTGGGTCGAGCAAGATATCCAGCCGTTCGCGGGCGGTCTTTTTGCCCTTGTCGTGCTGGCGCTGGACGCGGGCCTCGCCGCCGCCCTGTTGGCTTTCGGCGCGTTTGGCCCGCAACTGCTCAATCTTCGGGCTGGTGCTCATACGATGTCTCCCTCGGCTGTGGCGTCGTCTGCATCGCGCAACTCTCCGCACATTGTAACACCGACTCTAGCTGGACGGTTCCGTGCAGAGCGAGAAAACAGCGCATGATTATAGAGCGCACAACCAGGATTATCGAGTACTAGTCCGCTGATTGACTTAGCACTTTAGAATAAAATTCCAATCCACAGAACTCACAAAGTACAAAGAGAATATCAGGATAGCGGTCAAGTCGGAAAGCGCAATCAATGCGAATTTCGACGTTGACCGAGAAACCCGTCTATCTGCACTATGAATCCTCTGTGCCCTCAATTGACTCGGTGTACTCGGTGGCTAAAAATCAAAGTCGAAACTCACATCCACACCCACGAACTCATCAAACGTACAATCCTCCACATCCAAGTTCAGCCGCTCGCGCAGGGCAAGATAGATATCCGTATAACTCCCGCTCATCCGCCGCGCGCCGCCCAAACCCAACACCTCAACAACCCGCTCGATCGTCTCCGCATCCCCCTCGATCTCAGTGAAATTACCATAGGGCAGCTCGTCCAACACAATCTCCGCGCCAGACAGTTCATACGTCGTTCGGTACTTCTCATAAATCAGCGCGACGCGATAACCCAGCCGCTGTAAAATCAGATCCATCGTATCTAAGTCGCTCACCGTCACTTCCGCCTCGAAGCGGCTGACGATGCCGCGTTCGATGCGGGCATCGTCTTTGTAGGTCAGCTTGACCGCCTCGTCCCGCCGCAGTCGCAGCACGATGCCACCCGCCATGAGCCTGCCATCGGCGCTGTCGTAGCGCAGGTTCCGCTCGAAGACGCGTGGCTTTAGCAGTACCGCGCCGTTGGCTTCGAGCGCCTGTCGCACGGCGGCCAGATCCGGCGTGTACAGCTTGACCTCGGTTTCTCGCAACTTGTCATCCGCCATGCTTTATGACCTCAGCGGCACTTCGCGAATCGCACCCGGCAGGTAAGCGTCTATCGCGTTAACGATTGTCGAATAGGGCAGTTCGGGGCGGTCGGGCGCGACCATGATGCCATGCACATGCCTGCCCGCCGCCTGCTGTATCAGCCAGAGGCTGCGCTCGTCGTAGGACAGGTCAGCCTGGTCGCTTAGCTTGCGAAAGCGCGCCTTCAGCAAGACCGCCTGGATTTGCTCCAGATTGTCGTTTTCAACCGCCAGGCGGATCGGCTTCTCGAGGCTCACGCCTTCATATGCCAGCCGTATTTCGATCTCGCCCGACTGATACTCGATCACGCGCGCGACCGTATGGCGCACGCGCCGCGATGCATAATAGGCGCTGATCTGCAGCACGCTCATGACACCAGCTTGCGCCGCTACCTGCTCCAGATCGGGCAAGCCCAGCCGGTTCGCCAGCAGATAGACATCCGACCCGTCAAATGGCATGCCTTCCCTGCAATATCACTGAATACGACAACTGCTCGGTGAAGCTTATCCGGTCGAGCGATGCTCCCCTTCCCTCCTTGTGGGATGCCCGCCATAGAGATGGCGGGAGAGGGGCCGGGGGATGGGGGGCTCCCTAAACCTCCAGCACAATCTTGCCGAAGACTTCGTAACCCGCCAGCATCTCTTGAGCGCTCCGCGCTTCGTGAAGGGGCAGGCGCGCGCCGATTACCGGCTTGATGCGCCCGGCCAAGACCTGCTCCATGAAGGCGATGTAATCCCGGTGCGGTCCCATCGTGCTGCCGATCAGCGCGATATGCCGCGTGAAGAGCTGCGCCAGGTTCAGCCCGTAGTCGTAACCGCTCGTCCCGCCGACGATGAGAATGCGCCCGCCGATACGGCAAGCGCGCAGGCTCTGGCCCAAAGTCTTCGCGCCGACGTTGTCGACCACCACATCGACGCCGCGCCGGTTCGTCAGCTTGTACAGCGTCCGCGACCAACCCTCGTCTTCCTGCCGATTGATCGTCACATCCGCGCCGATCGCCTCGGCTTGGTGGCATTTTTCGGCGTTGCTGCCGACCACATAGACCTTGGCGCCCGCCAGCTTGGCGATCTGAATGCTGATGCTGTTGACGCCGCCGCCCGCGCCGACGATCAAGACCGATTCACCCGCAGTCAAACCGCCCCGCGTGATCAGCGAATGCCAAGCTGTCACGCCGACCAAGCCGACCGCCGCCGCCTGGCCGAAGTCGAAGTCGGCCGGCATCTTGAGCAAGTTGCGCTGCGGCAGCACGACGTATTCAGCCGCCGTCCCGCTGTGATGCTCGCCCAGGATGGCGATGCGCGTCTGATTCTCCAAGCCGGTATGCAGGGCCGGATCATCGGGCGGCACGATGGTCGGGTCGATGCAAACGCGGTCGCCGGCCGCCACCTGCGTCACGCCATCTCCCACTGCATCCACCATGCCGGCCCCGTCCGCGCAAATCACGTGCGGAAAGTCCAACTCCAGACCACGCCAGCCAACTCGCACAAACAAGTCCAGCCGATTCAGCGCCGCCGCCCGAATGTTGACCCGCGCCTCGCCAGCGCCGGGTTCCGGGACGGGCATATCCTCACGATAATTGACGACTTCAGCGCCGCCGTGTCCTGTCAAAACTGCCGCTCTCATCGCAACCCCAATTCATTGCGAGCGATGACCATACGCTGGATCTCGCTCGTGCCTTCGTAGATACGTGTGATGCGCGCATCGCGATAATAACGCTCCAGCGGCATCTCCTTGCTATATCCCATGCCGCCGTGGATCTGCAGCGCCTCGTCCGTGACGTATGCGGCCGCCTCGCTGCAGAACAGTTTCGCCATGCTCGCTTCGGTGGTGTAGCGCCCGCCGGCCGCCAGCGCCCGCTCCTTGGCGATGATCGCCTGATAAATCAGCGCCCGCCCGGCTTCGATCCGCGTTTTCATATCGGCGATCTTCTGCTGAATCATCTGATACGATCCGATGGGCGCGCCGAAAGCCTCCCGTTCCCGCGCATACACCAGCGCCGCTTCATACGCCGCCTCGGCGATGCCAAGCGCCTGGGCCGCGATGCCGATGCGCCCGGCGTCCAGCACGGTCATAGCGATCTTGAAACCCTGGCCCACGCCGCCCAGCACATTGTCCACCGGGCAGAGGTAATTATCGAAGATGATCTCGCTGGTGGCGCTGGCGCGGATGCCCAGCTTGGGCTCGGTCTTGCCGCGGCTGAAACCGGGCTGACGCGTGTCGATGAGAAAACAGGTGATGCCGCGGTGCTTTTCTTCGGCGGCCGTCATCGTGAACAGCACGATTCGGTCGGCGAAGGGCGCGCTGGTCACCCAACTCTTGCGTCCATTGATGACGTAATGGCTGCCGGCGTCGTTGAGCACGGCCCGGCTGGCCATATTGCCGGCATCGCTGCCCGACATCGGCTCGGTCAAACTGTAGGCGCCGACCTCTTCGCCGCTGGCCACGGGGCTGATCCATTCCCGCTTCTGCGCTTCACTGCCGAACCGGAGGATGCCATTGCAATAGAGCGAATTGTTCACGCTGAGGATCGTGCTGTGGCTGGCATCGGCTTTGGCGATCTCGATCATCGTCAAGACATGCGCCAGCGTATCCATGCCCGCCCCGCCATATTCCTCCGGCACTTCAATGCCCATCAAGCCCATCTCGCCCATCATGCGCACCGTCTCCAGCGGAAACTCCCCAGATTCGTCATACTCGGCCGCCACCGGGACGATCTCGCGCTGGGCGAAATCCCGCACTGCCGTCAGCAGCATCTCGTGCTCGTCGGTCATCTCAAGGCTCAAGGGGCGTGTCATTTCATTAAGAACCATCCCAACCCTCCGTGTCTCGTCATCACTCCATTGCGCTGATGTTTCTTGTTCACTCAAGCGGCGCGCTGATCTTGTAGGGAATGCCGTCGAACAGACGCAGCCTTTCTTCCGTCCAGCAAGAATCCTCGTACAGTGTGAGTTCGCCGGCATGATACATCAGCACATCACGCTTTGGGTCGCTGAATTCCAGAACCAAGCTGTAGTCTGTCGTCTTGATCAATCCGGCCACCGCCCTGAGCGTGTCATCGCGTATCGAAACATCATAAGCGCCATGCGTCTTGAGCGGAATCCCGCGCCCCTTGGTATAAAACATGTCGATATGGTAGTTAGGCAGGAAGGGATACTTGTCGTCGCCTCCCGACAATCGAGACGGGTGGTATCGGAATGTGCCGATTTGAAAGGCGTACCTTTCAATTGTGGCGCAGATCTCGTCATATCCTGTCATTCTCACATGTATTTCCGTATCGTGATCATCGAATAGGACCTGGCTAAAGCTTGCCATGATTTCCGGGGCGTCGTGCACGGACTCGATGAGAATATCGTCTCCGACTAGCCACTCTCCGAGATCGGCCTCTTCATACGGAATGTCCCCTAGGTCAAGATTTCCGCACAGGGATACCACACGCGGACAAATATTCTTGATTAACTTCCCGTCTACTCTTAGAAGCGTTAAGTATTCACCATTGTGTTCCAAGACTGTATCCGAATCAGTATATCGCAACCAATTTGATACAAATGTCATATAGTCCAGCTTGCCATTCGCGGCCGGATGGAATTGAAACGTGATATCGAGAGTTAGCGGTTGTCGAAAATAGTGCGAGCGCTTGGCGTCAGCCTCAAAGCGGGTCACATAACAATAGAAGCCATCCCCCACTATCGTAGTCGGATAATCCTCATCCACTTGGATATCTACGTCTTTGGACAGAACCTCATAGATCTCGTCAAGGGACAGGCTTGTACGCGCATTGATGCATATTTCGTATGCCACTCGATTGCTCTCTTGCTCGTCGGTAAAATCAAGAGTTTACGAACGAAGCTGTTCAATTACGGCCATACTCTCCCTCTTTTGCAATCATTATCCAAGCACTTTGCGCATTCTGCCTGGTATTATAACATTCAGGCAAGCGTGACCTAGCTGGCAAACCGTCTGCTAATCCGGAAAGCGCGCCGCATGAGTGACATCAACCTGAATCACCTCGCCATCGTCGTCGATGACCTCGACGCCGCGCTGCGCTTCTGGCGTGAGGGCATCGGCTTGACCGGCGGCGACGTACAATCCGTGCCCGCCGAAGCCGTTGATATCGCCTTCCTCGAACTCGGCGCTGCCCATATTGAGTTGGTGAAACCGACATCGTCCGATAGCGGCGTGGCAAAATACCTGGTGAAGCGCGGACCCGGCCTGCACCATCTCTGCCTAGAAGTGCCGGATCTGGATGCTAAACTCGGTCAGTTGCGCGCTGCTGGCTATGAGCTGATCAACGACGAGCCGCGCGAACGCGGGGGACGGCGCTACGCCTTCGTCCATCCCAGAAGCACCGGCGGCGTCTTGCTTGAGCTTTACGAAGGCATTGACAAGTCCCGCGAATGAAGGAGCATCTCATGAGAAAACTCATCGTCTACAACCGTCTCTCGCTTGATGGCTGTTTCGCCGGACCCAATGGCGAGATTGACTGGTTCATGCACGACCCCGAAGTCGACAAGATCGCGCATGAGGTCTACAAGGCCGATACCCTCATCTTCGGCCGCGTGACCTATCAGCTTTTCGAATATTTCTGGGCGCCATTCGCCGCTGATGAGGATGCCGATCCCGCCGCCCGGGCGATGGCCCTCGAACTGGAATCGCTGGAAAAAGTCGTCGCCTCGCGCAGCTTGAGCGAACTCACCTGGGCGAACAGCCGCCTGCTCGAGGACGACCTCATCGCCGAGACGCAGCGCATGAAAGCGAGCGCCGGCGGCGCTATCGCCATCTTCGGCAGCGGTAGCCTCGTCGACCAACTCACCGCCGCTGAGCTCATCGACGAATACCTCCTCATTATCACACCCGTCATTTGCGGCGCCGGCAAACGCTGCTTCGATAGCGCCAATTTGACCCGCCTGCGCTTGCTGCGATCCTGGAACTTCGACTCCGGCAACGTCCTCCTGCACTACGAGAGCCTGCCGCGCTAGGTCGGCGCAGAAAGCTGAAAACCGTTCCGCACATTCAGCGCAAGCCGTAAGAAAGCTAGTCCAGTTCGCGTCAATACCTATAGGGGTATATGTATTCAGGAGTCAGCAGATGGCATCTCAAATGATACAGTTGGCGCAGGCTGAACGGCAGCGCTTCAACCGCAAGACCATCAATCGCATACGGCGCATCCAGGGACAACTGACCGCGCTGGAAGATATGATCGCGGCCGACGCCGGCAGTTGCGAAGAGCGCGTCCTGCGCGCCCGCACCATCGAAAAAGGCATGACCAGTCTGATCAACCATCTCTTCGACTGCTACATCGAAAACTCGCTCCAAGCCGAGATGACCGACGACCCGGCCCGCGCCGCCTCCGACTTGCAAAAGATTCTCAAGCTGGTCAACAGTTAGACGGAGACGCCAACCATGACAACAAAACAGATCACACTGCCGGTCACCGGCATGACCTGCGCCATGTGCGTCAAAAATGTCGAGCGCAGCCTCAAGCGCGCTGACGGCGTCGCTGAAGTCAATGTCAATCTCGCCACCGAAAAGGCCAATGTTCAGTACGACAGCGACAAGCTCGAAGCGTCCGACTTGGTCCTCCAAGTGGAACAGGCGGGCTACGGCGTCGCCGCCGCTACTATCGATTTGCCGATCACCGGCATGACCTGCGCCATGTGCCAGAAGAACGTATCCCGCGCACTTATCAAAGCCGACGGCGTCATCAGCGCCAATGTCAATCTCGCCAGCGAAAAGGCGAACGTGTCTTATCTGCCCGGTACGACGCGCCGCCGCGATCTGGTCGACGCCGTCGAGCGCGCCGGCTATGGCGTCATCGACACATCCGACTCGCATGCGCCCGAAGACCACGAAGCGGCCGTCCGCCAAGCCGAAATCGACCGCCAAGCCCGCCTGGTCAAAATCGGCGCTATATTCACCATCCCGCTGACCGTCCTCAGCATGGCGCGGCACTTCTTGCACCAGATCCCTTTCCTGATGGACAACTTCGCTTTCCTGGCGGACGACATCTGGCTCTTCATCTTCGGCGCGCTGGCCACGCCCGTCATGCTGCTGCTGGGTCGGCAATTCATCAGCGGCGGCGGCCGATCAATGCACCACGGCCACGCCAATATGGATGTGCTGGTGGCGATGGGCTCCATCGCCGCTTATGTCTACGGCATCATCGTCCTGCTGGGCATCGTCTTCGGCTTCAGCGATGTGGTCGGCAAATCCGACTATTTCGAATCGACCGCCGTCATTCTCACGCTGGTCACGCTGGGCAAATTGCTGGAAGCGCGAGCCAAGGGCCGCACCAGCGACGCCATCAAGAAGCTGATGAGCCTGGCGCCGAAAACAGCCACGCTCCTCAGCGATGGCAAAGAGAAGGCCATCCCCATCGATGAAGTCGCGCCGGGCGATCTGCTGCTGGTCAAGCCGGGCGAACGCATCCCGGTCGACGCCATCGTGACCGACGGGCGCTCCGCCGTCGACGAATCCATGCTCACCGGCGAAAGCCTGCCGGTGGACAAATCGGCCGCCGCCGAAGTCTACGGCGGGACCATCAACCAGCAGGGCCGGCTGGTCATTGAAGCGCAGCGCGTCGGCCGCGACACCGTCCTCGCCCAAATCATCCGCCTGGTGGAAGCGGCCCAAGGCAGCAAGGCGCCGATTCAAGCGATTGCCGACCGCGTCTCCGCCTATTTCGTGCCACTCGTCATCGTCCTGGCGCTGCTCACGCTTCTAGGCTGGCTGACCATCGGCGGCGCGGACTTGCCGACGGCCATCCTCAACATGATCGCCGTGCTGGTCATCGCCTGCCCCTGCGCCCTCGGTCTGGCCACGCCCACCGCCATCATGGTCGGTACGGGCCGCGGCGCCGAAGCCGGCATCCTCTTCCGCAGCAGCGAAGCCCTTGAGCGCGCCGCCTCGCTGACGACCGTCCTGCTGGACAAAACCGGCACGGTCACCCAAGGCAAACCCAGCGTGACCGAGCTCCTGGCAGCGCCCGACTTCGACCAGCACAGCCTGCTCCAATTCAGCGCCTCCGCCGAAAGCAGCAGCGAACATCCGCTCGCCTCAGCAGTAGTGAATGCCGCCAAAGCCCGCGGCATCAACCTGCTGCCTGTCGACGCCTTCGAGGCGCACCCGGGACGCGGCATCAGCGCGACAGTCGCCGACCGCGCCGTTCTCATCGGCAGCCCAAGCTTCATGCGCCAGCGCAACATCGACCTCAGCCCCCTCGCAGACGACATTGTCCGCCTGCAAAACCGCGGCAACACCGTCGTCCTGCTCGCCCTGGATAACACCCTGGCCGGCGCAATCGCCATCGGCGACCAACTCAAACCGGGGTCGGCCGCTGCCATCAAATCACTGGGTGAGCGCGGCTTTGACGTCACGATGATCACCGGCGACAATCAAGGTACCGCCGACGCCATCGCCCGCGAAGTCGGCATCACCCGCGTCCTGGCCGAAGTCCTGCCGGCCGATAAAGCCGGCGCGGTCGCGCAACTCCAGCGGGAAGGCGCGCGCGTCGCCATGGTCGGCGATGGCATCAATGACGCCCCGGCGCTGGCCCAAGCGGATATCGGCTTCGCTATCGGCGGCGGTACTGACATCGCCATCGAAGCGGCTGATGTCACCCTCGTCCGCGGCGACCTGAACGCGGTGACGGGTGCCATCACCCTGAGCCGCGCCACCCTGCGCGCGATCCACCAGAATCTCTTCTGGGCTTTCATCTACAACATCGTGCTGATCCCCGTCGCCATGCTGGGCGGCCTGATACCCATGTTCGCCGCCGCCGCGATGGCTTTCTCATCCGTCTTCGTGGTGACCAACTCGCTGCGCTTGCGTGGGAAGCGGATTTACTAGCGGTACGCGGAAGTCCTCATCGAGCCGCCACTCCTGTTTGTACTAAGAATCGCATCAACGAGTCACCCCTCCCTAATTTATTGGATGCCCGCCATAGAGATGGCGAGAAGGGGCCGGGGGAGGGGTTGGTGTTCGCCGCCGCCGCGATGGCTTTTTCGTCCGTGTTCGTGGTGAGTAATTCGCTGCGCTTGCGCGGAGTTCAACTTTCATTGCCAGCATAGTATGCCAGCTTCGACTCGAGTCTCACAAGCTCGTCAAGAAAGTTAATATCGATGTCGAATTGCTCGACGTCGGGCGGATAGACGGCGATTGTGAGGCTTGTGCAAGGTGTTCTATCACGACAAGACTCCACAAACGTACGCAGAATGTGCTGAACAATTTGTTCGCGTTTCATCGGCATTCTACCATGTTGTGAGCCAATAACCGGTACAACTATGTGACCAAATGTAGCGCGTGTTGAGAGGTATTTCCACAGCGACCTAAGTGATGACAATAGCTCGTCTTCTGTAGAACTAGCGCGACCATCCGGTGTAAGTTGGGTGTTTGCCAACATATAGAATTGACGACCATCCTTCTTGATCGGTACGACAGTTCCCAATGGATACTTAGTTACAGTCAGCCCACTGCTCCATTTTTCACTAATAGTCTCGATTCGGGTGTTCTCTTCGGCGAGTACAGCATCTATTGCGCGCTGGAGGTCACAAGGTTTACCGGCGTAGTGCTTGCGAATTAGTGCCCCCTGGATACTTTGCGCATTTAACATCCGCCCGTTGATATCTGCTACAAAGTATAGATTAGTGGGAACGACAAGCGCTCCCTCTGTATGAAAAGCATCTACTAGGTGAATTGCTATGTTCAGGTCGCGGCCCTTTAGCCCGTACCTAAAAACGACTCTGGGACGAACATGCCAAATGGCGCATGCCAAACTGAGCACGACGACGAACGTGAAAGGGTTCGGCCTCTGCACGACGATGTAGTCCTCCACTTCTGGCAGGAAGAACGCCACCGCTTCAATCAGAAGCCAAATTAGTCCGAATACGCCGATTCCACGAGCGGCAAACTTCTGCCAGGAAAAATTACCTTTCCAGTGGTAAAGCGAGAAAAACGGATGAATCTTCCACTTACTCACAATCCGAGCTTCTCATACGTCTCCTTAGTGTAGTAGAAGGGTCCAGTCCGTTCTTCCTTGCGATACTTTCGATGGCTATCTATCCAATTGTCGATGGCGTACTCAATGATTTTCTGGTGGTAGCTTACGTGAATTGCGAGCTCGTCGCGCATAATCGCGGGACATAGATCCTTGTCGATCTTCCGTTTCTTGTTCAAGTTGACCACGACAACAGGGATATCAAGGTCCAGAGCCTGCTCTTGCTCCCAGCGAACAAACTTGTGCAGATTCTTCGTGTTTTCGCCAACAAGTAGCATGAACAGCTTAGTGTTTTTCAGACGTTCTTTTAGCTTCCGCTTTATGGTCGCTTCGCTGCTGGTCGGCAGCAAATTGTTTAAATCATGCGCGTCGTAGAAGTTGAAAGATACGTTGTCGCTTGCTTTCCATGCCTGCATCATTCGATAATGGATGATGTCGTTGTCCGCGTCAAAAGCGACGTAAGTCTTGTTGCGGTATGCCATGTGACTTGCTCCCTTAGGTGGTGATGTGAGTAAGATATCGTGAAAATAATTCTAAAGGTGGAGGACATTTTGCGCTGAGAATAAGTCTTAATATTATATAAGAGCTTTTGGCATTACTGACGTACGGCCTCTATTCTGCGGTTCAATCTTTAGAATCCGCGACCATCCATTCACCCCGCCACACCCGACCCATGATAACCTGTCCCCGTACCGCCGCTTAACAATCCCATAACCCGCGCCGCCAAAGGGGGAGTACCCCCCCGCCTCTATCCATACCGTGTCTATACACTACGCCAAATCATGGGGGCAATCCGGGGGAATCGAGGCGAACTCTGTGCCCTCGGTGACCTCGGTAGTGAAAATTCCTGTGGTACACTCCCCCGAAACCCACAGCCCCCGAGGAAGCCGCCCATGCCCGAATCTCAACCCGCCATCACCGCCGAGCAAATCGCCGCCGCCGAAACCCTGCTCGCCCTCGACTTCAGTCCCGCCCAGCGCGAGCAGATGCTCGAGATTGTCAATGGGCGCCGCGAGCAATATGGTCTCATCCGCGCCGCGGAGCTCGACAATAGCGTGCCGCTTTCGCTCAACTTCAACGTGAATGCCGCCGATCCCGCGCCCGCCGCCGTCCCGCGCGCCTATGCGATGAGTCCTCAGCCGCAGGTGACGCGCCCGGCCGATCTCGAAGAAGCCGCTTTCTTGCCCGTGCCCCAGCTCGCCGAGCTCATGCGCAGTCGCCAGGTCACTTCGCGCGAGCTGACCGAGATGTACTTGAATCGGCTCAAGCGCTACGATCCCGCCCTGGAGTGCGTCGCCGCTTACACCGAGGAACTCGCTTACGAGCAGGCGGCGCGCGCCGATGACGAGATCGCCCGCGGGCTCTATCGCGGTCCGCTGCATGGGGTGCCCTGGGGCGCCAAGGACCTGCTGGCGACGCGCGGCTATCCGACGCAGTGGGGCGCAGCGCCCTACGAGGGGCAAGTGCTTGATGTTGAGGCGACGGTCGTGCAGCGGCTGGAAGCGGCCGGCGCCGTACTCATCGCCAAGCTGACTTTGGGCGCGCTCGCCAATGGCGATGTCTGGTACGGCGGCACGACCAAGAATCCCTGGGATACCAGTGAGGGCAGCAGCGGCTCATCGGCTGGACCGGGCGCCGCCACCGCCGCCGGCTTGGTCGGCTTCTCCATCGGCAGCGAGACGATGGGCTCGATCGTCTCGCCATCGACCCGCTGCGGCGTCTCCGGCTTGCGGCCCACCTACGGGGGCGTCAGCCGCTACGGCGCGATGGCGCTCAGTTGGAGCATGGACAAGCTGGGTCCCATGTGCCGCTCGGTGGAGGACTGCGCGCTGGTTTTCAGCGCCATCTATGGTCCCGATGGCAGGGACATGACGATCAGCCCCGCGCCCTTCACCTGGGATCCGGCGCTCGATCCGCATGGTCTGCGCATCGGCTACGTCGCCAGCGCCTTTGAAGCGGCCCACGCCGGCGAAACGGACGCCCATCACCGGCCCGAGGGCGAAGAGCTGGAGCGCGTCAACCAGGTCAACAGCGCCGCCGTCCTCAATGTGATGCGCGCGCAGGGCTTCGAGTTGAAATCGATCGAGCTGCCGGCGACTGAAATCAGCGGGCTCTGGATGATACTGGCGGCTGAAGCCGCGGCTGCCTTCGACCAAATCACGCGCGATGGCTCGGTCGATAGTATGAAGCGCCAGGATGACAGCGCTTGGCCCAACGTTTTCCGCGCCGCCCGCTTCATCCCGGCGGTCGAGTACATCAACGCCAATCGCGTCCGCGCCCAGCTGATGCGCGATATGGCGCAGCTGATGGCGGATGTCGATGTCTTCATCTCTCCGAGCTATGGCGGCACTACGCTGCAGATCACCAATTTCACTGGGCACCCGACTGTAGTCGTCCCCAATGGCTTCACGGACAGAGGCACGCCCACCAGCATCACTTTCGTCGGCGGCTTGTACAAGGAGGCCGAGACCCTCGCCGTCGCCAAAGCCTACCAGGACGGGGCAGACTGGCATCGTCAATATCCCGACTTGGATGCCCTCTAATCGGGGACATGTAGGGACGACTGAACCGTGGTGTCTACGCGCGGCTGTGAGTCGCCCGCAAGGTGAGGAATTAAACGGCATTGATCGGCTCGTCCTTGCGCTCCCCCTCCCTGATGCTTCGGGGAGGGGGTCGGGGGGAGGGGTTGACTCCCTTATGTCAGCAGCGCCTCCACCTCGGCGCGGACGCGCTCATCGTCCTCGCGCCGATGCAAGTCGGTCAGGAGCTTGCTGCTGTCCAGCTCCATCGTCCGCCAGAGCGCCCAAGCAGCGTGCCCCCGCACCAGCGCGCTGTTGTCATAAAGCAGTTGGATCAAGTGGGGGATGGCGACTTCGCCCCGCCAGTTGCCCGCGGCGACGCAGGCGTTGCGCACGATGAGTTCCCGCCCGGCCCGCTCGACTGGACTGCGGCGGAACATGGCGCGGAAGGACGGCTCATTGGACATCAGAATGTCGGTGAGTTGCGGCGCGACTCGGTCAATGTCGAAAGGAAGGAAGGCGACCTCGTCCGTCTCTTCGGCGAAGCGCTGGAATGGGCAAACATCCTGGCAGATATCGCAACCGAAGATCCAGTTGCCGAAGTTGGGGCGCAGCTCGCGGTCGATCCAGCCGCGGTTCTCGATGGTGTGGTAGCTGATGCAGCGCCGCGAATCCAGCACGAAGGGCTCGGGGAAGGCATCGGTGGGGCAGGCGACCAGGCAGCGTGTACAAGTGCCGCACATGGTCTCGCGGTGCGGCGCGTCGTAGTCGTCGAATTCGAGCGCGGTGATGATCTCGCCGATGAAGAAGCTGCTGCCGCGCCGGGGGTGGATCAGCATGGTGTTCTTGCCGATGAAGCCCAAGCCGGCCTGCTGGCCGTGGCTGCGCTCGAGGATGGCGCCGGTATCGACATAGACCTTCTGCGCCGGCTTGGCGCTGCTGGCTTCCGCCAGCCACTCGGCGAATGCCTCGAGCCGGAGGGCGAGGACATTGTGGTAGTCCAGGCCCCAGGCGTAGGCGGCGATGCGCCCGCGGGCCGGATCGTTCAGCGTGGCATCGTCGGCGTAGCGCGCGTGGTAGTCCATGCCGACCACGATGAGCGTCTTGGCGCCGGGCAGGATTTCGCGCAGGTCCTGGCGGCGGCGAACACGGTCGGTCCGCGCCATATAACGCATCTCGCCCTGCATGCCGCGCTGGATCCAACGCAGGTAGGCAGCCAGCGTGGGCGAGGGCTCGGCCGGCGTGACGCCGCAGAGGTTGAAGCCGAGCTGGGCCGCCTTGCGTTTTATCCGCGCGAGGGTAAGTGGCATTCGGTCGGCGGCGGCTAGCTTTCTGCGGGCGGGTAGTCGATCTCTTTGAGCGACTGGACGATGTTGTCCCAGGTGGCCGGCGCGTCGAATTCGATCCGGATGGTCTTGCTGGGCACATCGCCGCTGACAGCCTGTACGCCGGAGAGATCTTCCAGCTCCATCTTGATCGCGGCGACGCAGCCGGCGCAGCCGATATTTGGCACTTCGAAGGTTTTGCTGGTCATGGTTTTGTCCTTGTATTTGGTGATTCTATTTTAATCACCGAGTACACCGGGGCACAGAGTTTTTCGCGCGTTTGACAGAAGCGAGATTAAGGGGCGAGCCGCCGTTTCGCCCGTAGGAACGTGCGGGTGACGTGACGTCACATGAAGGCCTGGATGCCGGTTTGGGCGCGGCCGAGGATCAGGGCGTGGATGTCGCTGGTGCCTTCGTAGGTGTTGACGGCTTCGAGGTTCATGACATGGCGGATGACGTGAAATTCGTCGGCGATGCCGTTGCCGCCGTGCATATCGCGGGAGGCGCGGGCGATTTCGAGGGCTACCCCGCAGGAGTTGCGCTTCACCAGCGAGATCATTTCCGGCGTGGCCGCGCCTTGATCGAAGAGGCGGCCGACGCGCATCGCGCCCTGCAAGCCAAGCGCGATATCGGTCATCATGTTGGCCAGCTTGAATTGGATGAGTTGATTTGCAGCCAGGGGGCGCCCGAATTGATGGCGGTCGAGCGAGTATTGACGGGCGGCGTGCCAGCAGAATTCAGCCGCGCCCAGGGCGCCCCAGGCGATGCCGTAGCGGGCGCGGTTGAGGCAGCCGAAGGGGCCGCGCAGGCCGCGCGCGCCGGGCAGCAGGTTTTCCGCGGGCACGAAGACATCGTCCATGACGATTTCGCCGGTGCTGCTGGCGCGGAGGCTGAATTTGCCTTCGATCGCGGGGGCGGACAAGCCGTCCATGCCGCGCTCGAGGATGAAGCCGCGGATGGCGCCATCGCCGTCATCGGCGCCGTAGGTTTTCGCCCAGACGATGAAGACATCGGCGATGGGTGAATTGGTGATCCACATTTTCCCCCCGTGCAGTCGCCAGCCGCCGGCGACTTTTGCCGCGCGCGTTTCCATGGCGCCGGGGTCGCTGCCGTGGTCGGGCTCGGTCAAGCCGAAACAGCCGACCCATTCGCCGCTGACAAGCTTCGGCAGGTATTTGCTCCGCTGCTCGTCGCTGCCATAGGCATAGATGGGGTACATGACGAGGGCGCTTTGCACGCTCATGGCGCTGCGATAGCCGCTGTCGACGCGTTCGACTTCGCGGGCGATCAAGCCGTAGGAGACATAGTTTAAGCCGGCGCCGCCGTGTTCTTCGGGCAGGGTCGCGCCCAGCATGCCGAGCTCCGCCATTTCGGTGTAGATATCGCGGTCGAAGGTCTCGTGGCGGTTGGCTTCGAGGATGCGCGGCATGAGCTTGCCCTGGCAGTAGTCGCGGGCGGCGTCGCGGACCATTCGCTCTTCGTCGGTCAGTTGGTCGTTGAGCAGGAAGGGATCGTCCCAGTGGAATTGCTTTGTCATGATTTCACCACAGAGTCA
>JAPOYU010000005.1 GCA_026706395.1 Chloroflexota bacterium
TCGCCTCCGTATGCTCGCGCAAGGGCAAATGCGCCTGGCAATAACGGTAAGTCCGTGCCCAGTAGGATTCCGTGCTTCCGCCGCGATCATGCGCCTCTTGATCATAGTAATGCGGCGCCTGTCCGCGCTCGTCGACGAAGTAAGACGCCAACTCCAGAAAGCGCTGTTCGCCGGTTTCGCGGTACATCTTGACCAGCGCCAGTTCAATCTCCGGGTGGCCCGGGTAACCGCGCCGCTTGCCCTCTTCTGTGCCGAAAGTCGAGGCGATATGGTCGGAAAAGCGCGCGAGCACATCGAGCATTTTGCGTTTTCCAGTCGCCTGATGATAAGCCACCGCCGCTTCCATTAGGTGCCCGGCGTTGTACATTTCGTGATTGTCGCGCAGATTGGCCCACTGCCCTTCGGGGAAATGCACCGGGAAATAGGTATTGAGATAGCCGTCGTCAAGTTGAGCGCTTTCGATGGCGTCAATCAGCGCATCGGCGGTCGCTTCCAGCTCAGCGTCTGGGTGGGTGGCGAGGCTGTACGCGGCCGATTCCAGCCACTTGCCCGAATCCGAATCCCAGAATACGCGGACGCCTATCCGCTCATGTGACGGCGGGGGATCAGCAGGACCCTCCATCGCCCATGAGGCGACGCGCCCCGTCTCTTCCAGCTTCTGATAAATTGCCGGGATCGTCACCTCCCGGTTTACACGCTGCCGCTCACCCCAAAAACCCTTAGCAATTGCAACTTGTTTAAGGGAAACCGGTCTGACTGTTTCGGTATTCACGGAATCTCTCCCCTAGAGCGCTAGTAAAATGCCTTCGTTTAATGTTATATAGCGCCAATGACGCGCTCTGGCCGTTTAAGCATGGCAGATCAACAAGCAAATATTGCCTAATATGACCTCCCCCGCAAAACGATCGCCAATAGTCGCGCATTAGGGTTTGCTTCGGGAATGGAGAACCGATAGATTGCTCATTGGCAATCAAAAATTCGACACTCCCCGCCTATCTATCCCACAAGCCATGCTCGGGCCAGCGCCGCGGCAAACGAGATGCTACCGGCGGCAACGGCGGCAGCGGCTTATGCGGCTCCAGTTGATACCAATAGGCGACGCTGGAATACTCATTGCTCTGGTCGTTGGCATGTCCATGTTCGATTGAGAAGCGCAGCGACTTGGTGAATCGGATCGGATCTTCGATATGCCAGCGATACAGGCTCCACTTGCCGAAGTGCTCCTGCACGTCGCTGCCCAGCGATATGCCGTGGTAGGGTCCGGCGTATTCGCCGCTCGGGAAGCCCCAAGCGCAGCCGAAATAATCCTCGGTGCCCGTGCCGTGAAGCGATGGCGGAAACGCTTCCCCATCGACGAAGAACATGTCATCGCCCTCGCCAGGCCAGGTGAATACTTGATTGGACGCGTTGAAGTTATCGATATTCAGTACGCAGCCCACATAATGGCCCGTGCCAACCGCATCCAAAACGACGTAGTTGTCAGCGCCGGTGAGGTTGATGCCGGGCAGATCCCATGGCGCTAAATCTTCATCGTCAGAGCGATGCGCCAGCGCTTCAGTCGGGTTCTCCTGATTCCAGGCGGCGTGAAAGTAACCGATATCCTCGGGCGGCGGTTCGTCGACCAGTTCGTAATCGACATAATAGAATAGATTGGCGATCGGTTCTTCGCTCTCATTGATGATTTGGATCTTGGCATGTTTGCCGAAAGGCATGGGGAAATACCAATTCATCGCCGGCGAGAAGGGACCTTTGGGTCCGCGGCGCTCACCAAAGGTCATGCTCACCGGCAAAGACACATAATGCTTGCCCGTCGCGTGGCCAATGCCAAAGAAGTCGCCATAGGGCACGCGCACGCTGGGATTTTCTTCCCCGTCCCAATACATCTCGATCACCAGCTTGCGCATGTAATGCGGCGCATAGCAGCGCGTAGTCATCCAGATATGCTTGACCATGCCGCAGCCTTCAATATCAGCCATGACGTGGGTCGCGCCCGGCGGGACCACCTTGAAATCTCGGTTGCCGCCGCTGACATCGTAACTCGATGAGCGCAGCGATCGCGCGCGCTTGATAAACGGTAATCCGCCCAGCGGACTGTTCGGCTGCCAAACATTCATTTTCAGCTTTCTCCTTTTTTCCAACAGACGCTAACCAGCGTTGAATACAATACCTAGCCTTTGACGGCGCCCATCGTCATGCCAGCCACAATTCGTTTCTGCATGAGCAGCGAGAAGATAATAACTGGAAATGAGAAGAGTACCGAGAGCGAGGTCATCGTTCCCCACTGAATGCCGTATTGCGTCCTGAATTCCGCGATGGCAATCGGCGCGGTTTTCACGCTGGTGGACGACAGCAGAAGCGCAAATAGAAACTCGTTCCAGGAAGCCAGAAATACGAAGACGGACGTCACTGCGATGCCGCCAGCCGCAACCGGAATGATTATGCGAAACAAGGCGCCAAACCGGGAACAGCCGTCGACCCGCGCCGCCTCCTCCAGCTCACGCGGGATACTCTCCATGAAGCTCGCCAGCAGCCATATCGCCAAGGGCACACTAATCGTCGAATGAGCCAGCGCAACGCCAATATGCGTGTCCGTCAAGCCGAGGGAACGCATGATGGCGAAGAGCGGTATCCCAACCGAGACTGGCGGAATCAGTCTCGTGATCAGAACCGCGAGCAAGAATATCTTACCGGCGAGGCTGGCGAAGCGCGCTACCGCATAAGCCGCCGGCACCGCCAAAGATATGGTGATTAGCGAACTCAACAGCGCGATAATAAGGCTGTTGCCGAAGGACTGCTGTACGGAAGGGAAGGTCGCAATATTGCTGTAGTTTTCCAAGCTGATGCGCTGGGGCAGGATCGTCGGCGGGATGGCCAGCGCATCAGCCGGCGGCTTTAGCGACGTGGAAACCAAGAACGCATAGGGAAATACGTAAATGACGACGATGAGTGTCACCAATATCAACAGCGTCGTTCTCTCTGCCATTGAAGCCTTCAAGCGCCGTACCTTCCAGACCTTAAGATTGTGAAGTCCCCCGGCCCCAGATCGTGAAAAACACTGCTGCGCTGACAATCACCATGCTGAACATGAACAATGTCGCTATTGCTGAAGCTTCGCCGACATTGCCATAACGAATCATGTTGCGATAGATGTGTATGCTGAGGATCTCCGATGCGAAACGCGGACCGCCCTCAGTCTGAATCCAGATCATGTCGAAAGCGCGGGCAGCGTCAATGCCGCGGATGATCAGCACGACCGCGATCACCGGCCGCAACAGGGGCAGGATAACTCGCAGGAACATATGCCAGGCGCCTGCGCCATCTATCTTTGCCGCTTCGACCAGCTCCTCCGGGATGTTTTGCAGTCCCGTATAAAGCACCAGCGCTACAAAAGAAGTCGTCAGCCAAATGTTAGGCAGCGCCACGGAAAACAGAACGAGATCCCGATCACCCAGCCAACTGATATCGCTCGAATCGGCGATGATGCCGAGGGTCTCCAACAGGTGATTGACGATGCCGATGTTGTCAATCAACATGAAGCGCCAGAGCAACCCCGCCACGATCGGCGGGATCATCAAGGGAAAGGCGAATATGGTCCGTAATAACTCTGATCGATCACCCAAGGCATGGAAAAGCAGGGCCGCGCCAAAGCCCAATACGAATTCGGCGATTAAGGCGATCAAGGTGTAGTTGAGCGTACGCCCCGCCGACTCCAGCACACGTTTTGAAGTCAGCGCTTTTGCATAGTTGTCCAAGCCAACAAAGACGCCCTCCGTCGGCGCATATATGGAGACTTCGAACAGGCTGTCGCGCAGGAGCAAGAAAAGCGGGTAAGCCACAAAAGCAGACAGAAACAATCCCGCTGGCAACAGCAGGATCGCGACAAAGCGTCTGTCTGTCATCTGCATGGCGAATTCCCTCGATGGAGGGTATGAGAGGGACTGCCCGCAGGCAGCCCCCAACTTGTCCTAGACTATTCGTAGCCCATCGATTCTAGCTGATCGCGGCCCCAAGCCAGTAACTCGGCCGGATCCTGTTCACAGGTCAAGGCGTCAGTGCCGATCGGGCCCAGAATCTCATCCGCTATCTGTTGCCAATCGGCTACGGCCGGGCGTCCAATGGTTTGTGAACTGTCCAAGGTTTCGAGGAGTGGATTCAGATTCTCGAAGCCTTCGACATCGGCGTATTGGGCATAGGCCGACTTGCGAGCAGCCAAGCCCAATGGCGCTTCGATGCCCATAGCGTTGTGGTCATAGAGATATTGGACGAACTCCAGGGCGAGCTCCTTGTTCTCCGAGGTCTTGGGCACGATATTGAACCAGGGACCCGGGATTGCGCCGACGCCGCCTGGACCAGCGACCATCGGAGCGGCGCCAACCAGATCCGCGATCGGCGAGTCGCCTCTTGTCAGGCGATAGGCATGGCCCCAGAAACGGAACATCGCCGTCTGGCTCTGATAGAAGAGATTCTCGGCTACGCCCCAATCGATTTCATTGACGTTTGGCGGCGCGACGTCCATATCACAGTGGTGGCTGATGTAGTACTCCAACCCAGCAACATGTTCGTCATTGTCAATGATGATGTTGTGATCCGCATCCAGCACCACGCCAGGCGAACCAGCTTGAAGTACGGCGATCATCCATTCGAAGTCGGCGACGCCGCCTTTGACATCCGTACCATACATATCGATTTCGCCATCGCCGTCGCTGTCGCGCGTGAAGAATTGCGCCATATCATCGAATTCCTGCCAGGTCGTCGGCGGCGCCAAGGCGTAGCCGTACTCCGCCTCGAAGGCAGCCATTTCCTCCGGATCTTCCCATAGATCCTTGCGGTAGAAAATGATCTCCGTATTCGCCCAGGTCGGCATCCCGATGAAACTGCCGCCTATTTGCGCATCAGCCACAAGCGATGGGAACAGGTCGGCAATGACTTCGTCGGTGAACAAGTCGTCCAGCGGCTCGGCAAACGGCGCGAAATGCGACATCCACACTACGTCGATTGTTGCGACATCGAAGGCGGCGCCTCCGGTCGCCATTTCGGCTGACAAACGATCGAATACGCTTCCGTAAGGAACGTTGACGAACTCAACCGTATGTCCGGTCTCTTCCTCAAACTGAGCGGCGGCGGCTTCCTGCAACCAGAAACCACCCTGCTCAACCAGGATAGTAAGCGTCACCGAATCCTGCGCGGACGCGGTCAGCGAAAACAGAACGAGCAGGAGAACAACTATTCTTAACTTATTCATCTTACTTCCTCTCATACTATGCACCTCGAGCGTATACGGTGAGCATCAAATGCCGATGCTCGGCGGATAACACTGAACGGGTCAGTGAGACACCCACGGGAATGGAAGAACGGACCGGCGTTGGATTTGTTGCGATGCGGCAAGAACGACGCGACGCTACCCGCTCAAGCTACTGGAGAAGACAGTCAGCGGGGTACTTCGTTTCCATGCAGATGTTCAGCAGCAGTTTCATCGAAGGATAGTGGGCGATAGAAAACGCCATGTGCCGCTGGTGGGGTTGGAATTTCTTGTAGAGGGACCTACTGATTATTATACTTTTCATGAACCAGTCAGAGAACTGTCTGTGACATTAAGTATAGCAAAAGTGTACCCAATCCGCTTAGGCTTGTCAAATGATCTAAGTCCCAGGCGGAGTCTGCAGTCCAGCGCCGAAACGAGCCTGAAAAGGCGCCAAACGGTCGCGAAGCGCCTTCCTGAAGCTAAGAGCCGTAGGAACTGTGCAGGAGGTCGACGCCAAGTTCCTGCATTCGAGGAACCAGTGATCAAGCGGTTCGCAATTGAGAATCGATCTCTTGAGGCAATGCACCATCGGGATCCCGCAAACAGAAAACCCCTCGCCGTCACGTACGAAGGGCATTTGAGCAGCCGGTTGATTTGTAGCCCCTACGGGACTCGAACCCGTGTCTCCACCTTGAAAGGGTGGCATCC
>JAPOYU010000007.1:0-41266 GCA_026706395.1 Chloroflexota bacterium
GGACGCGGGCTGGAATCAAACGCCAGGCCGCCAATACCGGACAAGCCTTGTAGGGGCGACAAAGTGGGTCGACCAGACGAACGCGCGCAGACTATAATCGCGCGCATAGGGAATGCGCTCAGGGACTTTGACTATGCCCTTTCGATTTGAATGGCGCGGCCAGACCAAGCGCGCCATGTGCTACATCGCCGATGGCGACTGGAATTGGAAGGACTACCACCATGCCGTCCGCGCTTCAGCGTTCACGCTCATGTCAGCCGAGGGGCCGGTTGACAGCGTGATTGACTTGCGCGGCGGGGGGCGTTCAGGCTTGCCGGCCGGGGCGGCCGCTCATCTGCGCAGTTTCGGACGGAAGACACAAGCGCGGCTGACAGGCCGGGCAGCTGTCATTGGCATGGCGGATGTCGACGTGGAAGGCCTGCGCAATGGCAAGTTGGCGACGGCCGATGGTTTCGTCCAATTCGTCGGAAGTGAAACTGAGCTGGAGACTCTGCTGTCTGAGTGGGCGGCAAACCCGCCGCGCAACTAGAGATCTTCGTGCCGAACTGCTGGAGCGGCGGGCAAAGTCGCGATTAGCGGCAGCGAGAGCAGGGATATCAGCGCGGCCGCGATAAAGGCCGATTGCAAGCCCAATGCATCGCCCAAGGCGCCGACCATCAGCACATTGAGAGCGCGAATGCCGAAGGCGAAGAGCATGAACATGCCGTTGGCGGTGGCGCGGCTGTCCGGCAGTTGATCTTGCACCAGCGCCAGGAAGACCGGTGACACCGAAAGCGCCGTCAATCCCAAGAGGATGAGCAAGGGGATGAGCAGGGCGCCTTCAACGTGGACAAAGATCAGCATGAGCAGCGCCGAGCCGATCGCCGCGCCGGCCACCATTTTCCGCCGTCCGATACGATCGCTGAGGGTCCCGCCCATAAGCGCGCCGCCGACGCCGGAAAACTCGTAGAGCGCCAGGGCGCCGGTCGCCAGCGTCAGTTCGTAACTGCGCACATCCACCAGGTAGACAACCATGAAGATGCCCAGGCTGCTCACCGCCATGTTGCGCAGGAGCATGACGCCGAAGAGCGGCACGAAGACCCGCGCGAATCGCCGCAGCATCAGCTTGCCCTTGCTCTTGCGCGGCCCGCGCTTGGCGGAGACATCCCGCAGCCGCCAGAAGAGTATCGCGCTCGCCAGCCAACCGAAGAACATCAAGCGCCACAAACCCTGCATGCCCCATTCCGCCACGCCAAAGCCCACCAGCAGCGGGCCGACCGAACGGGCCAATTCGCCCGAAGCCATGAAAAAGCTCATGCCGCGCCCGACCTTGTCGCCGGAAACATGGGCGATCATTGCCGGCGCGGGCGCATGAAAAGCCATGATGTTCACGCCGACGCAAAATAGCAGCAGCGCCGCCGTGCCATAGGTCGGCATGAAGCCGATGAGCGTCGCCAATGTCGCTGTGATCGCCGGCGCGAATATGACCAGATAGCGCACCGAGAAGCGATCAGCGAGATAGCCGATTAACGGCCCCAATAGCGAAGGCGACTGCATGAATACCGGCAGGGAACCCGCCATCAGCAGCGTGAGACCCAGTTTGTCAATCAGCAGGGGCAGCAGCGGGGCGATGAAGGCGGAATAGATATCGTGTACGAAGTGCCCGCCGCAGATGAGCAGAATGCGGCCGTATTGGAAAGGGGCGGCGCGCTCGGCCTCGCTCGGTATTTCGGTTGCCGCAGTCGTCATGTGTCCCAGAGCCTTTGTCCGTTGATAGCAGCGGATTATAGCGCAGTTCATAAGCTTGCCAATTATTCGACTCATGGGAAGTTGTGGAAATCGTGGATATGGACCCAACGCGAGTTCAATATGGGGATTCACCACAGAGGGCGCGTAGACACGGTCCGCCGGCACAGAGCGTACAGAAAAGTTAAGAAAATGACTTTGTGCCCTTTGTGTCTTTGTGGTGAAGTTAGGTTTTAAGTCCACAGGCTATCGAAGCCGCCACCGTGTGAAATCCCGGCCACCTCTGCTATCATGCGCGCCATGAGCAAAGCAACGCCACCATTCACCAACCGCCGCTACCTCGATGCCATCGATGATCATGTCGTCATCTTCGACGGCGCGATGGGCACCAGCATCCAGTCCTACGAGCTTACGCCCGAAGACTTCGGCGGCGAGCCATACCAGGACTGCATTGATTATCTCGTCATCACTCGTCCCGATGTCATCCGCGAAATCCATGAGTCCTTCCTGCGCGTTGGCGCGGAAGCGATAGAGACCAATACCTTCCGCAGCAACCGGCGCACGCTGGACGAACACGGTTTGGGCGAGCGCACAATAGAAATCAACCGCGCCGCCGCCGAAATCGCGCGGGCCGCTTGTGATGACATCGAAGCCGAAAGCGGTATACTGCGTTTCGTCGCCGGGAGCATGGGTCCCAGCGGCATGCTGCCCTCCGGCGATGACCCCGACCTCAGTGATATCACCTTTGACGAGCTTGCCGATTTGTTCGGCGAGCAGGCGCGGGGCTTGGTCGAGGGTGGGGCGGATATGCTCCTGCTGGAGACCAGCCAGGACATCCTCGAGGTCAAGGCGGCTGTCTACGGCGTCAACCGCTATTTCGCCGAAAGCGGAGGGCGCATCCCGCTGCAAGTGCAGATCACGCTCGACGTGGGCGGACGGATGCTCTTCGGCACCGATATCACCGGCGCGGTGGCGACGCTGTCGGCGCTGTCGATCGATGTGCTGGGCATGAATTGCTCGACCGGTCCCGAGTATATGCGACTGCCGATTCAGTATTTGATTGAGCGCTCGCCCTTTCCCATCAGCGTCTTGCCCAACGCCGGCTTGCCCATCAATGTCGATGGCGAGGCGGTGTATCCAATGTTGCCCGTTCCCTTCAGCGAGATGGTGGCGGAGTTCGCGCGCTGGGGCGTCAATGCCGTCGGCGGCTGCTGTGGCACGACGCCCGAGCATATCGCCTTGCTCTACGAGCGCGTGCATGGAGTGAGCTACGACGAGACGCTTCACAGGCGTAGCGGGCGACGAGCGCCGACCGAACGCGACATGATTTTGGAACCGCGCGCTTCCAGCGGCATGACCGCCGCGCGCATGATTCAAGACCCCGGTCCAACGCTGATCGGCGAGCGCGTCAACAGCCAGGGCAGCCGCAAGGTCAAGCGCCTGCTGCTGGAAGAGGACTACGAGGGCATCGTCGAGATAGCGGTCGGGCAGGTCAATCGCGGCGCGCATATGCTCGATGTCTGCGTCGCCCTCACCGAGCGCGATGACGAGAAAGCGCAGATGGAGAAGCTGGTCAAGAAGCTGTCCATGGCGGTGGAAGCCCCGCTGATCATTGATACCACCGAAGCCGATGTGGCCGAAGCGGCGCTGGCGCTCTACCCCGGCCGCGGCATCATCAATGGCAACAACCTGGAAAACGGCCGCGAGCGCATAGACGCCATTCTGCCCATCGCTGTAAAGCATGGCGCTGCCGTTCTGTCGATGACGATCGACGAAGAGGGCATGGCGCACAGTCGCGGCAAAAAGCTCGAAATCGCCCGGCGCATCAGCGATATCGCCGTCAATGAATATGGACTGACGACGGAGGACCTCGTCTTCGATACGCTGACTTTCCCGCTGACCACCGGGCAGGAGGAGCTGCGCAACGACGCCGTTGAGACGCTGGAAGGCATCCGCCTCATCAAGGAGCAGATACCCGGCGTGATGACCGCGCTGGGCATCAGCAATGTCAGCTTTGGCGTGGGAGCGGCGGCCCGCGGCGTGCTCAACAGCGTCTTCCTGTATCATGCGGTCAAAGCCGGCCTGGACATGGCGATCGTTAATCCAGCCCATATCACGCCCTATTTCGAGATTCCCGATGAGCAGCGGGCAGTCGCGGAAGACCTCATCTTCAACAGCGATGCCGATGCCCTGCCGCGTTTCATCCAGTACTTTGAAGAGAACGAAGTGCAGATCGCCGGCGCGGAAGAGATCGATCCTACCGCTGATATGACAAGCGAGGGGGCGCTGCATTGGCAGATCGTGCATCGCAAGAAGGAAGGCGTCGAGGCGCTGATTGACGACATCCTGACGCGCATGGATGCCGTCGGCGCGCTGAATACCGTTCTGTTGCCGGCGATGAAAGAGGTGGGCGATAAATTTGGCGCTGGCGAGCTCATCTTGCCTTTCGTGCTGCAATCGGCCGAGGTGATGAAGAAGTCGGTCGCTTACCTTGAGCAGTTCATGGACAAAGTCGAAGGCGCGAGCAAAGGCATCGTCGTGCTGGCGACCGTCTATGGCGATGTGCACGATATCGGCAAGAATCTGGTCAAGACCATCCTCAGCAACAACGGCTACACTGTGCATGACCTGGGCAAGCAGGTGCCCGCCAATACCATCATCGACAAGGCCTTGGAACTAGAAGCGGATGCCATCGGTTTGTCGGCGCTGCTGGTCAGCACATCCAAGCAGATGCCGCTGATCGTCAATGAGCTGGCGCGTCGCGGCCTGGATATCCCGGTGCTGGTGGGCGGCGCGGCCATCAACCGGCGCTTCGGCCGGCGCATCCTCTTCCTGCAAGATTCGGGTGAGCCCTACATGGCCGGCGTCTTCTATTGCAAGGACGCTTTCGAAGGCTTGGCCGCCGTCGAACAACTGCTGGACGCCGAGCGTCACGAACAATTCCTCGACGATGTCTTCGCCGAAGCCTATGCCGAGGTCGATCGCGCGCCTCGCCGGCGTCGGGCTCGCCGTGGCGGCGTCCGCAAGACCGTCCGCGATGCGCCCGATATCCCGACCCCGCCTTTCTGGGGCGCTCGCGTCGTGCGCTCCATGCCGCTGGAGATCGTCCTGCAGCACCTGCACAAGCCGGAACTCTTCCGCCTCTCCTGGGGCGCGAAGAATACCCAAGGCGTCGAATGGGAGCGGCTCTCAGCCGAGTTTGAAGCGCGCCTGCTGCGCATGTCCAAAGACGCGGCACGCCATGCCACGCTCCAGCCCCAAGCCGTCTACGCCTATCTGCCCGTCAACAGCGAGGGCGATGATCTGCTCGTCTGGGATGCCGAGCGCTATGCCGTGTCCGGCGAAACGGTCGAAGCCGCACGCTTCAGCTTCCCGCGACAGCCCGATGGCGAGACTCTCTGCATCAGCGACTATTTCGCCGCGATAGATAGCGGCAGCGTCGATGTCATGGTCTTGCAGGCGGTGACGGTCGGGCATGAAGCCACCGACGAAGTCGAGCGCCTGCAAGCGGCGAACGAATACAGCGAAGCCTACTTCTTCCACGGTCTCGCCGTTCAAGCGGCTGAAGCGACCGCCAATTACCTCACCCACATCGTGGAGGGGCAATTGGGCATCGCGGCCGGGCGGGGCAAGCGCTACAGCTGGGGTTATCCCGCCTGCCCGGAATTGGCCGATCACGACATCGTCCTGCGCCTGCTGCCCCAACTGGAGAGCGAGCTGGGCATGTCCCTGACCGAGTCCTGGCAGTGGCTGCCCGAGCAGAGCACCGCGGCGCTCTTCACGCACCATCCGGACGCCAAATACTACAGCGTCGGCAATCTGGATAGGGCGGGGCAGATACTTGGCTAGATCACTGGCTTGCGACTTTTGGCCAGCAAATCGCGTTATACTAGCGTGACTCCTTGAAGCAACTGTCAGGAGAACAGAACCATGACCTACACACTCAAACGCATCGGTTTTATGTCCGCCGTGAAAATCGCCGCGATAATCTCAGCCGCCGCCGCTGTCATCCCCATCGCCCTCCTGCTGCTGCTCAATCACTTCCTCAAGTTCTGGGATGTCATCATCCCGCCCGATGTGCTCGGTCCCATGCTGGCGCAGACTGCCTTGATCGCAGCCGTCGCCGGCGGCGTCTCGACCGCGCTGACTGTCTCGCTCTACAACGTCTGCGCGCCCCTCTTCGGCGGCATCACGCTGGAGCTCAAAGCGCAATATCCGCCGCGCAAGCAGAAGGAAGATGTCGACATCGACTGACGTGGATTCTGCTTCCGCAAGCTTGACAATCCCGCCGAATCCATTCATCATATCGCCTACAACTTAGTCTGATCCCCGCCGCATACTTGCACGACGACATTCCCGGCGCAAATTCAAGTGAGGCTGAAAATGACCACCGCTTTACGACAAGAATACGATGAAAAAGGCTACGTCATCGTCCGCAACGCCATTGATGCCGACCTGGCTCGCGAAACCGCCGAGCACGTCCACTGGCTCGCGGAACGCAATCCCGGCGTACGCCCCGAGAAATTCGGCCATGGCATGCTCGTGTCCGACCCCTTCATGCACCGTCTGGTCGGCGACGATCGTCTGGTCGATATCGTTGAACAATTCATCGGCTCAAATGCCGCTATGTGGGCGGCGCATTATATCGCCAAACCACCAAAGCACGGCCAGAAAGTCCTTTGGCACCAGGACGGCAGCTACTGGCCCCTGGAGCCTATGGAAGTGACGACGATTTGGCTGGCCGCCACCGCCTCCACACGCGCGAATGGCTGCCTGCGCGTCTTGCCCGGCACACAGAACAACAAGCTGCTTTCGCGCGCCGAACTGCAGGAAGTTCCCGATGGCAAGAATGTGCTCTCCTCCGGCATCCACCCATCACAGATCGATGACAGTCACGTTATCGACCTTGAACTGCAGCCGGGCGATGTCTCGCTGCACAATCCCAAAATCATTCACGGCTCGGAAGCCAATACATCCGATAGCTGGCGCATCGGCTTGACCCTGCGCTACATCCCCACGTCGACTCGCATCAAGCGCGAAGGCGACCGCCCCATCCTCGTCCGCGGCGAGCCGGATGAAAGCAACAGCAACATTTACGCCGACAGGCCGGTCTATGATCCGGCAATCCACATGCCTTTCCGCGGCATGGAAAAATGGATGGCGGTCTGAGCCGAGGTATCCGCGGCGCGGCGGTTAGAAACCTAGATTTTGCGAGGCAAAGTATGACCAGCGATTTGCGAAAACACTATGATGAAAAAGGCTATGTAATCGTCCGTAACGCCATTGATGCCGACCTCGCCCGCGAATCTGCCGAGCATGTGCATTGGCTTGCCCAGCGAAACCCCGATGTTCGTCCCGAGCGATTTATGCACGACATGCTGGTGACTGATCCCTTCATGCACCGGCTCGTCAGTGATGACCGTCTGGTCGATATTGTCGAGCAATTCCTCGGACCCAATATCGCCATGTGGGCGGCGCATTATATCGCCAAGCCGCCCAGGCGCGGGCAAAAGGTCTTATGGCATCAGGACGGCTGCCTTTGGCCATTAGAGCCAGTGGAAGTGACGACGATCTGGCTCGCCGGCACGGAATCCACCCGTGAAAATGGCTGTCTGCGCGTCCTGCCCGGCACGCAAGATATCCATTTGCTTTCGCGTCACGAGCAGATCTCCGCCCAGGACGGCAAAAATGTGCTCGGCACCACCGTCCACCCATCGCTGATAGACGATGAGGATGTGGTTGATCTCGAATTGCAGCCGGGCGATGTCTCTGTCCATAACCCGCGCATCATCCACGGTTCGGATGCTAATGACTCCGCGAAGTGGCGCATCGGCCTGACGCTGCGCTACATCCCGACTTCCACCCGCGTCCTGAGCGAGCCCAACTGCGCTATCCTCGTGCGCGGTGAACCTGACTCCAGCAACAACAACAATTACGCCGAACGACCGGTCTACGATCCGGACGTCCACATGCCCTTCCGCGGCATGGATGACTGGATGGCAGGTTAAGCTCTCGATGCCAAAGCCCAACATCCTCTACATTCATTCGCATGACACCGGCCGCTACCTGCAGCCTTACGGGCACGCCATCCCGACGCCGAACTTGCATCGGCTCGCCGAAGGTGGCGTCCTCTTTCGCCGCGCTTACTGCGCCGCGCCAACCTGCTCGCCCAGCCGCGCCGCCTTGCTCACGGGCCAGGCCGCCCACAGCGCCGGCATGCTCGGCCTGGCAAATCGCGGTTTTGTCCTGGGTGATTTCCGCCAGCACATCATTCATACTCTGAAAGGGGCCGGCTATAAAGCGGCGCTGGCTGGCATTCAACATCTCACCAGCCCGCAATTTCATCGCGGCGCCGAAGCGGTCGGCTACGATCACATCCTGACCACCGAGCGTGATCAGGCGCATACCGCCGCCGTCGATTTCATTCGCTCTGCGCCGGCAGAACCCTTCTGGCTGACGGTCGGCTTCTTCGAGACGCATCGAGAATTCCCGCTTGAGCACGATGTCAATCCGGCCTACGTGCAGCCGCCGGCGCTCTTTCCTGATACGCCCGGCATACGGCAAGACATGGCCAATTACATCGCCATGGCGCAGATCCTCGATGACAAGATCGGGCAGGTACTGCAGGCGCTTGACGAAACCGGACAGCGCGAGAACACGCTGGTCATCTACACCACCGACCACGGACTCGCCTTCCCCGATATGAAATGCAACCTGACCGACCACGGCATCGGCGTCGCCCTCATCATGCAAGGCGCAGATCCATTTGCCGGTGGTCGAACGGTTGACGCTATGATCAGCCAGATCGATATCTTCCCGACAGTGTGCGATCTGCTTGATATCGAGCCGCCCGACTGGCTGCAGGGCCATTCGATGCTGCCGCTGCTGCGCGGCGAGGCCGATGCGATCCGCGACGAGGTCTTCGCCGAGGTCAATTATCATGCGGCTTACGAACCCAAGCGCGCTGTCCGCAGCGAGCGTTACAAATACATCCGCCGCTACGACCAGCGTGAGGCGCCTGTGCTGTCCAATATCGACGATGGCTTCAGTAAATCGGAACTGGTGTCGGCCGGCTTCGGGGATATCGCGCCTGCGCCGGAACAACTCTACGATACGCTGCTGGATCCGATCGAGCGGGACAATCTGACTGACGATCCGGAATACGCCGACATACTGGCTGACATGCGCGAACGCCTCGACCGCTGGATGCGCGAGACCGACGATCCCTTGCTGCGTGGTCACGTCCCGGCACAGCCCGGCACGTTCGCCAATGATCCCGACGGCACCTCGCCTCGCGGTCCGCAATACCCATTGAATAACGAAGATGGCGCAGCCAATCTTAAGCTCCCATGACCGATCTCTTGCAGCATCAGATCGAGTATTATCGCGCCCGCGCGCCCGAATACGACGAGTGGTTCTATCGCTTGGGGCGTTATGACCGCGGCGAAGCGCATACGCGGCAATGGGAAGGGGAAGCCTGGCAAGTCCGCGATCACCTGCACAGTCAATCCGGATTTGAGCACATTTTGGAAATGGCGCCGGGCACCGGCATCTGGACAAGCGAACTCATTTCACTAGGCGAGCGCGTCACCGCCCTCGATGCCTCGCCCGAGATGATCGCCATCAACCGCGCCAAGCTTGGTTCCGACCGGGTCGACTATCATCTGACCGATCTTTTCGAGTGGCGGCCGCAGCGGCGCTACGACATGGTCTTCTTCGGTTTCTGGCTTTCGCACGTGCCATCGACGAAACTGACGCCCTTTCTTGATACCGTTCACGCGGCGCTGAAACCGGGCGGCCGTCTTTTCATCGTCGACTCGTTGGAACCCGATCTCTCCAGCTCTCGCACGCGGACCGAGAACCTCAATGGCCACTTGCAGCAGCGTGTGCTCAAAGACGGTCGGCGCTACGAGATCGTCAAGATCTACTACGAGCCGGCTCGGCTCTCGGAAACCTTGCGCCATCACGGCTTCGATATCGAGGTCCAGGCGACTGAGAGCTTCTTCCTCTACGCTGACGGCCGCCGGGCGAGTTGATGCCGCGCCGCCTATTGGGTTCATTTGTGGCGAAATTTGTAGGAGCGGCCTTTAGATCGCCCGAAAATAGCTCTGGGTTACGGATGGATCATCGCAGGAGAAATGACCAATGAAAGTTACTGGTGTTGATACCATTCTAGTTGAGAATGTCGCCCCTTACCGCGGCGGCCGATATTTTCTCTTCGTGCAACTCAACACAGACGAAGGCATCAAAGGCCTGGGCGAACGACCAACTGGCCATGCCCTCAATCTGGACTCGCAGATAAGCTTGATCAGGGATCTTTGCGAGCAGTTTGTCATCGGCGCGAGCCCATTCGATATCGAACTGATTTGGCAGACCATTTACGCCTCCCGGCATGATTATCGCCATCCGGGCCTCGGCATGACGCCGGCTCTAAGCGCCATCGAAATGGCTTTATGGGATATCGTCGGCAAAGCGGCAAATCAGCCCATATACAATCTCTTGGGCGGAAGAGTCCATGACCGGTTGCGCGCGTACGCCTACATGCCGACGGAAGGCATCTGGGAAAACCCGGAAAAAGCCGGCGAGATCGCTGTGAAGCTGGTTGAAGACGGCAACACCGCCTGCAAATTCGATCCCTTCACCCCGCTGTTCCCGCATCCGCGCGACTTCTCGCTGAAGACGATTCGTCACGTAGCGAAGATTTTCAAAGCCATCCGCGCTGCCGTGGGCGACGAGCTGGAAGTTGGCATCGGCACTCACGGCCAATTCAGCACCGCCGTCGCCATACGCGTCGCTAATGAACTGGAGGAGTTCAGCCCATTCTGGTTTGAGGAACCGGTGCCGCCGGAGAATATCGACGAAATGGCGCGCGTGGCGGCACACACCAGTATTCCGATTGCCAGCGGCGAGCGCCTGGTGACGAAATTTGAATTCGCTGAACTGCTCAAGAAACAGGCGGCGCAGATCATCCAGCTTGATGTGGGTCAGTGCGGCGGTATCCTGGAGTCCAAGAAAATCGCGGGCATGGCCGAGGCATTCTACGCCATGATCGCGCCACATATGTACTGCGGACCTGTTGCCGCCGCCGCGGCTGTGCAACTCGACGCCTGTTCACCGAATTTCCTCATCCAAGAGTACAACGGCGGCGGCCTGCACTACGACATTCTCAAAGAGCCAATTCGCTTTGAAAACGGCTACATCACGCCGCCGACCGCTCCGGGTTTGGGTATCGAGCTGGATGAGGCTGTCGTGAAGAAGCGCCTGGTATGAACCTGGGCCCCGGACATAGCGGGGGCTAGTCCAGCGCTGCCTGATAAAGCGCGATGACGCGCTCCGCCACCGATTCCCAAGTTTGTGATTTGGCGCGCTCGCGCCCGGCCCCGCCCATCCGCGCCGCCTTGGCCGGGTCTTCCAGCAATTCGAGCAGCGCCCGCGGCAAGGCTTCGGCGATGTTGTCTTGCGAGACGACCAAGCCGGTCACGCCGTGTTCGATCGCGTCCGCCACGCCGCAGTTGTCCGTCCCGACGACGGCCGTTCCGGCAGCGCTCGCCTCAAGCAGGGCCAAGCCGAAGCCTTCGAAAAACAAGCCGTCATTCATGGCAGGCAGGGCGAAGACATCCGCCGCCGCCATCCAGGCGCGCAGCAACTCGTCTTCGACGAATCCCATGATCCGCACATTGTCTTCCAAGCCCAACTCCTGGATCCGCCGCCGCAGCCGCGTCGTATACGCGCTGCCCGTCTGCGGATTGCCCATGATGAGGCATTGCGCCTGTGGTATGCGCTCGCGAACAACCGCTATCGCCTCGACCAGCTGTAATGTGCCTTTGCGCGGCTTGATCTCGCCGACGATGACCACCGACGGCGCCGTCTTCTGCACGCTGACAGCGGGAGGCTTCTCGAAGCGCGTCATGTCGAGCCCGTTGTTGATGACCACAACGCGGGCATTTGGCATCAGCGCTTTCGCCACGTTTGCGGTATGCCGGCTCACGCAGATCAACTGCGCGCGCGCAAATGCTCGCCGATACAAATTGCCGACCGGAAAGGGCCGGAGACGTGGCAAGTTGACATAGCTGCCGTGGGCGGTGACAAATTGCGGTCGGCCGCCGGCGACTGCGGCAGCCAGGACGGCGTATGGTTCGATCGTGCTGTGGATGATGTCGCAGCCGCGCAGCAGCGCCCGCGCACGGGGCAGCAAGCTGAGTCCCTTGATGAAACTATGTCTTTCCGGTGGCGTTACAGTCGGTAATATGCGGAAGTGTTGAATATCGACCGCTGGACTGTTGCTGGCGCAGATTATCGTCGTCTCGACCCCATGCGCGTCCAGTTCTCGCGCGAGGTTCAGGCTGTAATTCGCCCAGCCATTCTTGCTGCTGAGGTCGGAGGTGAGCAGTCCAATCCGCATGCGGAAGGCATTATGCGCTTTCGCCGTCGGTTGCGTCAGCCGCGCTTGAATCCGTCTCGGCCCGAGCGGCCAGACGAGCCCGCCAAGCCAAGACCGCCGCCGAATCCTCCGCCGCAACTTCGCTGTGGAAATCTTCCATCGTGCCGAGGCGCATCACCGCCAGCAGCAGCGCGATGTTCAAAAGGATGATCACAGCCATCACTGCAATTGCCACGAGACGCCTCCTGCATACGCGCTGGAATATGCCACATTATGTCGCAGGTTTGGGCGCAGGTCTAGGTCGCTTTTCGCCCGCCTATTGCGCCCCGCCCATTGTCCGCTTATGATAAGCGCCGCCTGCGAAAAACGCGAAAGGTCCGCCCTGTGCTAGAGCCGCCAAACCTCAATGCTGACGCGCCCTGGAAGCAACGATTCCGCGCGCCGTCAATCGCCTGGTCAGTCCGCGCCGCCCGGAATCCGGGGCGAGGACTGCTCGCCAGCAATAAGGATGGCGTCTACCAACTCTACGCCTGGGACACGGCAAGCAACCAAATGAATCAATTGACCGACGAAGCCGCCGGCGTCTTCCAGGGCTCGATCTCCGCAGACGGCGAGCATGTCTACTACCTTCGCGATCGCCGGGGCGACGAACTCGGTCACTATGTGCGCCTGCCCTTCAGCGGCGGCGAGCCCGAGGACATCACTCCCGACCTGCCGGACTACGCCTCGCACTCTTTTAGCGAAAGCGACTCTGGCAATGCCCGCGGTTTCGCCGCCGTGTACGACAAGGGCTTTCACTTCATCATTCACGATCGACGCCATGCCATGCCGGTCTTCACCCAGACCAAACAGGCTTTGTCTTTCGGACCGTACCTTTCGCAGGATGCTGAAATCGCCATCATCGCCTCGACCGAAAAGACCGGCAGCGCCGAATACGCGCTCGAGGCTTACGATGTCTCCAGCGGCGCCCTGATCGCCGAACTTTGGGATGGCCCCGGCAGTGGGACGGAATTCGCCGGCTTTTCTCCGCTGCCGGGCGATATGCGCTTCGCCGGTTCCTCCAACGCTGGCGGTCACCATCGCCCCCTCATTTGGAATCCCCAATCCGGCGAACGGCAGGACATCTTGTCCGACCAGTTCAGTGGCGATGTCAAAGCCTGGGGCTGGTCGCCCGATGGCGGGCGCCTGCTCCTGCATCAAGTCGACCGCGCCATGCACAGTCTCTACGTCTACGATGTCGCCGAAGACCGCATCCGCAAGCTGGAAACCCCGCCCGGCGTATACAGCCCCGGCAGCGGCTTCCTCGCTAATGGCGGACTGCAAGTCCACCTCAGCGATTCCACCGCGCCAACACGCCTGCTCGAGCTCGACGCCGAAACTGGCGCCGTCTTGCGCAATGTGCTCGATCTGGGACTACATGTCCCGCCGGGCATCCCCTGGCGCTCAGTGAGCTATGAGACCAGTTGCGGCGCGGAGATCCAAGCCTGGCTGGCGACTCCGCCCGGCGCCGGTCCCTTCCCGACCATCGTTCACACTCATGGCGGACCGACCGCGGTGCAGACCAACACCTGGAAACCGGATGCCCAAGCCTGGCTCGATCATGGCTATGCATTCTTCAGCCTCAACTATCGCGGCTCCACCACCTTCGGCTATGATTTTCAGCACGCCATTGATGGCAACCTGGGCGACCTGGAAGTGGAAGATATCGCCGCCGGCGTCGAGTGGCTGCTCGATCAGGGCATCGCTCAGCCCGGCGCGATTCTCAAAACCGGGGGCTCCTACGGCGGCTACCTGACCCTGCAAAGCCTGGGAAAGAAGCCGGAACTCTTCGCCGGCGGCATGGCGGTGGTCGCCATCGCCGATTGGACACTGATGTACGAAGACCAGGCCGGCACACTGCGCGGCTACCAACGCAGCATGTTCGGCGGCACACCGGAAGAAAAACCGGAGGCTCACCGAAAGTCCTCGCCCATCACCTACGCCGAAAACATCCGAGCGCCTATTTTGGTATTGCAGGGCGAGAACGACACCCGCTGCCCCGCCCGACAGATGAAAGTCTACGAGAAGAGATTGAAGGAACTGGGCAAATCCATCGAGACAATCTGGTTCGACGCTGGCCACGGCTCGCTGGCGATCGACGAGCAGATCAAGCATCAGGAGCTTATGCTTCGCTTTGCCTACCGCCTCTTGGGCTAGCGCGGCAAAGGAAAGGCGAGGCTTACCATGACCGCATCACCCGCCCAGCCATTCGACCCCATCCAGGGCGTCATGACCGTGCCGCTGGACGCCTTCGGCGATGAGCGCGGCCGCTTCATGGAAACCTTTCGTAAAGAATGGTTCCCGCAAGCGAACTGGGACCGCCTCCAGAGCAATCGCAGCGACAGCAGCGCCGGCATCCTGCGCGGCTTGCATTATCACTTTAATCAGGTGGATTATTGGTTCCCGGTCAAGGGCGTTTTCCGCGTCGGCTTGGTCGATCTGCGGCTCTCATCGCCTACTTACTTGCGATCGGCCAGCCTCGATATGGGTGAGGACAATCTCCTCGGCCTCTTCATCCCGGAAGGTGTGGCGCATGGCTTCGCCGCCCTGACCGACTGCACGCTCATCTACATCGTCAACAATTACTACGACGGCGGCTCCGACGAATACGGCATCGCCTGGAATGACCCGGGCGCCCCCATCGACTGGGGCATCACCGACCCGGCGCTCTCCGCCCGCGACAGCAACAATCCCCTCATCGCCGACATCCCGCCCGAACATCAACCTCGCTAATTAAAGCTCATTGTGCGTACGGGCGAGCCGGTGGCCCGCCTCTGTGCCCTCTCTGTACTCGGTGTACTCGGTGGCAAAGCAATCTCTACTTTTGCATCCGTCCATGCCGCGCGACCGTCAACTCCCGCATCCGCTCAAACACATCGACGCCGATCTGTTCGTAGACGTGCAGCAAATCCACCAGCACCCAGTTTTCTCGAATCAAGCCGTTTTCGCAGCGCCAGAAATCCAAACTGCGCATGGTGATCTCTTGATTTGAGGCCGCGATGCCTAGCCAGCCGTCGCCGCTGATCGTCATGGACATGCCGGGCCAGGCGGTGAAAGCGACATATTCGCCATCGCCAAACATGACGCCTTTGTCCATGAAAACGCCGCGATCCGGCATCGCCTTCAAAAAGGGTATCTGGTGCCAGTTGCGAAAACCCGATACCCGCCGCATCGAGCCGATGCCCGCCGGTCCATACCACATCATCTTGGGATGCCAATACTTGTCCAGCTCCATCGGCTCGACGCCTTCCGGCGAGCGCGCCAAAGCTTCTAACATGGCCGTAACCCAGTCCAGGCTGGCCTTCGACCGCGCCTCATCATAGGCGCTGCTGATAATGCCGTCATTCGTGGCCGGCGCCGGAACCACCCATTCGACCGCTAAACTCGGCGTCATCGGCCAGGCGCCCGCTTGCAGCATCACTTGCGGAATATCCCATAGAGCCTGCATCTCGACGATCTGCCCATCCTCGAAGCGGAAAAACTCGTGATAGCGCATCGCCAGCAGATGCTGTGTCGGCGGGATGTCCAACCAGGCTCGCTCGAAGACGCCCATATAATGCCCGCAGCAGCCGACCCAGCTCTCCCCTTGAGTTTCGCCGGCCATGACGATGAAATCGCGCCGCTCCAAATCGGGCAGGGCATGAAGCAGCGGCGCATACGCCCCTTCATACAAGCCGTCCACACCGGGCAGTGTCTCAAGCGGATTGGCTAGTTGAACCAGGCAATCGGGCGCGAATATCTCGCCCAGCTGCGCCCGCAGCTCCCCCGAATCGCAATTGTAAAGCGCCTCGCGAAATCGTCCGATGCGCGCCTTGTTCCGGTTATGTATCGACTCCGCCATCCTCTTGCCCGCCTTGTTAATCTTGCTCTGCGCTCTCTGTGCCTCTGCGGTAAATTCACCGCAGCAACCACTCGCTCATACTGATCGCTCCCCGTTGCCGGAACTGATGCCGCATCCGCCCGAAGACATCGACTCCCATTTGCAGCAGAATATGGGGCACATCTATCGGGATCCAGTTCTCCACGATTGTTTCATCATCGCAGCGATAAAAGTCCATCACCCGCATTTTGATGCGTTTGCCGGTCGGCGGCAGGCCAAATAGCTCGCCGCCGCTGTGCGTCGCCCGCAGATAGCCCCAGCCGCCGGTGACGGCGTAATAACCATCGCCGATGCGGATGAAATGCCCCTGCTTCGAGCCGCCCCGGTCCGGGAAAGCCACTAAAAACGGTATCTGATGATAATCCTCAAAGCCCTTCAGACCGCGCGTCGTGCCGATGCCCGACGGTCCATAGTACATGAAGTTCGGATGCCAGTGCTTCGCCTGCTCCATCTCATCAAGCACCTCGCGCGTCGGCGGCGCTCCGCTGTATTGACCGAGCGCCTTGTGCATTTTAAGCACGGTCTCGATCGTCCGACGCGAGCGCGCTTCGTCCTGCGCTGTTAACAGCACGCCATCCAGTGTCCGCGGCGGCAGCCAGCGCATCTCCGTACCCAGGCTCGGCGCGATCGGGAAGTAACCCGCCTGCCGCATCAGATCTAGAAAATCGAGAAAGATGTAGCTCGTGACGATTAGCCCGTCGCGCAGTTCGTGCGCTTCGCAGTAACGCAGGCAAACCGCGCCGCGCGTCGCCGGGATGCCCAGCAAATCGCGCTCGAACGTGCCGAGGTAATGCCCCATGCAGGCGATCCAGTTCCCATCGCGATAGCGCCCGCCGGCGACGAAATGCTCGCGCCGCTCCATATCCGGCAGCGCCCGGCGCAGGGGCCGCCACAGCTGCTCCAGGCCGGCCTCAATACCACGCAGCTCGTTGATAGGGTGGGTGACATTCAGCGCGACATCGCTGGCCAGGCTGTCATGCGCGATCTCCGGCAGTCGCTCAGGCGGCTCTTCCGCCAGCGCCCGCATAATTGCCATGACTTGGCGCTTGTTGGCGATATTCCGCCCCTGATCGACCGGGCTGTATTCAAACGCCCTCGTGAAGTACCGGTCCGCTGTCTCTGTCATCTAGCTCGCGCCTTATTTATCGGCCAAGGTTGCTCGTAGGCGCGCAATGGCGGATAAAGTTCTACCTCCGACTGCAGCGCCGCATCTATCAAGTCGATCAGCACCCAGTTCTCGCGCAGCAATGCGCCATCGCGCCGCCAGAAGTCCATGATATTCCAGCCAACCTGCCGCCCGGTCGGCGGCCAGCCCAGGAAGTCGCCGCAATGCGTGCCCACCAGACTGGGCCAACCAGTCGAGGCGGCGTAAATCCCTTCGGCGATACGCGCTTGATGTCCCACGCCTTTGCGATCGGGGAAGGCACCGACGATCGGACCTTGCGCGTCACGCAGGAATTCCTCCATGCCATAGGCCGAGCCGATTCCGACAGGCCCGTGCCAGACCATGTCGTCGCTCCAGAACCGCTCCAGGCCCTGGCTGTCTTGATGCTTCTGATCATACTTGTTCAAGCCGCCGAAGATCATCGCTTCGACCAGTTCCGACGTCACGGCTGACTCAGCTTCGTCAATTCTCTCCAGCGATACGCCATCCCCCGCCAGCGGCCCCGGTATCCACATATCCCGCCCATAGCTCGCCGGCAAAATCACCCGGTCAACCTGTCGTATCAAATCCGGCAGATCAACCAGCAACCGAATCTCGGCGATCTTTCCGTCCCGAACGCGGCAAAACTCGCCATAACGAAATCTGACTGTCGCGCGGCTTGACGGGATACCAAGCCAATCCTCAACGAAGGTGCCGATGAAGTCGCCTGTGCTCGCTACCCAGCCGCGCCCCTCAAAGCTGCTCGCCAACAAGATGTACGGGCGGCGCAGCAAATCGGGCAGCGCTCGCAGCATCGGCCCCCACAGTTGAGCTAACAGGCTTTCGGCGCCTTGCAGACGCCTGAGCGGGTAGAAGCCATAGAAGGCTACATCGTCGGCGAGCGCGCCGCGCAAGCGATTGATGATCTCGTCGTGCTGCGTCGACCACAAATCGCGGATCATGGCTTTATTTTGCCGCTGTTTCAATTCAGCTCTTGCCTCGACGAGTCAGGCGCGAATCTCTCGTAACATGCAAGTCATTAAGCATATATCTGCTTGAGCAAGACGAATTCATCAAACAGCGTCCACTCGCTCTGAACGCGTCCCTCGACGATTAGATGATGACTGAAACCTAATAGCCGAATTGAATTGCCGGTCGGCTCGCCGTAGATGCCATAACCTGTATGTGTCCCGCTCAGTGTCCAGCGCGTCGCCACGCGGTATCCGGCCCGCTCGTCGCCCACGTGACAGAAATGATCGCAGTGGATCGCCAAATCGGGGAAGGGAGAAAGCAGCGAAAGCGCATAGGCTTGAAAATCGCCGATGCCCTTGAATGACCGCCGAGACGGGCCTTCAAAGACAAAGTTCCCGTGATAATATTCCGGTGCTTTGTTCAGCAAACGCCAATTCCAGATTTCGTGCATCATCCGCCCGATGAAGTCCTCCGGATCAAAACGCTCGGACTGCGCTTCGGGCCACTCATCCGGCGGCAGCTGGCCTACCCGGCGGTAGCTTTCGCCGGCGATGCTCAACGGCATACCAGCGTCCTTTTCCTTGGCGACCATATCTTTTGCCGTTTGCACCGGGTCCAGCCCCAACTGCATGACCAAAGTCAATTCATCGCGCGAGATCCATTCTTCCACTACCATATTCCGCAGACAGAAACAGTCGGCGATGGCGCGGTAGCTGACGCGTTTTCCAGTAGGCGGACCATAGGGCGTCCAGCCGCGGTTCGTTCCCTCATGCCGCAGGCGATGCGACGAATACAGGCCATCGATATCGTTGCCTCCCCATATTACTTCTTCGCCGAAAAGCCTCCGGTCAGGAAATGATGCTTGCGATTCGATGGTCGCCGCGATCACTGCTTCGCGCCCAAACTTTAATCCGCTGGCTGTATGCATCTGTACCGTATTGGCGTAATAGTCATAGAGCTTGCCGATGCCATGCTCTTCCCAGATCTCATGCGTGATGCCGATGATGTAGTCGACGAAGTCCTTATAACGCGGGTTGAAGCCTTCCATCGATTGCGCAGGCGCGCCCTTGGCATTTTCCATGAACTGGATATCGACTTTCTTCGGCAGCGTAATCTCTGATTTCTCGTCCGCATCCGACGCCGTGACTTGAATCTCTTTGCTCTGGTTTTCAGCCTTCGCCATAAGCCCACCTGCATTCCGTAAAATAGCCATACGAAAACGATTTCGTTCGCGCGCGCATAGATTATCACGTAACGCGACTAATTTCAAAGGGCGCGCGGATTCCCCGCCATATACACCGCTTCATGTCACCAATCCGCCAACGCCCACTCCAGCGCCGCCAAGGCATGCAGCTCGGTCGTATCGAAGCTGGGCAGGGCGCTGTCCTCCGGCTTGATCAGCAGTCCGATCTCCGTGCAGCCCAATATCACCGAGTCCGCCCCGGCCGCCGCCAGATCCTCGATCACCGCTTGATACCGCCGCCGGGATTCCCCCCTGATCAGCCCACGAACCAGCTCGTCGTAAATGATGCGATGCACGGTTGCCCGCCCGGCCGCGTCCGGCGTGACCACATCCAAGCCGAATCGCTCGATCATCCGCCCCTTGTAAAAGTCCTGCTCCATCGTGAAGCGCGTTCCCAGTAGCCCGGCGCGTCGATGACCGGCCGCCAGGATGGGCTTGGCAGTCGCATCAGCGATGTGGATCAGCGGCAAGCCCACCGCCGCTTCGACCTCATCGGCCATCCGATGCATCGTATTGCTGCAGATGACGATGCAATCCGCGCCGCCTCGCTCCAATCTATAGGCCGCGTCTAGCATGAGCGCCGTCGCCGCTTCCCAGTCGCCGGCCGCCTGCAATTCCTCGATCTCGGCGAAGTCAAACGAAACCATAAGGCAATCGGCCGAATGAAGACCGCCCAACCGGTTTTGCACTTCCTGATTGATAATGCGGTAGTACTCGCTGCTCGATTCCCAGCTTAAACCGCCGATCAAACCGATCGTCTTCATGCGCCTCAACTCTGCTTCGCTGTTTCTAGCCGCGCCAGCCGGTGCAACTCAATATCTTGACCTGTGGCGCCATTCTGCGCCAGATCCGCCATGACCTCGCCGACCACGCTGGCCATCTTGAATCCGTGCCCGCTGAAGCCGGCGGCGATCGATACCTGCGGCGCGTCCGGCAAGGTGTCCAGCACAAAATGCTCATCGGCTGTATTGGTAAACATGCAGACGACCATATTCAGGGTCTTGCCGGCGCCGGCGGGAAAATAACGCTCGGCGAACTCGCGCAGCAGCGCTTCATCTTCGGCCTGCGCAGCGCGATCCACCGTATCGGGATCGACCACCTCCTCCCGATGATGATAGCGCCCGAATTTCATGCCCGGCGTCCCCCCGCTGGGATTGAACTCGGGAAAGCCATAGTAGCGCCCTTCGTCCACCTGGCCATTCCAGACCGGGAAGCGCTCCGGCGCAAAAAACTCGGGCTGCTTCGTCTCCAGCCAAATCACCGCTTGACGTTCAGGCACCGCCATCCCCACCAATTGAGGCACAAACTTCGACGTCCACGGCCCGCCACAAATGACCAGCTTCTCCGCCGAATAGGACCCGGCGTCGCTGCGGACTTGCACCCGTTGATCGGGCAGGACATCCCATCCCAGCACCCGCTCGCCCGTGTGAACCACCGCGCCATGCTTCAGCGCCAGATCAGCATGCGCCGTGATGCAGCGCTCCGGTGTCAGCAAGCCGCCTTGTGGCTGGAACAGCGCCATCGTCTCCGGCGGCATCTGATATCCCGGAAAGCGCGCCCTCAACTGTTTGCTGTTCAGCACCTCGTGCTCAAGGTCGTTTTCCAGGCAGCTTCGCAGGCTGCCGCTGAAGACTTCGCCGTCTTCCGGACCCATGTCGATGCTGCCGGTCTGGAAAAACAGCTGCTCGCCGAATTCGCGCTCCAGGTCATCCCATAGTTCGTAGGAGCGGCGCAGAAGCGGCACATAAGACAGGTCCTCGTAATAAGCCAGCCGGATGATCCGCGTCAGCCCGTGCGACGAGCCCATCTCATGCGGGATCTCGAACCGTTCGATGCCTAGTGTGTTCAGTCCGCGCTTCGCCAGATGATACAGCGCCGCGCTGCCCATCCCGCCCAGCCCGATAACGATGACATCGTAGTGCCTTGTCATACAGCGTTACCGCCTTCCATTGGTCGACATATATTCGGCGATGCTCCCTCGGATTCCTTGCGTTGTAAACCGATGGCCCACTTGACGCGCAATTCAGAAAACGACTCGGTAACCTCTATTTCCTCGGTGTACTCGGTGGTAAAGCTCTCTTACCGCATCTTCCCTTAAATTCTCGCTTCCGCCCGATAGCATATCACGCGCAGCCACCACCCGTCTCAACCCACCACAAGCCGCCGTCGACGCCATTCAGCCCCAGCGCCAGCTTGCCGCCAGCGGGAGACAGCCAGGCCCAGGCCCGCGACCCTCGCGTCAGAGGCAGCGGCAGGGCGCTGATCGTCGTCAGGTCCCGCCTCTGCCTGCTGAAACATTGCAAAGTTGGGGCGCTCTCAACCGGCCTGATGATGTAGATCTCGTTTCGCGTCACCACCGGCGCCGGATAATTGTTGCCCGGCAATTCAGCGTCGAAGAGCAGCTTTGCATCCCCATATAGGGCCTGCCAGTAGTAACCGCTGGCGTCACCATCCTGCCGGCCCACCACGGCCGCATAGCCATCGGGCGCCGGACCCGGCACGATTATAGAAGGCGGCAGATTCTCCAGCCAGGCGGAGCGCATCTGCCCGTCCACATCGGCGGTGAAATAATATACCGGCTCGCCATATGAACCGAAATAATAAGCGAGGAAGACCCCGGGGTTACGCGCCCAAATGAAGCCGCGCAAGCTGCGCCGGCCCAGGTTGCGATGGATCACCCGCCGATAAGAACCATCCGGCTCGGCGGAATAGATCGAATGCAAATCATTCTGATATACGACCCGCCTCGCAGTCGGGGAATATGTCATCTGGGAACTGAAGTAGAGCTCAGGATTCCGCTCGCCCGATTGTGATACCAGGGTCGCGTCGCTAAGCTCAATCATTTCAGGCGTCACGCGCGCCGCATCCGGATGCTCAATCTCGCTAGCGCTGCCATCGCTGAAGTTGTAGCGCCACCAGTCCAACTCGGTGAAAACATCGCCCGCGCAGCCGACGCCAAATATCAGCCTCTCCTCATCCAGCCACTCCAGCATCACCACTTCGCCCTGGGCAATCCGCTGGACAGCCGGCGCAACGACATCAGGCGAGCGTTCCACTGGCGCGGCGCGGGCGTCGACGCTCAACTTGATATTCGCCACTTCGCCCTCGGCAAAGAGCTCGAAAGGCGCCGAAAACGTCTGCATCCGTCCCGGTGGCACGGCATAATCTAACAGGGCCGTCCCGCAAGCGTCCACCAGATAACCGAAACCTTCGCCGATGACCTCATCATCGGCATCGAGCGCCTCCACAAAGATGCTGATGCCGCTATAGGCAGCGACGCCATGGTTGAAGACCTCGCCTTCGACCACCGGCATTTGCCCGCCGAAGCCATCCGGCCCCAGCCCAATCTCCGTATTCAGAACCAGCAGTTGCGGCAGATCTTGCGCCACGGCCAGTGGCCCGCACAGCAGCGTCAACGTCAGTAGCAAAAGCCGCATCGCAAATCTCATTGTCTGTAGTGTGGTCTTTTCTGTTATAAAGAAGGCACAAAAAAAACACCCCTCCCTGATGCTTCGGGGAGGGGCCGGGGGAGGGGTAGACCGTGTTCGCTACCTCTCAACCTTATCGAAAATAACCATCGCCTACTCGCTCGCGCCGATCATGCCCTCCAGCAATTGCGGGAGGAACCAAATATCCAGCAAGGTCACCGGCTCCATGTCGCCCGCCAACTGCGTGCCGTCTTGCAGATTCAGCGGACCCGACCACAGGAATATCTCACCTGCGTGCATCGGATCGGTCTGGAAATCGTGGATCTCCTGCGCGAATGTGGTAAGCGTCTCGCGGTGGTCCATGCCCAGGCCATCGCCGAAGACGTAACCGCTGACACTGTAATCGGGATCGGTATAGAAGCCATCGTCGCCGATCTCATCCCACTTCGGCTCCCACCACAGCCATTCCTGCGACCAACTGCCATCCATCACGCGCTCTACCACACTGAGATAAGCCGGACCCCAATTGTAGTAAGCCGAGCCCAGGCAGGCCTCCGGCGCTTCCACGCAGCCGTTGATGTTGCCGTAGGGCACGCCGTAGCTCGTATCGCCCTCCGCCATGTAGCGGCCCGCAACGGTGATCGCCTCGGTCGTATCAATGCCGGAAATGATGACGTCAGCGCCGCCATCAAGCATTTGCTGCGCCACCTCGACCGGGTCCAGCGTCACACCCGGAATATGGAACCAGAAGCCGATCCATTTCACCTCGAAGGTGATGTCGTCCGCCGAGATATCATCGCGGTAATTGTCGGCGCAGTAACGCGCGCCCAGGTAGCTGGATGCGACCAGACGGCGCGTCTCCGGATTGATCAGCGCGCCCAGATAGCCGATGTGCCCCGATTCGCTCGCCAGCGCCGCGGCGCAACCGGCGATCATACGCGGCAATTCCATGTAGGTATTGAAGTTGCCAACATTCGCCGGCGGCAGCTCGGGCAAATCATGCATCATCGCATGCTCGCCCTCGACGATGTCGTTCGCCCGGATCGCGTTGCTGCCAGTGATATTGATGAAGGTCACATCGGGGAAGGCCGCCGCGACCACATTTGTATCTTCTTCAAAACTGTCGGACGTGGTGAAGATGACGGAAGCGCCTTCGTCGACCATCAATTCGACAACATCCATCAATGTGGTCTCAGGCGAATCAGCCGGGTTAAGGCTCTCAAATTCAAGTATCGTCGCGCCGGTTTTGGCGGCGACATACTCGCCCGCTTCATGGTGCGATGTGCTCCAGCCGCGGTCATCATTGGGGCCGACCAGCACAACGCCCACCACTAAATCGTCTTGCGTCATCGCGGGAACCGCCACGAACGCAACCAGTGCAAGTACAAGGACAAGTAACGGTAGTCTACGGAACATTGATTCCTCCAGGCATCGTTTCATAAAACCGTTCTGACGCGGCAGATAGCCACTGCGTAGAGTGTAACAAATTCTATCGGCGCGGCAAACTTTCGATTTCAACCAGCCTGCCGCCGATTCTTCAGCGTTCTTCCCTATTGATCTTTTCCGCTAAAGTTTACGCTTTTCGCGCAATCGACATGTCCCGCACTATTCGAGCGAGCTAGTCCGCCCGACCTGTCGGCGTTCATTCCGATGTTTCCAGCGCCGCTTGCTGCTCGGCAATCATCTCCGGACTGCAGTGCAGGTTGTCCAGTATCGCGGCTACATCTTCCGTCCGCCTTTGCGAGGCGATGGCAGCCGAAAGCGCGGCGAGGACTTCTTCGGGCAAGTCCACGTTAATTTCACCGCCACCGGTCTGGGCTTCGGCAATTGCCTTTAAGACGAGCTTCATGGTTTCTTCATCCATGCCCAGTGACTCCAGGAACACTACCAAGGCCCGCCCAGACATGCCGCCATCTTGCAGCAGCAGATGAGCCCGCTCCATTAGCGAGTCTGTGAATTCGATGCCCTGTTGGGCTGCCACGTCCAGATTGAGTCCGACGCTCAGCAGGTCGATCATGCCGATGCCGGTGCTGGCAATGTCTAGCTCGCCACGCAAATGTCCTGCCAGCATGGCGCCGATCAAACTGCCTTGAAGCGAGTTGTGGCCCGCGCCCGCGCTGACCGTCGCGCCAAGATTTATCGTGTTCGAAGTCGAATGAAAAACGGGCAATCCATTTTCAATCGCGATCTGTGTGATCAAGGGCAAGCCACTCATCGTGAGCAGATCTGAGGGCAAAAGAAAGGCTTCTACCCCTTTATCCACCAAAGCTTGCGCGGCAACCGCCATGTCGGGCAGGTTAGAGATGGCGGCGACTTCGACCGTCAAGCCGTGCGCCTCCGCCGCCGCGATGATCGCCTCCGCGCCGAGGCGTCCGCTTGTTTCCGACGAACTGTATATCGTGCCGATCATCTTGAGGTCTGGATCCTGCAAGAGTAGAAGCGGCACGATGTCTTCGTATAGCGTAACGGATTCGATGCCGGCGACATGGCTGGGCTTGACGCAGGACGCTTGCGCGATGCCCGCTTCATAAGGATTGAAAACCGATGTGAATAGAACGATGGGCGGGTCGTCCATATCCGCCGTTATGTTGACGGCGGCCTGCGCGGTCGGCGTCGACAGTACAACCAAGGCGTCCGCGCCCCGGTCCAACGCATCCTCAATAATCGCGTTGACCGCGGCAAAATCAAAGTTGGCATCGTTCCAATGGACGTTGATGGTTTCGCCTTCGAGGTTTTCCCGCGCATGGAGCGTGGCATGCTCCGTTTCAGTAACGAGCCCGGAGGCAAGCAAAGTATCCAAGACTGCATTCTCTACATAGGTGAATGAAAAGAAGGAACCAAAGCGCAGCATGGCGACGGTGGGCTTGTCCTCAGCCTGCCCCGTGACTGCCGCTGCCATCAACAGCGAGCTAAACAAGATCAGCAATGTTTTCAACATTTTCCCACTCCTATCCTATTGTTCATTCCATATCCTGTTTTCAGCAACGCGAGCCAAATCTGAAAACCAAAGTATTATCACCGTCGGTATCGCGCAATCAGCATTTCTCTGCGTATGCGAATCAGATAGTTTACCCCCTCATCGACGGTCAGCGCCGTGATACGCCGCGGCAATTCCTCCGGCATCACGCTGCGCCGCAACCCGGCCGCAAATTCTCGCAAGTCTTCCAGCGTGTCCAGATCGGTGATATATTCAAATTGCTCGCAGTGCTCGGCGTGGAACAAGCGCTCATCTACCGCCGCCTGCAGCATCTCGTCCGCCATGCGCTTTTCGGCGACGGAATCCGACGAATCAATCTCGCCGATATGCGCCGGCCCTTCCGCCAACTCCAATTCGACCTGCCGATTTCTCGCCGTTGGACGCAGATCAATCATCACGCCGCCGGGCCGCAGAACTCGCCTGGCTTCTGACAGGGCATGAACCATGCCCTCCGGCTTAATTCATCAGAACGAAAGTGAGAATATCGCCTGATCAAAGCTGCCATCGCGAAAGGGCAGGCGGACTCCATTCGCTGCCGCTATGCGTACAGAATTGGGCAACGGCTCATGGCCAACCTTAGGCAGACTCGCCGGCAGATCGATCCCGATTACCCGCGCCGCCAAGTCGGCGTACTTCCGTGTCAGCCGACCATCGCCACAGCCGATCTCCAACACGCGACCAATATCTCGCGGAAGCATGTCAAACAGATAACGACTTTCCAGTCCCTTGCTATCGCCTCGTATCGCCATCGCGCCTCGGCGTCAGCTTAGCCACAGCCATGGCGGAAAACATAATCAATGTTGACCCAACCTATTTCGCCGTTGTATTCGACCTTGAACCAATCCCTCGTCCTTTCCGTAGCGATCAGGATTGTCTGATAAGGGATCTCCGCAATGACGCCATATTCGAGTCCCGGTCCCTGACGAAGATTGATAATGTCGCCGGCTCTCAGACTGCAATAGCTCAGCGGTCGAGCTCCGGGCATTGTCATTTCTGTCTGTGCCGATTCCCCTGTCTCTTCCTGCGCTTCCGCTTCAAGTGCAACAGGCTCGGTCGCGAGCGGCAAGAACACCCTGGTCGACCCGCCGATGGCATCACAGCCCGGGCTCGCTGCCAAATAAGTCCCGCTGGCCCAGCCCCTTTGCCCTTCGTAATCGACCAGGAACCAGTCTCCGGCTCTTGCCATGCCAATCAGTCTGGTGCCATGGGGCATTGTGTCTATACGCGCGTAATAAACGCTGGGGCCCCCGCGCAGGCTTAGGTAACCAGTGGCGGTCAATTGACAGATTGTTGACGAAGTGGGACCCGTTTCCGCGGTGTCCGGGGCCAGTGACGCTTCATCTGACGCTGCATCAGCATCGCCAGAGGTTTCGCTCGCTCGGAGGAGCACCACCATCCCAGTCCGGTCAACTGAGCCGCAGGTCATGCCATCGACAATTTCAGCAGCCAAGTCCGATATCACTCTCGGTGACGTAGCGGTGTCCACAAACTTTAGCCTTCCATGCTTGAGGAAGCAGAATCGCACTTTAGAAGCGCGACCCCAAATGTCGATCGCATCAAGTACGCCGGCCGCGATCAACGAAGGATCGCCGATCCCGCCGGGAATGACCGACTGGCAGTTCGTGCCTTTTCCGATGCCGCTGACGACCAGGCGGTCTGTCATCTCGGCACAATGATACTGCGGCGGCAGAGTATGCGACGGACAGTAAGCCATGCCCAGATTGATATTGGCAAAGCCCGAACCCTGGTCATGATCCACATAAATATCGTATGTCCCCGGTTTTAGATTCCCGAGAGACAATGATGTTTCTCCGGTCGACCCGCCGGAGCGTTCGTTGGCATCGCCGGGGCCGCGGTAGAAAACTCTGTAGCCGGAGGCGCCCGGCACTGCCGACCAATCGACGGTAACGATGCCGTCGCAGTCTCTTACCGCTCGTACAGGTTCGGGAGGACTTTGCGCCAGCGCGCTTGTAGCCGCCCACAGCAGAAGTCCCGCCAGACAAAGCAATAAGCATTTTCTTATGGTCATGTACTTATTCATAAGCTGTTATCGCAGAAAGCGTTTAGTATGTTACTACTATAATCACTTTGTCTTAAAATGAGAGAAGTTGTCAAATCACTGCCGCGCTCCGGAATCTGCGCTGCGAAATGATATCCTTTGTTTGATACTGTATCAAAAATTTTCGGGATCGGGCGACGCCAAATTGCAATTGGACATACTTGGCGCTAAAATTGGATTTATACCGTTTCTGGCAATGAAAAGCGGGCTTTCCCCATGTCAAAGGATGCGCTCAACATCACAATCCAGCGCGAAAACGAAACGCCAATCTACCGCCAGATCATCGGGCAGATCCGCAGCCAGATAGAGAGCGGCGCTCTCCCAGCCGGGACCCGCCTGCCCGCCAGTCGCAGTCTCGCCCGTCAACTCGGCCTCAGCCGCATCAGCGTCGTCAATGCCTACATCGAGTTGCGTAGCTCCGGCTACCTGAGCGCCCACGCTGGTCGCGGCACCTTCGTCGCCCGCAACCGTGAAGCCCCCGAAGCCGCGCCGCCTCAGCGTCCACCGGCTGTCGAGCAACGCGCGGCCTCCATTCGGGGGATGATGCGCCTCGCCCGCAAAAGCGGCGTCATCGACTTTAGCAGCGGCTCGCCGCCCAGCGAGTTCTTTCCCGTCCGCTACCTCCAAGACGCCATCAACCAGGTCATCGAACGCGACGGCGCGGGCGCTCTCTCCTATGAAGTCGCCGAGGGATACCTGCCGCTGCGCAGCGCCGTGCGTGACTACGTCCGCGCCATCGGCATCCATTGTCGCCTCGAGGATGTACTCATAACCGGTGGCGCTCAGCAAGCCATCGACCTCGTCCTGCAATCCTTGATGAGCCCTGGCGAGATCCTGCTCACTGCCGATCCCACCTACCTCGGCATCATCGACATCGCCCAGGCTCGCCGGGTCCGCATTTACGGCATCCCAATAGACGAAGACGGCATCCGCATTGATGCCCTGGAAAACTGCCTCGCCGATTTGCAACCCCGCTTGATCTATGTCATGCCCAGCTACCAGAACCCCACTGGACACTTGATGCCGATGCACCGCCGCCGTCAACTCGTTCGGCTCGCCGCCCAGCACGGCATTCCCATCCTTGAAGACGAGGTCTACCGTGAGTTTCGTTTCGAGGGTGAGGAGCTGCCGCCTCTCAAAGCCCTCGATGAAAGCGGCAACGTCATCCACACCAACGCCTTCACCAAAGTCCTCTTGCCCGGCATTCGTATCGGCTATCTTATCGCCGGCGGACCCCACTATGAGCGGCTGGTCCGTGTAAAACAAGCCGCCGATATCTCCACCTCAGGCTTGAACCAGCGCACCATCCACCACTTGCTTGAGCGCGGCGTCTTGGCACAGCAACTGGAACGAAATCGCCTTGAATTGCGCCGCCGTCGCGTCGCGGCTCTAGCAGCAGCGCAGCGCTACTTCCCGCCCGGCGCCACCTGGATCTCGCCCCAGGGCGGGCTCTACCTCTGGGTCGAGCTGCCACCCGACGGTCCCAGCGCCGCCGAAACCTACATCGCCGCTATCCAACGTGATGTCGCCTTTGCCATCGGCGCTCTCTTCTACACCGGCGATGGCGGGGGGCACGCTCTGCGCCTCAACTTCGGCATCCACAAACCGGCTGTGATCGACGAAGGTTTCAAGCGCATAGGCGAAGCCTGGTCTGCCGAGTACAAGCGCGTCGCCAAAGGCCTCGTCTTTTGACCGCCCGTTCATGTTCAACTTCTGCGGCGACAAATAGGCCGCCCGCCAATGTCGCGCCTGCTGAACAGTCCGCAGCAGACGTCAGTCTGCAATCGCCTGATTCGCGAGTACGCGCAGTTCGCGCCGGATGGGGTAAGAGGAAGACGGCATCAATTGCGTCAGGAACATGGCGGTCATGTCCTCGGCGTGATCTACCCAGAAAGTCGTGCTGGCTGCGCCGCCCCAGCCAAACTCGCCCGGCGAGCCTAGAATCTGCGCCCTTGCTGGATCGAGCAGAACGTATCCGCCCAAGCCAAAACCGACGCCATCGTGGCGCGTTTCACTGCGCAGGCCGCCTCGGCGCAGATTATGCCGCGCGCCAAGACCCATGCCGACGCCGTCCGGCCGCGTGTCACTTTGGAGGATGTAGCTCATGTTCGACAGATCGCAATTGCCTGGCAGATGATTGCTGGTCATTAGCTCCACTGTTTTGCGTCCCAGCAAACGCGTGCCGTCAAGTTCACCCTTGTTGAGCAGCATCTGGCAGAAGCGCAGATAATCGCCTGCGGTCGAGACCAGACCGCCGCCGCCGGAGCAAAGCTTCGGCTGCTTCAGGTAGCTGCTTTCGCCGGGCTTGTCGATGAGGCGGAACCCGTCGCCATCCCGTTCATAATTGGCAGCAAAACGATCCACTTTATCCGCTGACATCATGAAGCTGGCATCGACCATGCCGAGCGGTTGGAGAATCTCGTCGGCAAAAAAGCAATCGAGTGACTTTCCTGAGATAACTTCGATCACATGGCCCAGGACATCGGTAGCCATGCTGTAGCTCCAGCGCGCCCCCGGCGAAAACAGCAAGGGCAGTTCACAGAGATGATCGATCATGTCAGCTAGTGACTTGTCTGCGCCGAGCAAATCGCGGTCGCGATACATGGCGTCGATGGGATGCGCGTGCATATGCCCATAGGTCAAGCCGGAGCTGTGGGTCAGCAAATCTCGGATGGTCATCTCTCGCTCGGCCGGGACGGTCAGATAACTCTCGGCATCGCCCGACTCGAACACTTCAAGCTGCTTGAAGCCGGGAATAAACTCCGAAGCCGGATCGTCCAGCTGCAGCAGACCGCGCTCATAAAGCATCAGCACAGACACCGAGGTGATCGGCTTGGTCATCGAATAGATGCGGAAGATCGTATCTTGCTCAATCGGGAATCCCGCTTCCACATCGCGCAAGCCGTAACGGTGGAGATACGCCGCTTTCCCGCGCCGGGCGATCAGGACGAGATAGCCCGGTATCTTGCCCTCATCCACATAACGGTCAAAGTGATTGGCGATGCGCTCAAGACGGGCCGAGGATAATCCGACGTTTTCGGGGACACTAAATTCGATCATTCTTCGATATCTCCACAGTTAGGAGAGCACAAAGCCCTCATAGCCATTGGTGACAACTTCTTCACACTTTTCGACGTAGGGTGGGAAGCCCGGCAAGGGCATAAAGACTCGCGGTTTGCCCGGAATGTTATATCCCTGGTACCAATTCTGGCAGGATACCCACAGCGTGCCATTCGCTACCTCATTGACATGAGCGACCCAGGCCTCCTGGGCTTCCTCGGTCGCCTCGATAGTGTCATGGTCTTGCTCGACCATGTAGTTGATGCAGTCCGTCACCCATTCAACGTGCTGCTCGATGGCTACCATCATATTCGTCAACACTGAGGGACTGCCCGGTCCAGTAATGGTAAAGAGGTTGGGGAAGCCTTGGATTTGGAGGCCCAGGTAATTGACTGGACCGCGCGCCCACTGTTCGCGCAGGGGCAGCCCGCTACGCCCGCGGATGTCGATCCTGAGCAAAGCGCCGGTCATGGCATCGAAGCCGGTTGCGAGCACGATGAGGTCGAGATCGTAGTCGGCGTCGCTAGTGTGGATGCCGCTTGTGGTGATCGCCTGAATGGGCGCGGCGTTGAGATCGACCAGCAATACGTTGGGCCGATTATAGGTCTCGAAGTAGCCGCTATCCAGCACCGGGCGTTTGCAATGGATCGTATAGTCGGGACTTAGCATTTCGGCGACTTTCGGGTCTTTCACAATGTCATGGATTTTCGCCCGCACAAAATCCGCAGTTGCTCTATTGCTTTCGGGATTGACTGTGATGTCGTTGAAAGCGCCGAAGAAGGGGAAGCCTCCCAGTTGCCAGCGCTCCTCCAAGATGAGTTGTCGTTCCTCCTCGCTTATCTCCGTAGCGGAGAAGTCATTAGCCGGGATGTGCGACAATTGAGCGCCCGACTGCAGCCGATTGCGGGCGCGGAAACCAGCGTAATCGGCCTTGATCTCGGCCACAAAGTCGGGATCAACCGGTCGATTATGCGCGGGCACTGACCATTGTGGCGAGCGCTGAAAAACCGTGAGATGCTCCGCCTGCTCGGCGATGACCGGAATCGCCTGCACCGCTGACGAACCGGTGCCGATAATCCCGACTCGCAGTCCGCTGAGGTCAACGCCCCCGTGGGGCCAGCGCGCGGTATGGTGGATGGGCCCCTGGAAGGTCTCCATCCCGTCTATTGCCGGTATATTGGGCGCTGAAATACTGCCCGTCGCCATAATCAGAAACTGCGCCGACAGTTCTATCCCATCACCGGTTTGCACGCGCCAACGGTTGGCCGCCTCGTCAAAGATGGCCGCTTCGACCCGGGTATCAAACGTTATGTCCGGCCGAAGATCAAAGCGATCGGCGACGTGGTTGAGGTAATTCAGGATTTCGGGCTGAGTGGGATAGCGCTCCGGCCATTCCCACTCCTGCTGAAGATCCTCGTCAAAGCTGTAGGAGTACTCTATCGTGTCGGTATCGCAGCGCGCGCCGGGATAGCGATTCCAATACCAGGTGCCGCCGACGCCACTGCCCGCTTCGATGACGCGCGCCGACAAGCCAAGCTTGCGCATGCGATAGAGCATGTACATGCCGGAGATACCGGCGCCGACGATGATGACATCGAATTTACCCGCTGAATCCATCTCTAAGTCCCATTGTCATTACTATTCGCTCAAGCTTAATTCATCTCGAATCCGCCCGCTACAGTCAAGGAAATGCCCGTCACGTTGTCGGCGCGCGTCAGATATAAAGCCGCGTCGGCGATATCATCGGGCGTCTGTCCGCGGCCCAAAGGAACGTGATTCCGGATAACGGCATCAAATGTGTCTTTAGCCGTATCGGTGTCATACCGGCGCTGATTAATCTCCGATTTGGAAAGATGGTCGAACCACATCGCTGTGTCGATATTGCCGGGGCAGATCGCGTTCGCGCGAATTGAGAACTCGGCCAGCTCAGCCGCCATCGACTGGGTCAAGCAAATCGCCGCGAACTTTGAGGCGCAGTAGGCGCCCATGTGGGCGAAGCCTCTTTTTCCCGCGACCGAGGCGATGTTGATGATGACGCCACCGTTTTTCTTCAGATGGGGAATCGCTGCCTGCGCCATTAGAAAGATGCCCTTGACGTTGACGGCGAAGATTCGCTCCCAATCCGACTCGGCGAAGTCGGTCAACGGTCCGGTTTGGATAATCCCGGCATTGTTCACCAGGATATCCAATCCGCCAAATGCCTCAACAGATTTTCCGACGAGATTCTGGCAGGATGCGCGGTCGGACACGTCCACTTCGATCGCCATGCAAGCTCCGCCGCGCTCGCTGATGGCGCCTGCGGTCCCTTCCAATTCGCTCGCGGTCGAGAGCGAGTAGTCCCAGACCGCCCCCGGCTCAACTGCCAGTGTCCCCAAGTCGGCAAGGACGACCTTTGCGCCCTCCTCGGCAAACGCTTCGGCGATTCCCCGGCCAATGCCGCGGGCAGCGCCGGTGACGATTACGGTTTTGTCATCTATCTGCATAGGCGTCGCCCGCTCCTCACGAGAGCCCGATTCCATTGCCGCCATCAACCGAGAGCGAGGTCCCGGTCACGCTGTCGGCGCAAGTCAAGTACAGAGCGGCATCGGCAATCTCCTCGGGCGCCTGCTTGCGGCCCAAGGGGACAGTATCTTTGACGAAGGCGTCGAAGGCTTCTGCATAAGACTGTCCGGGGTATTGCTGCAGGCGGTGCTTGACCAGGTAATCGAATTGCATGGAAGTAAAGACATTGCCCGGGCAGATGGCATTCACCCTGATGGAACTTTCTGCCAGCTCGGCAGCCATGGATTGGGTCAAGCCGATTACCGCAGCTTTTGAGGCGCAGTAGGGGCCATTGAACGCGGAGCCTCGTTTGCCGGCATTCGAGGCGATATTGATAATGACCCCACCCTTTTGTTTTAGGTGAGGAATCGCCGCCTGTGACATCAAGAAGACGCCCTTGACGTTTACAGCGAAGATTCGCTCCCACTCAGTCTCGGCAAAATCGGCGATGTCTCCAAGTTTTATGATGGCCGCATTGTTCACCAGGATATCAAGTCGGCCGAATGCCTCAATCGTCGATTCAACAAGGTTTTGACAGGAAGCGCGGTCTGATACGTCTGCTTCGATCGCTATACAGGCGCCAGCGCGCTCGCCGATTTCACGCGCAGCAGCGGCCAATTCGGTTTCGGCCGAGAGCGAGTAATGCCAATCCGCCCCCGGCCCAATAGCCAGCGACCCGAGGTCAGCGGCGGCGACGTTCGCGCCCTCCCGAGCGAAGGCTTCGGCAATGGCGCGGCCGATTCCGCGGGCAGCGCCGGTAACGATTGCGGTTTTGCCCTTGATCTGCATGAACGCCTCTCGATGTGGTTAAGAACGCGGTTCAAACTTTCACGTCAAATCCAATACACTGCGCGCCACCTCTCCCTTGCCGAGAGCGTCAAAGGCCTCGTTGACTTCTTCGAGGGGGTAGACCCGCGTCACCAACTCGTCCAGTTTCAGCTTGCCCGCTTTGTACAGGCTGAATATGCGGGGGAAATCCAACCGGGGACGGCAGGAACCGTACAAGGAGCCGATCACGGTTTTCTCCAGCGCCAAAACCTTCGCGTCAAAATCAACCGCTGTGTTGTCCGGGGCATGACCCACATAGACGGTCACGCCGCGTCGGCGCGTACAGACTATGGCCTGCTTGAACGGCTCCGGCGCGAGACCAATAGCCTCAAAGGCGTAGTGAACGCCCTTGCCATCCGTGAGCTCCTTGATCGCCTCAACCGGGTCGGTCTGGGCAGAATTGACCGTATGCGTGGCGCCAAACACCACCCCCAATTCGAGTTTGTTGTCCAGGATATCGACGGCGATAATCGGCTCCGCGCCGGCAATCGCAGCTCCCTGAATCACGTTAAGCCCAACGCCGCCACAGCCAAAGACGGCGACCGACTTGCCGGACTGGACCTCCGCGGTGTTTAAGGCCGCGCCCACGCCGGTCATCACGCCGCAGCCGACCAACGCCGCCTGCGAAAAAGGAATCTCCGGATCGATCGGAATGGCCACATCTTGGGGAACGATGGTTTCCGTGCTGAAAGTGCCCAGCGCGTTCATGCGTTTCATGGGGCGATCACTGTCCCGGTATAAAGGTTGCCCCCGCCGGTCCCAAGGCTCCTCGCAGAGGTTGGAGTAGCCCACCTGGCACATCTCGCAAAGACCGCAGTTTCGCGTCCACGATAGCACGACGTGATCGCCCGCCTTGACACTGTGCACCGCCGATCCAACCTCCTCGACCACGCCCGCGCCCTCGTGTCCAAGAATGACGGGTGGACGGTTGATATCAACCCATTCCCCCTTGATGATGTGCCAGTCCGAGTGGCAGACGCCGCTCGCGACCAGGCGGACGCGCACCTGATCATCCGCGATGTCGGGAAGATCAAACTGCTCGATTTGCAATGGCGTGTTGGCTTCGTACAAGACTGCCGCTCTCATAGCTCTGTTCCTCAATCTACCGTTTCGTCAAGATCTCCGCTTAGGACCCATACTTCTTGACCACATCGGGATTCAGTTCCAAACCCAGTCCGGGCTTGTCGGGATAGGGCGACCACATTCCATCAACCGGCTGGGGGAACTCGGTGTATACCAGCTTATCGAATTCTTCCGACACCCCCAAATACTCGACGATGCGCAGATTCGGCGTGGCGCAGGTGACATGCAGGTGGATGACCTGAAAGCCGTGCGGCGCCACCGGCAAATTAAAAGCATGCGCCATGTTCGCCACTTTCAGCCACTCGGTCACGCCGCCAACTCGCCCGATATCCGGCTGCACGATATCCGCCCCGCCACGAGCGATGAGCTCGCGAAAGCCGAACTTGGTATATTCGTGCTCGCCGGTCGCGACCGGGATATCTATGGCGGCGGCGACTGCAGCCAGGCCTTCGATATCATCCGCCAAAACCGGCTCTTCGAACCAGCCCACGCGGTAGGGTTCGAATTCACGCGCCATGCGTATCGCCTGTTTGGCATAATAGCCATTGTTGGCATCGATCAGGATCTCAACATCATCGCCTACCGCATCGCGCACGGCAGCCAGCCGCTCGATGTCTTCTTTTTCGCTCTTGCCGAAATCCTTGCCCACCTTCATTTTGACTGATTTCATACCGCGCTCGACGTAACTCATCTGCTCGGCCACCAGTTCGTCGACGCTGAAATGCGTCCAGCCGCCGCTGCCATAAATGGGGACCCTGTCGGTATATGCTCCCAGCAGCTTGTACAGCGGCACATCAAAGTATTTCGCTTTCAAGTCCCATAAAGCCGTATCCACCGCTGAGAGCGCCGCAAAGGCCAAACCCTTCCGCCCCACGCCGCGCAGGCGCCAAAACATGTCATCCCACAGCTTCTCGATATAGAGTGGATCCTGCCCGATCAACAGTGGTTTCAAAGAGTCATTGATGAGTACCTGCGTCGCGCGTCCGCCGTCGCCGATGCCCAAGCCTTCCAGCCCTTCGTCGGTGAGGATGTGGGCGAAGCATTGCCCCCGGCCCGGCGTCGGGTGGCGAATGGTGGCATCTTTAATGCTGCCCAAATGCGGAATATAAATGTAGGTGGTTTTGACATCGGTAATCTTCATTGACAATTCTCGGCTTTACTCGTCATCCAGTCTAGGCGATAGGCTTAATCCGAAGCCAGCACGTCAAGGATCTGCAGCAGTTTTCTGTCCCGCCACTTTTTCACCTGCTCCATATCGGTATCCGTCAGTTCCTCTTCCATCTGCGCTGCGCAGATCTGCGCCCATTTCCGCGTGATTTCCGGTGTGCGCTGCGGCGCCTCGCGCTCCACACGAGAGGGAATGTCATCCTCCAAACTATGGTCCAGCTTCCGCTCGACCAAGGTATCCTGCAGGCCGCCGGAGCTGGTGAACATGCCCACCATAAATGGTCCCATCAGCGCCAGACGCAAACCCGGCCCTGTTCTGAAAGCGAGATCGATCTCCTCTACCGTCGCTACCCCATTGCCCACCAGCCACATAGCCTCGCGGTACAAGACGGCCTGCATGTGGTTGACGATATGGCCGCGGCATTCTTTGCGCGCCACCACCGGTACTCGGCCCATTAACGCCATGAAGTCCCGCGCCAACGCCACGGTCTCATCTGAAGTGGCCTCGCCGGGTACGATTTCGACGCAGGGCACGACATGCGGCGGATTATAGGGATGGGCCACCACGCAGCGTTCGGGCCGGGTCGTCGCCGATTGGATCTCCGTCATCAGCATGGCGCTCGTGCTGGAAGCGAGAACGGCGTCCGGACGGGCGAGCCGGTCGAGTTCCTGGTATATCTCCCGCTTGATCCGATAACGCTCCGGCCCGGACTCCTGGACGAAGTCGGCGTCCTTCACCGCCTCTGCCAAGTCGGTCGTAGTGCTGATGCGGTCGAGAGCGGCCGCCACATCCTCCGCCGTCATTACTCCGGCTTCGACCAGCGTCGCGTGGGCCTTTCGCAACTCCTCGTCCGCTTGGCTCAGCGCCTCTTCAGAGACATCGTAAATCTTCACCCTCATGCCGTGCTGAGCAAACAGAACCGCCCAGGAGAACCCAATCGTGCCGCCGCCGACACAAGCCACGCGGCTGATGTCTTCCGCTTTCATTGCTTTCCCTCTATGATTCTGCGACTAAAGTAATGACTGCTCTCGGACGACAGAAGTGTCGCCCACAATCACATTAAAGCCAATGTACGTACGGGCGAGCGACGGCCTAGGTGGTGTCTACGCGACCCATGGCTCGTCGCTACAAAACCAATTATGGGGAGATCGGCATATAAAGCTAGGTTTTGGGTTTGTACCGATACTCGGGATCGACGTTACCTTGGGGCCCGAGGGTATTGCGCAGCCTGCCAATCCCCTCAACCTCCAACTCCACCACATCACCGGGCTGCAGGTAGCGGGCGCCATCAATACCCAATGCGATCGCCTCGGGGATTGAACCGCCGGAAACCGTGCCGCTGCCCAGCACATCGCCCGGCACAATGCGACTGTCCTTGGAAGCGCGTTCGACAAAATCGCCCCAGCTATGATGCGCCGCCCCGCCATCGCCCCCATCCAGCCAGACATCGCCATTGACCCTGACCGTACATTTCACATGCAGCCGGTCCTCACGCAGATAAGGCGTCATCTCGTCAGTCGTCACCAGCCAGGGACCCAGGCACGTGGCGGAGTCTTTGCCCTTCGCCGGACCAAGCCCCACCGCCATTTCGTCGAACTGCAAGTCGCGGGCGCTGAAGTCGTTGAAGATGCAGAAACCGGCGATATAGTCCAGGCCATCGGCCGCCGCGATGTCGCTGCCTTCGCGCCCGATGACGCAGCCCAGTTCCATCTCATAATCCAGCCGCTCCGACGCCAACGGGAAGGGCACTTCATCCTCCGGCCCGAAGATCCGCAAGGTGTTGGAAAAGTAGAAGACGGGCAGGCGATACCAGGCTTCGTGCAAATCTCTCGCGCCTTGGCCGCTCGCGTGCCCCTCAAAACTGAAGAAGTCTCGCACGGTCGGCGGCTGGAGCACCGGCGCGCGCAGCCGCACATGGGCCAAAGGCACGGCAGGCGTGGCGATATCACTCTCCAGCGCGTCTCGCACACGGTCTATCGGCGAGTCAGGGAGCTCCAGCAGAGCGCGGACGTCGCGCAAGGTCTGATCGCAGCCGAGCAACGCGGACACATCGACCACCAAATCGCCGCTCAAGACGCCACAGCGCGGTCCGCTGCCGCTATCGTATGTCAGCAGTTTCATCTATCGCGTATCCCTTTCTTGAAAACAAGAGCTCGCGTCAATCCAGACTCTCAAGCGGCGGATGATCGCCGAATTTCAATTCGGGTCCGCCGGAAGGCGCCGCCCAGCGCACCGCGTTCGCGATCGCCTGCAGCACCTCGGGCTGGTAGTAAATGGGCAGGGTTTCGTGTCCCGGCCGGAAATAAAATACCTTTCCCCGCCCGCGATGGTAACAGCAGCCGCTGCGGAAGATCTCGCCACCCTGGAACCAACTGACGAAGACCAGCGTGTCGGGCGCCGGCACGTCAAAGGGCTCGCCATACATCTCGGTCTGCGGAATCTCGAAATATTCAGGCAAGCCAGCGGCGATGGGGTGGCCCTGCTCGATCACCCAGATCCGCTCTTTCTCGTCCGCTTCGCGCGTCTTCAACATGCAAGACGTGCCCATCAGTTTCTTAAAGATCTTCGAATAATGGGCGGAATGCAGCGCTATTAGACCCATGCCGCCCATGTTGACACGTTCATGCACGCGCTCGACGATCTCATCGCTGACCTGGTCGTGGGCGGCGTGTCCCCACCAGGTCAGGACATCGGTCTCGTCCAGCACCGCTTTCGTCAGACCGTGTTCCGGTTCGTCAAGCGTCGCCGTGCGCACGGCCAAGCCCTGCTCGCGCAGATGATCGGCGATGACCTTGTGCATGCCATCCGGGTAGACTTTCTGGACCCCCTCGGTCGCGTTTATCAGACGTTCTCCACTGAACCCATAGTTCATCAAGCGCGACTTCACATCCGCATGACGCTGCGGATTCTCGTGCCAATATTCATTCCATACGGTTACGCGAATTGGCGCTGACATAAGCTAAGCTCCGTTCGACAGCGCGGCGCCGAATACAGCCCGCACCTCTTCCCGCATTTCGGCCGCACGCGTCCAGACTTCCCGCGTATTTTCGAAGACGTCAACCGGGTAGCCGTATTGCAGCATGATGGGACCGTCAAAGCTGTTGTCTCGCGCGATCGTCAAGCAGCGCTGAAAATCATCGCTGATGAGATCCCCGTTTTCGTCGACCTCTACCCAGGCGTGGATCGAGGTCGCGCGCGGCATAATCGCTTCCAAAGTCTCATACTTATTCGGCCCGCGGGCGTTGCCGAAGTCGGCAATCACGCCGTAGTCCCGTTCTGAGTGTTCGATAACACCGAGTAGATCGCCCGCCTTCATGTTGAAGTGCCGGTAATTTTCGGTGGCGGGCTTCAGCCCAAGATCTACGGCGAAATCAAAGAGTTCGCGAAAGGCTTCGCCGCTGGAGCGGATCGTCTCCGACGTTGGCTCGCCATCACCCGGGACGTAGCGCACGCCGCGCGCGCCCAACTGAACGGCGATCTCCATCCAGAATTTGATATGAGCGATGCCAGCGTTCCGGTCGCCGGGATCGACACTGTCGACATCACCCGTATCAATGAGCAACTGAAACAACTCTACCTCGGCTTCTTCAAAGGCGGCGCGCAGCTCGGCAAGATAAGCGAGCTCGATATTCGGCAGGTGATAGACGCTGAGATCGAAGCTGTGGAAATCATGCGTGGCCGCGGTGGCCGGCACATTCAACAGGTCGATGGTCGCCGGCTCCACCGGAGCGCCTGTTTGTTGCCCACTAGCAGCGTCCAACACGTACATCGGTTTGCCCAACGCCTTCATCAAAGTAACTGTAGATACAGCAGCACTAACCATTATTTTGTTTCCTTTCTTGGTGACGCGGCGGCTGAGCCTCAGCCGGCGAAATCGTCACCGAATACGGCCTTCACTTCGCCACGCAACTCGTCGACAGCGTCCCAAAGCTCACGACTGTCCCGGTACTGCTGATACGGGTGCCCGCCCAAAAGCATAACGGGCCCGTCAAAGCCATTGTCCCGCGCCATATTCAGGCAGCGCTTCGAATCCTCGTTATTGATGATGCCCTCATCATCAATCGCGACCCATTGATGTATCGCCGTCGCTCGCGGCATCAGCTTCGACAAGGTATCGTATTTGCCGGGGCCTTTGGCGTTGCCGAAATCGGCCACCAGACCATAATCGCGCTCGGAAAGATCGAGAACCTGCAATAGATCAGCCGCCTCATTGTTGAAGAACTTGTAATTCTCCGTGGCCGGCTCCACACCGCAGGCCACACTGTAATCGTACAATTCGCGGAAAGCCTCGCCGCTCTGGCTTATCGTCTCCGGCGTGGGCGCGCTGTCGCCCGGCACATAACGGACGCCGCTCGATCCCAGCTCGGCCGCGATCTCCATCCAGCGCTTGGTCAGCGCGATCCCCGCCCTGCGCTCGTCCGGATCGGGGCTGCCAACCTCGCCGATGTCAATCAGCAGCTGATACAACTCCACATCCGCCGCTGCGAAGGCGGAGCGCAATTCGGCCAGATAACCTGCTTCGATGTTGGGGATATGCTGAATGCAGAGATCGACGCAATTGATCCCGTGCGCGGCGACCTCCGCCGGGAAGTCCAGCAAATCGAGCGTCGGCGTCTGTCGGAACGAGCCGGAAACGCTCTTGCCGCCGTCGCCCAATTCAAACCAGGGATCCCCCAAAGCATCCGGCAAATGCAACGAGAAACTGGATAATCCTGCGCGCGCCATGTGATTCTTCCTT
>JAPOYU010000007.1:41328-43353 GCA_026706395.1 Chloroflexota bacterium
CAAATGCAACGAGAAACTGGATAATCCTGCGCGCGCCATGTGATTCTTCCTTTCAACTGTCCCGAATGCTCAAAAGCGTATGCCAAACTTTACCACTTTTGCCGGCTCGTTCACCACCATGTCCCAAACAGCCGGTCCTTCATCCAGCGTAACGAGCGGCTGGATCAAGCCCGGCGCCATCAGCACGCCCTGCCGCATCATGCTGATGATAGCGTCATAAGCGCGATATTCATCCCAGCGCGAGTAGTCGCGCGGTTTGTGCCCCAGGAAGCAGCCGTGCGGCACGATCATCGTCAGGCGATTGCGGTGGAACTCGCGCCCCAGCCAGAGGCCGCGTCCCTCGCCCAGATAGACGCCCGAGGCGCAGATCGTGCCTTCCATGCGCGTCGCGCGTATCGCGCTTTGCAAGCCTGTGTATGTCGCGCTCAACTCGACGGCCACATCCACTCCCGGCCCGCCGGTCAACTTGTGGATTTCCAGCGCGGCATCCGCCTCGAAAGGATCGAGCGCGTGATGCGCCCCGTAGTCCAGCGCCAGCTCACGGCGCTTCGGCAGCGGGTCAACGGCGAAGATCTGCTCCGCGCCGGCCAGGGCCGCCATGCGCACCGTCAGCAAACCGATCGCGCCCAGCCCGATGACGGCGACCGTGTCAGCAAAGCGGACGTTGGATTCGCGGATGCAATGGAAGGCGACGAACGCCGGCTCAAAGCAAAGCGCCTGGATCGGCTCAATATCGCCCAATTTCCAGATGCAGCCGTCCAGCCAAAGCGGCGGCCCATTCCAAGGCAGCTTTCGCTGAGTCGTTACTATGTTGGTCTCGCTGACATCCAGAAAGCTGATGACGCGATCCCCGACCTTCCAGTCCGAGACATCCTCGCCCCGCTCGATAATGGTGCCGACGCCGCTCGTGCCGACTGGCGCGCCGCTCAAGTCATAGCGTCCGTCCGCTCCTTCCTCAGGAACGAAGAGGCGCATCTCATCATCCCATATTTGGCCGCGCTCGCTGAGCCCATCCATGATCGCTAGGGGCGTGCCGTGCTTGCCCGAGGCGTATTCGGTCTGGACGCGCACTTCATCTGGCGCAAGCGGCCGCTCGTCGTATTCGACCAGCCCAACTTTGTATCCACCGGTGAAAGCCAGCTTGCGTGGCATGACTAGTCCTCTAGCTCGATCGCGCCGCCCATTCCACCGCATTCGCGATGACCTGCTGGACTTCGCTCTGATAATAGATGGGGTAAGTTTCGTGCCCAGGCCGGAAGAAGAATACCTTCCCCCGCCCGCGCTGAAAGCAGCAGCCGCTGCGGCAGACTTCGCCGCTAGGCCAGGAACTGATGAAGACAATGGTGTCGGGCGCAGGAATATCAAATGGCTCGCCGTAAATTTCCGTTTGCGGGATGACGAATGAGGCCTCCAAGCCGCGCGCGATGGGATGCGCCGGCTCGATCACCCAGAGCTTTTCCGGCGTGCCGCCCACCAAAGGCGTCAAAACGCAAGTCGTGCCCATCAGCTTCTGGAAGACTTTGGAACCGGCGCCCCAATGCAGCGCGATGAAGCCCATGCCGCCGTCTACGATGCGCCTGTAGACGCGCTCGGCGATGGCATCATCGAACCGTTCGTGTACAACATGCCCCCACCAGATGAGCACATCCGTCTGCTCCAGCACCCTATCGCTCAAGCCGTGCTCGGGTTCATCAAGGGTCGCCGTGCGTACAGCGAAACCCTGCTCGCGCAGTGGCGCAGCGATGGCGGCGTGGATGCCGTCGGGGTATATTTCGCGGACGCCCTCGGTTTCTTCGATGGCGCTTTCTTCGCTGTAGCCGTGGCTCATCCAGGACCGCTGCACGTATTCCCAATGGATGGGATTCTCGTGCCAGAATTCGTTCCAGACGGTGACGCGAATCGGCGCTGTCATGGACCGCCGCCTCCTGAGCCATCATCAGCAAACACGGCGATGACTTCATCGCGCATGGCGTCGACGCCGCTCCAGAGATCGGGCGCCCAAGCGAAGTTGTCCATTTGATAAGC
>JAPOYU010000057.1 GCA_026706395.1 Chloroflexota bacterium
ATTTGCTCAATCCTGCGGGCGCGTTTATCTGCGAGGGGTCGAGGTTGCGCATATCAATGGCAAGGAAAGGTTCTTCATCCATGACATGGCGTTTCTTGAGGTCAGTATAAAATCGATAATCAATGCCATTTGTCAGCACGCCAAATTCTACATCAAGGGCAACAAAATAATTGTGTAGCTGTTTCCAATGGTATTTGTTCAGCACGGTTTCTGCCGACTTCACCTCAATTAAGATGATGGGCTTGCCGTCGCGCTTTATCACATAATCGACTCGTTCAGTCCCGCTCGAATGCGCGTCCGCCGTGTACTCCGGCTGAACCTCCGCCAGATTCTGCGTATCGTAGCCTAGGGCGCGGATGAATGGCTGTATGGAGACAAGTATCGTCGCCTGCTCTGATGTAATCAGGTGACGCTGACTCTGTATCTGTTCCGAAATCTTGCTCAATGAATCAAACAGGCTCATCTTGTGTTCTCTTGACTTTGTTCAGCCGATCCCTCAGTTTAACATATCCGCCTCCTGACCGCTTTCTCTGCCCCCTCTGTGCCCCTGACACGAAATCCGCTATACTCCCAACCATGCAAGCGACCACCACCCCCCAACCCACCGCTTTCCACCTAATGACCAAGCCGCGAGGCGCGATCTGCAACCTCGACTGCAAGTATTGTTATTTCCTCTCCAAAGAAGCGCTGTATCCCGGCAGCAAGTTCCGCATGTCGGAGACGCTGCTCGAGGAGTACATCCGCCAATACATCGAGGCGCAGCAGGTCAATGACATCAACTTCGCTTGGCAGGGCGGCGAGCCCACGCTGATGGGGCTGGACTTTTACAAGCAGGCCGTCCGCTATCAGCAGAAGCACAAGCGCCCGGGCATGCGCATCACCAACGCCCTGCAAACCAACGCCGTCACGCTCGATGACGACTGGTGCGAGTTCTTCGCGAATAACGACTTTCTGCTGGGCGTCAGCTTGGATGGGCCGGCCGATGTGCACGATTATTACCGCGTGGACAAGGGCGGCAACCCGACCTTCCACAAGGTCATGGACGGCATCCGTCTGCTGCAAAAGCACGAGGCCGAGTACAACATCCTGACGACGGTGCATGCCGCCAACGAAGGGCAGGGCGCGCGCGTCTACAAGTTCCTGCGTGATGAAGTCGGCAGTGCCTTCATGCAGTTCATCCCCATCGTCGAGCGCGACAATGACACCGGCTATCAAGAGGGCGACCAGGTCACTGACCGCTCGATCACGGCGGCCGGTTACGGGCAGTTCCTCATCGACATGTACGAGGAGTGGGTGCGGCATGATGTCGGGCGCGTCTTCGTGCAGATCTTCGATATCGCTCTGGCCGCCTGGACCGGCGCGCCGCCCGGGCTCTGCATCTTCGATGAGACCTGCGGCCTGGCGCTGGCGATGGAGCATAACGGCGATGTCTTCTCCTGCGATCACTATGTCGAGCCGGATTACAAGCTGGGCAATATCATGGATGTGCCGCTGAGCGAGATCGTGGTCATGGACGAGCAGATCAAGTTCGGGCAGGACAAGCGCGATACCCTGCCGCAGTATTGCCTCGACTGCGAGGTCAAGTTCGTCTGCAATGGCGGCTGCCCCAAGAACCGCTTCATCGAGACGCCCGATGGCGAACCGGGCTTGAATTACCTCTGCGCTGGCTATCGCGCCTTCTTCAATCATATCCGCCCGACGATGAACTTCATGGCGTCTGAACTGGCGGGGCGCCGTCCGCCGGCCAATGTGATGCTGCAGGTGGCGCGTTATGATGCCGAGTTGGAGCGGGCTTTCGCCGCCGCCGGGCGCAATGATCCCTGCCCCTGCGGCAGCGGGCTGAAGTTCAAGCGCTGCCATGGCAGGCGGGGTTAGCGCTGACGGCGCGGCGCCTATCTAATCATTGTCTGTGATCATGCGGCGCAATTCAGATTCGACAATACTTTCTTGCTCCGTCTTGGAACAATTGGCGACCAGCACAAGGTGATCTTGACCCGGGACCCAATAATAGACGCGGAACCCGCCGCGTTTTCCCCGACGCGCGGATCGATTTGGCAGTCTTTCCTTATATACGGTATAGCCTATACGGCGAACCCTACGGCCCGGCAGTTGAGCAAGATCGTCGCTCTGTAAGCGCGCGATGAATTCGGCAACTTCGTCAAGCACTGCTGGGAATTTGCGAGCGAGCCTTGCGACCTGTTTATCAAAGTCCTCAGTGGTCCTGACGCGCGTGGGCATAAGAGGCTAGCTCCCGACGGATCTCTTCCAACGCTTCGTCGGCTGGGCGTGTTTCACCCGCTAGCGCTTGGCGCATGCTGCGTCGAATGCTTGACCGGATGTCTTCCTCCGTCGGCTCGTCATCGCCAGGCGGCGCGTCGGCCGCCTCGTTCTTTTCTAATACTTCGGCTGTTGTCTTGTGATCATCTGGCGTCATTGTCTGGTCCTTCCCCTTGACAGCCACCATAAAGATACCACAATCCTAGAACGTGTTCCAACAGCCCATAGGAATCACCACATGCCAAAACAAGTCATCTCCACCGATAACGCGCCGGCGGCCGTCGGCGCTTATTCACAGGGCATCATCGCCAAGGGTTTCGTCTTCACCGCCGGGCAGATCCCGCTGATTCCGGGAACCAGCGACCTGCGCCAGGGCGGAATCCAGGCGCAGACCCGTCAGTCCTTGAACAACATCAAGGGTGTTCTCGAAGCGGCCGGCAGCGGCATGGACAAGGTGGTCAAGACGACCGTATTCCTCGCCGACATCAAGGACTTCGCCGAGTTCAACGCGGTGTACGCCGAGTTCTTCCCAGAGGACCCGCCGGCGCGCACGACGGTGCAAGCGGGCGGTTTGCCGGTCGACGCCCTGGTCGAGATTGAAGCGGTCGCCTTGCTTGACTAGCGGGCTACGCAGTTCATGTCTCATTTGCTACAATGGCCGCCTGCGAAACGGCCGAGCTTGAGCAAGGAATCCAGCCCCGATGATTGATGTCAACCAACTGCGAAAAGGCACGACCTTCACCGAGAGCGGCAATCTCTACCGCGTCCTCGAGTATCGACATCACAAACCCGGACGCGGCAAAGCCACCATCCGCATCACGGTGCGCGACTTGCGCAGCGGCTCCACCACCGAGATGACTTTCAACTCGGGCGAGCGCGTCGAGGACATCCGCGTCGAAGCCAGCCGGGTCGAATTCCTCTATGCCGACGACGACTTCGTCACCTTCATGAACACCGAGACCTACGATCAGCCACAGCTCAACCGCGCCATTTTCGGCGATGATCTGCGCTACATCAAGGACAGCATGGAGATCAAGCTGCTCAGCCACGAGGGCGAAATCATCGATTACGAATTGCCCAAGACGATGGAGTACGAAGTCATCGAGGTGGAAGCGGCGGTCGCCGGCGATACCGCCAACAGCCCGACCAAGAAGATCAAGCTCGAAAGCGGCTTCGAGGTCAGCGCGCCGATGTTCATCAATGTCGGCGATGTCGTCAAAATCAATCTTGAGGACGAGGCCTACGTCACCCGCGTCAGCAAGTAGCAGACGGCGGTTGAGGGCAAGTCTCCCCTAATGCTTTGGGTCGCGTAGACACTGACCGCCGGGGAGATTTAGAGGGGGTAGGACAAACCCGGCACAATAACCCTGAACAGCAGGTACATATCCAGCGCGAACAGACACATCATCCCCAAGGGCGTCAGCCAGCGCCGCCGCGGATAGCGTCTTGGCAGTTGATCCAGCCAATGGTCGATGCCGTAGACCAGCAGCAGAGCGATCGGTATCAGAGCCGGGAAGAGGTAGCGCCCCTGCCACTGCTGAAACTCGATGTTGTAATAGCCGAATTGCAGCAGCACGATTAGAACAGTGACCAAGAGCAGGGCCGAGGACGAAGCGGCACTCTCGTCGCGGCGACTTGCCAAGAGCGCGCCGGAGATCCCGGCAAGCAGAAGCAGTCCGAATCCGCGATAGATCCAGCCGCCGAGCACATTGTCCAGCGGCAGCGCCATCCAGCCGAATTGCCCCCAGAAGCTCTTATAGGTCGTACTCGCCAAGTCAACTGCGAATGTCCCGGCGCCATGCTGAGCGATGTAATCCGCCGTGCGCGGCTGATCGGCAACGGCGCGATCATGCGCCGCCAAGCCAAGAAAATCAGGAAAGCCATAGACGCTTATGTTCCGCAGCCACCAGACCCCGCCGATGATGCCGGCCATCAACGCGAAGGCAGCCAGCGAGCGCAGGAGTTTACTTGTTGGCTCGCCGCTTCGGCGCCACTTCAACCAGATCGCCAGCAGCGCCGGCAGCGCCAGAAAATAGATTGTGAGCTTAGTCAAGAAGGCCAGCCCGATGATGAGCCCCAACTGCCAGATGGGGAGAGCGTCCGATTCCAGGTAACGCAGCAGCCAGAGCAAGGCCAGCCCCACGATCAGCTCCGCCAGCGCATCGTTGTTGACCGCGCTCATCATATGCAGATGCTGCGGCAGGAAGGCGACCAGCGCCATGACGCCCAGCGCGATATGCGGTTTGTTCGGCAGGATGCTTCGGCAGACCAGGTAGCTCAAGACGACCAGGCCCGTGCCGAGCAGCACGCTGAAGAGACGCAAGGCAACCAGGTCGCCGCCGCTCAATCGGTAGACGAGCGACGCCAGCAAGTAATAGAGCGGGGGATGATGATCTTCGTATTGTATGCTGTCGAGCTCGCTGAGAAGTTCCGGCGCAAACCGGCCGCTGGTCAGCTGGCTTAGATAGTCGCTTGACCAGTCGCCCGTTTCGATGCGCGGGCAGCAGCCGGCTTCGACGACCTGGCGAATGTAGTTATAATGCGCCGGCTCGTCAGGCATTTGCCAGGCGGGCGTGTATCGTGCAAATAGAGCTCCGGCGACCAGATAGCCAAGCAATATCGTAAGGAAAACTCGCCTGACATTGGCCATCGAAAACGGAATCCGGAATTGCCTTCACGCGCAGCTATGATCATGGCACAGTTCGCGTGATTTGTCAGTTGAGACATAAGACTCGTTTTGAGGTGGCGGAGAGTGGAACGATACAGCTAGTTAATATCCAAAGTTAATCGTAGCCGACGGGCACGCACAGCGGCGGAAAATCTTACATAATCGATAATGGCGACATGTTTTCCGGCTATTGTAATGCACCTATAGCGCGAGTAGCATTACACAAGACCTACGACAAGTTGTGAGGCTATGCTCGCAAAAATCCGCCGCCATCTCCATTTCATAATTGTTGCTATTATTCTCCTGGTCGTGATGACATTTCCGACGATTGTCTACGTTTTTCGGACGGATGTCTTCTGGCTGCCGGCGAAACATTGCTGTGATGCCTTTATTTATTTCTGGAATGTTTGGTACCTAAAACAAGTGTTCGCCGGACAAGCGGATCTTCTGTACACCAACACGATCTTTTACCCTGAAGGCGTGTCGCTGACGTACACCCCGCTGGTTTTGCCGCACGGCATTACAGTCAATGCTCTGCAATTGTTTCTGCCGCTGTCCAATGCCTATAGCCTTACATATCTCCTAATTATTTTTTCGTCGGCTTGCGCAGCCTATATCTACTTGCATTGGCTGTTCAAAAACCGGTGGCTCGCGCTATTTGGCGCGGTCATCTTCGGCTTTTGTCCACAAATTCTCATAAGTACAAGTTGGCCCAATATCGCTTGGCTGGCGCCTGTGCCATTGATTTTTTATGGCGTTCACCGCGGCATTAGTGAAAAACGCGCGAACCTGATCATCCTCG